>DATGQT010000132.1:0-45537 GCA_035304085.1 Rubricoccaceae bacterium
GAGGCCGCCCTCGAGATGCTCGAGGCCACGGGCGGCACCAACGTCTTCCCCTTCGACGACTCGTACGCCTTCGGCGAGGGGATCCACGAGATGGGCACGGCGCGGATGGGCCGCGACCCCCGGACCTCCGTCCTCAACGCCCACAACCAGGCCCACGACGTCCCCAACCTCTTCGTCACCGACGGCGCGTGCATGACCAGCTCGGCCTGCCAGAACCCCTCCATCACCTACATGGCCCTCACCGCCCGCGCCGCCGCCTACGCCGTCGAGCAGGTCCGCCGCGGGGACCTTCGAGTTTGAAGTTTGGAGTTTGAAGTTGGTGCGGTCTACTTCAAACTCCAAACCCCAAACTCCAAACTTCACCCCACCTATGAAACGCCGTGAGTTCATCCGCACCGGCGCCGCCTCCGTCGCGGGCGCCTTCTTCGCCCCCACCATCGTCCCGCGCCACGTGCTCGGCGGGCCGGGCTTCCGCGCCCCCTCGGACACCGTGAACGTCGCCGGCATCGGCGTCGGCGGGCAGGGGATGTGGAACCTCGCGGCGCTCATGGACCAGAACATCGTCGCCCTCGCCGACGTGGACTGGGCGTACGTGGACGAGATGTTCGAGGAGCGCCTCGCCCACCGGGAGGACGACGGCTCGCTGACGTTCCCCGAGATGGCCGAGCTCCGGCCGCGGTACGAGCGGGCCGCGCGCTACACCGACTTCCGCCGGATGCTCGACGAGCGCGGCGGCGACATCGACGCCGTCGTCGTCGCCACGCCGGACCACATGCACGCCACGGCCGCGCTCTGGGCGATGGAGCGCGGCAAGCACGTGTTCGTCCAGAAGCCGCTCACGTACTCCGTCGAGGAGGCCCGCGCGCTCAAGCGGGCGGCGGACGCCTCGGGCGTCGTGACGCAGATGGGCAACCAGGGGCACTCGAGCGACGACGGACGCCGCGCCGTCGAGCTCGTCCGCAGCGGGATCGTCGGGCCGATCCGCGAGGTGCTGGCGTGGACGAACCGCCCTCACGGCTACTGGCCGCAGGGCATCGGCAGGCCCGAGCCGGGGACGCCGCCGCCGAGCCTGGAGTGGGACCTCTTCCTCGGCCCCGCCGCCGGGCGGCCGTACTACCCCGGCATCCACCCCTTCGCGTGGCGCGGCTGGGTCGACTTCGGCGTCGGCGCCCTCGGCGACATGGGCGCCCACATCCTCGACTTCCCCTTCTGGGCGCTGGAGCTCGGGATGCCCGCCCGCGTCGAGACCCGCCACTCTCCGTGGGGCGGGGACCGCGAGAACCCCGACACGTACCCCGTCGCCACGATCACGACGTACTGGTTCGACCGCCCAGGGGGCGCGACGCTCAAGATGACGTGGTTCGACGGCGGCCTCATGCCGCCGACGCCGCTGGAGGCGCCCGAGGGCTTCGAGCTCAACGCCGAGGGCGGCGTGATCTACGTCGGCGAGCGGGGGCTGGTCGTCCACGACCTCTACGGGTACGAGCCCCGGCTCCTGCCCGAGGCGCTCAACGAGGAGGCCGCCGCTGTGCCGCAGTCGCTCCCGCGCATCGAGGGCGGGATCTACGGGCACGAGCAGAACTGGGTCCGCGCCATCCGCGGCGAGGAGGCCGTCTCGACGCCGTTCACCTACGCCGCCGACCTCACCGAGCTGATGCTCCTCGGGATCGTCGCCCTTCGCGCCGGGCAGCCCATCACGTACGACGCCGCGACGACGTCCATCCCGAACGCCCCCGACGCCGAGCGCTTCCTCGGGCGGACGTACCGGCTGGGGTGGGAGCTGCCTGCGTTTTGAGTATGGAGGGGGTGGGGGGAAAGGAGGGGTTGGAGGGGCGTACTTGAACCCTCCATCCCTTCCATCCTCTCCGTACCCTCCATCCGCGAATGAACCGCCGCGCCTTCCTCCGCACCACCGGCGCCGCCCTCGGCGGCCTCGGCCTCGTCGCGCTGGGGCCGGCAGCCTGCCGCGCCGCCCCCACGCCCTCCGTGCTCCCGCGCCCCGGCCTCCAGCTCTACACCGTCCGCGGCCTCCTCGCCGAGGACTTCGTCGGCGTGCTGGAGGCGGTCCGCCGCATCGGCTACGAGGAGGTCGAGTTCGCCGGTTACCACGGCCGCGACCCGCGCGCGATCCGCACCCTCCTCGACGACCTGGGCCTCACGGCCCCCGCCGCCCACGTCGGCCTCGACGCGCTTCGCGAGGATCTCGACGCGCAGGTCGAGGCGGCCCACGTCCTCGGTCATCGCTACCTCGTCGTGCCCTGGCTCGACGAGCACGAGCGCGCCTCGCTGGACGGCTACCGCCGCGTCGCCGATGAGCTCCACCGCATCGGCGCGCGGCTCAGGGAGGTCGGTATCCAGCTCGCCTACCACAACCACGACTTCGAGTTCGAGTCGTTCGGCGGCGACCGCACCGGCTACGACGTGCTCCTGGAAGCGACCGACCCGGCGCTCGTCGCGATGGAGATGGATCTGTACTGGACCGTCCACGGCGGGCGCGACCCCTTCGACTACTTCGCGCGCCACCCGGGCCGCTTCCCGCTCCTCCACGTCAAGGACCGGACGGCCGACGGGGCGATGGTCGACGTGGGGGCCGGCACCATCGACTTCGCCCGCGTCTTCGAACACGCCGAGGGGGCGGGCGTCCGCCACGCCTTCGTCGAGCACGACGATCCCAGCGACGCCCTCGCGAGCATCCGCGCTGGCTACCAGCACCTGGAGCGCCTGCGGGGGCGCTGAACGCCCGAGCCGCGTTGTTCAGGTCGTCCCCGTCGCGTCGAACGTCGGCTTGAGGGCGGGGTAGAGGGCGCGGTAGCGCGCGAAGGCCTCGTCGTAGGCCGTGGCCGTCTCGGGGTCCGGCTCCGTTCGCCCCGTCACCCGGACGGCCGCGTCGCAGGCCGACTCCACGTCCTCCCACAGCCCGGCGCCGACGCCGGCCAGGAGCGCCGCGCCGTAGGCCGCGCCCTCCGTCGAGGTCACCGTCACGAGCGGGGTGCCGAGCGCGTCGGCGAGGATCTGGCGCCAGAGCGGGCTCTTCGCGCCGCCGCCCGAGACGCGCACTTCCTCGGCCGCCGGGAGCCCGGCCTCGCGCATGAGGTCGAACCCCTCGCAGAGCCCGAAGGCCACCCCCTCCAGCACCGCCCGCGTCAGGTGCGCCCGCGTGTGCCGCACGGTGAGGCCGACGAACGCCCCGCGCGCCAGCGGGTCCGCGTGCGGCGTCCGCTCGCCCGTGAGGTAGGGGAGGAAGAGGAGGCCGTCGCTGCCCGGCGGCACCTCGGCGGCGGGGCCGAGGAGGTCGTCGAAAGCGACGCCGGGGGCGAGGGTGTCGCGGTACCAGCGGAGGCTCCCGGCCGCCGAGAGCATCACGCCCATGAGGTGCCACCGGCCGGGGACGGCGTGGCAGAAGGCGTGGAGCCGCCCCTCCGGCTCGTAGTGCGGCCCGTCCGACGTGGCGAAGACGACGCCGGAGGTGCCGAGGACGAGGCTCACCACCCCCGCTCGCACGGCCCCCACGCCGACGGCCCCCGCCGCCTGGTCGCCCCCGCCGGCCACGACGGGGGTGCCCGCGCGGAGGCCCGTGATGGCAGCGGCCTCCTCCGTGACGACGCCGGTCACTTCGGGTCCCTCGTACGTGGGCGGGAGCCAGCCCAGCGGGATGTCGAGGACGGCGCAGACCTCCTCGGACCAGTCGCGCTTCTCCAGGTCGAAGAGGAGGGTACCGGAGCCGTCGGCCCTGTCCATCGCGTAATCGCCCGTGAGGCGGAAGCGGACGTAGTCCTTGGGCAGGAGGACGTGCCGGGCGCGGGCGTAGACGTCGGGCTCGTGGGCGCGCACCCACAGGAGCTTGGGCGCCGTGAAGCCCGTGAGCGCGTCGTTCCCCGTTACCGCGACGAGCCGCTCCTTGCCGAGGCGCCCGCGGATGGCGTCGCACTCGGCGCCGGTGCGGCCGTCGTTCCAGAGGATGGCCGGGCGGAGCACCGCGCCGGCCGCGTCGAGGAGGACGAGCCCGTGCATCTGCCCCGTCAGCCCGACGGCGACGATCTCCTCGGACGCGACGCCCGCCTCGGCCAGCGCGGTGCGGATGCTGCGCGCGGAGCCGTCCCACCACAGCGCCGGGTCCTGCTCGCTCCACAGCGGGCGCGGCGTCTCGTACGGGTACTCGATGGCGGCGTCGGCGACGACCTCGCCGGCGGGGTCGAGGAGGAGGGCCTTCGTGGCCGTCGTGGAGACGTCGAGGCCGAGGACGTAGGGCATGGGCGGGGCGCTTGTGGGCGGGGGGGATCGTCGCGATATTGGCCCGGACGTTCCTCTAGTGAGGGTTTATGCCCCGACCCGTGATCCGAGCGGCCGTGCTGGTGTTGGCGCTGCCGCTTTTTGAGGCCGCTGCTGCGCAAACGATTGCGCTCGCAGAGGAAGATGCGACGGTCTGGGCGCAGGAGCAAGTGGCCGAGGGCACGGTCTCGGGCGCGACGACGGGCACCCTCTACGTCAACGGCGAGCCCTTCCCGTTCACGGCCGTGGCCGGCACCTTCGCCGTCCCCCTCCGCCTGACCGAGCCGGAGACCGAGGTGATCGCCTGCGCCGACGGCACCGGCGGCGAGGTCTGCGGCGACACCCTCCGCTGGACCCTCGGCTACGCGCCGCGCCCCGAGGCCGAGGTGCGCCCGACGGTGGCGGGGCGGACGGTCACCCTCGAAGGGCACGTCCTCGACAACCCCGACGGCGCCGCGCTCACGTTCACGTGGGCCGAAGACCCGGGCAACCCCGCCGCCCTCGGCCTCTCGGTCCAGGACGACTCCACCGCCACCGTCACCGTCCCCGGCGACGCCCCCCCCGGCGAGTACTACTTCGACTGGACCGTGCACGCCGACGACGGCGACGCGTTCGCGGCACGGACCTTCGTGACGGTGCGCGAGGACGGGTCCGTCACCCCCTTCGTCCTCGAAACGGACCACGCGGCGTGGGTGGACCGCGCGGTGGTCTACGAGATCTTCACCCGCCGCTGGGCCGACCAGAACACCGGCACCCTCGACGACGTCACGCAGCGGCTCCCCGAGCTGGTCCGCCTCGGCGTCAACACGATCTGGCTCCAGCCCATCTACCCCTACGCCGACGCGCCCATCCCCTCCCAGGGCTACGACGTCACGGACTACTTCTCGATCTGGGAGGAGCTCGGCACCGAGGAGGACCTCCACGAGCTCGTCGCCGCCGCGCACGAGGCCGGCGTGCGCGTCCTCCTCGACTTCGTCCCGAACCACACCTCCATCGAGCACCCCTACGCCCAGGACGCCATCGCGCACGGCGAGCGCTCCCACTACTACGACTTCTATCAGCGGGAGGAAGACGACGCCCCGTACTCCCAGCACTACGTGACGCGCCAGGTCGGGGAGATGACCTTCGTCACCTACTTCGAGTGGAACGAGGACTACCCGATGGCCAACCTCGACTACGACAACCCCGAGGTGCAGCGGCTCATCGTCGAGGCGACGCGGTACTGGGTCGAGACGTTCGACGTGGACGGGTTCCGGTTCGACGTGGGCTGGGGCGTGGCCTCGCGCAACCCGGCGTTCGTGCAGGCGTGGCGCGCCGCGCTCAAGCGCGTCAAGCCGGGGGTGTTCATGCTCGGCGAGGCCAAGGCCACCGACGAGGTCAACTTCGAGGGCCGCTACGACGCCGCCTACGACTGGACCACCGACCCCAACTACATCTCGGAGTGGGCCTGGCAGCGGGGCGGCCAGGGGTCCACCATCTTCAACACGACGGGCGAGCCCCTCCGCGCCAGCGCCCTCCGCAACGCCCTCACCGACTTCGGCAACGGCTACCACCCCGACGCCGTCGTCTTCCGCTACCTCGAGAACAACGACACCCCGAGCTTCTACGGGAACCACTCCGTCGAGCAGACGAAGATGGCGGCCACCCTGCTCTTCTCGCTCCACGGCATCCCCATGATGCTCTACGGGCAGGAGGTCGGCGTCGTGCGCGACCTCTACGAGTTCCCGTCGTTCCCCACGTCGCGCCCGATCTCGGACTACGACCACGACGGGCTCTTCGCGCACTACCAGCACCTCCTCCTCCTCCGCGAGACGTTCCCGGCCCTCCACAGCGACCACTTCGAGGAGGTCGCCGTCGCGCCGGCCGACGTGGGGGACCAGACGTTCGCCTACCGCCGCTGGGAGGGCACCGACAACGTCGTCGCCGCGATCAACATGGGCGACGACGACGTGACGGCCGCGCTCGCCCTCCCCGTGGACGACATGGGCCTCGACCCCGAGACGACGTACTACCTCACCGACCTCTTCTCGGGCGAGGCCCTCGCCGGCACCGGCGCCGACCTGGCCGACTTCGCCGTGCCCGTGCCGGCCTACACCACCCGCCTCTTCGCCGTGGCCGACTCCGTCGTGGCGGTCCCGACGGTGGGCGAGCCCGCTGCTCCCTCGGCGCCGGACGGCCTCGCGCTGGCGCCGAACTACCCCAACCCGTTCTCCGGCCGCACCACGCTCACGTACGCCGTCGCCCGCGGCGGGCCGGTGCGGCTGGCCGTCTTCGACCTCCTCGGGCGCGAGGTGGCCCGCCTCGTGGACGGCGTCGTCCCCGCCGGCCGCCAAACCGCGACGTTCGACGGGGCCGCCCTCGCCAGCGGCGTCTACCTGTGCCGCCTCGAGAGCGAGGGGCAGGTGGTGACCCGCCGGATGGCGCTCGTGCGCTGAGCTGGCGGACCGAAACACAACCCCACGAAACGCTTCCGTTCGATGGCCCGCGTCACGTTAGAGCACGTCAGAAAGGTCTACGCCAACGGCGTCGAGGCCGTCAAGGGCGCCACGTTCACCGTCGAGGACGGGGAGTTCGTCGTCCTCGTCGGCCCCTCCGGCTGCGGGAAGTCCACGCTGCTGCGGATGATCGCCGGGCTGGAGGAGATCACGGCCGGCACCCTCCGCATCGGCGACCGCGTCGTCAACGACCTCCCCCCGAAGGCGCGCGACATCGCGATGGTGTTCCAGGAGTACGCGCTCTACCCCCACATGACCGTCCGCGAGAACCTCTCGTTCGGGCTGCGGATGCGGAAGTACCCGAAGGCCGAGATCGAGGCGCGCGTGCAGGAGGCCGCGGCCATCCTCGGCATCGGGGACATGCTGGACCGGAAGCCGAAGCAGCTCTCGGGCGGGCAGCGCCAGCGCGTCGCCGTCGGCCGCGCCATCGTCCGCAAGCCCGCCGTGTTCCTCTTCGACGAGCCGCTCTCGAACCTCGACGCCAAGCTGCGGGTCCAGATGCGCACCGAGATCGCGAAGCTGCACGACCGCCTCGGGGCGACGATGGTGTACGTGACGCACGACCAGGTGGAGGCGATGACGATGGGGGACCGGATCGTCGTGTTGAGGGACGGCGAGATCCAGCAGATCGACACCCCGCTCCACCTCTACGACCACCCGGCCAACCAGTTCGTCGCGGGGTTCATCGGGAGCCCCGCCATGAACTTCGTCGCCGGCGAGGTGGTGGCCGAGGGGGGCGGGCTCGTCTTCCGTGCGGAGGGGGGCGCGTTCGCGCTCCCGCTCCTCCCCGAGCACGCCGCGCGCCTCCGGGCGCACGTCGGGCGGCCCGTCACGCTGGGCGTCCGCCCCGAGGCGGTCGCCCTGGCCGGCGACGGCCGCGCGCCGGCGTCGTCGTGGACGCTCGACGTGGTGGAGCCGATGGGGAACGAGGTCGTGCTCTACGCGCACACGGGCCCCCACCAGGTCGTCGCGCGCGTGGCGCCGCAGCCGGTACCCGAGCCCGGCGCCCCCATCGCCCTCGCCTTCGAGCCGGGCAAGCTCCACTTCTTCGACGCCGGGACCGAAGAGGCCCTGACGGAGGCGCCGGCCGTCCCCGCCGAGGCGGCCTGACGATGAGCACGAACGCTGGAGTCGTCAGTTCTCCCCCTGGACAGGGGGAGTCCCCGAAGGGGGAGGGGGTGGAATCGGTACGCTTCCTCAGCCCCGAATCGACCACCCCCAGCCCCTACCCGCAAGCGGGACCTCCGGCCTGTTCAGGAGGGGAGCTTCCGCGCGCCCGCGCTCTTTCCCCCTCTCTCCCTTTCCCCCTTTCCCCCTTTCTCCTCCTCGCCCTCCTCCTGGCCGCCGGCGGCGCTGCCGCCCAGCCCGTCCGCGTCATCTTCGACACCGACCTCGGGCCGGACGCCGACGACGCGGGCGCGCTGGCCCTCCTCCACGCGCTGGCCGACCGCGGCGAGGCCGAGATCCTCGGCGTGGCGTGCGGCACGAAGAGCCCCTGGTGCGCCCCCGCCGCCGACGCCATCAACACGTACTACGGGCGCGGTGACCTCCCCGTCGGCACGAACAAGGGGGAGGGGCCGATGGGCGGCAGCGACGAGTGGTACGGCGACTCCTTCAACGGCTACGTCGCCGGCCGCTTCCCGAACGACACCCGCCACGCCGAGTACGCCGAGGACGCCGTCGCGATGTACCGCCGCCTCCTGGCCGCGGCGCCGGATACGAGCGTGACCGTCGTCGTCGTGGGCTCGATGTCGAACCCGGCCCACCTGCTCACCTCGCCGCCCGACAGCCTCAGCCCGCTCTCCGGGCGCGACCTCGTAGAACGGAAGGTGCGCCTGCTCTCGGTGATGGGCGGGGCCTACCCCGAAGGCAGCGAGTCCAACTTCACCGTGGACGCCGCGGCCACGCGCGCCCTCGTGGACGGCTGGCCGACGCCCATCGTCTTCAGCGGGTTCGAGATCGGGGAGGACCTCCTGACGGGGGCGCGGCTCTGGGAGACGCCCGAGGACAACCCCGTCCGCGCGTCCTACCACTTCTGGGACCTCTTCTTCGCCCGCCAGTTCACGCCCGAGTTCGACCCCGAGACGGGCATCTGGCCCCACTCCAGCTTCGACCAGACCGCCGTCCTCGTCGCCGTCCGCGGCCTCCGCGACTACTGGGACGCCGTGACGACCGGTCACAACGCCATCAACGAGGACGGCACGAACGCGTGGCGGGACGCCCCCGACCGCGACCACGCCTACCTCGTCGAGAAGACGCCGCGCGAGGAGCTCGCCCGGATCCTCGACGACCTCATGGCGGCCCCGCCGGCCCGGGACTGACGACGGAGCCCATGCACGCGCCCCCCCGCCCCGTCCCCGTCGTCCTCGACACCGACATGGGCAACGACGTGGACGACGCGCTCGCGCTGGCGATGCTCCACGCCTTCGAGAGCCGCGGCGAGGCCCGCCTCCTCGCCGTCACCGTCACGAAGGACAACCCGTGGGCGGCCCCGTACGTGGACCTCGTCAACACGTTCTACGGGCGGCCTCACATTCCCATCGGCGTGGTACGGGGCGGGAAGGCGCCGCACGACGCCGACATGATCCGCGTCCCGGCCACTCGCACGCGCGACGACGGATCGCTCGTCTACCCCCACGCCCTCACCGACGGTGCACGGGCGCCCGAGGCGACGGGTGTGCTCCGCCGCGGGCTGGCCGACGCCGAGGACGCGTCCGTCGTCGTCGTCCAGATCGGGTTCAGCACCAACCTCGCCCGCCTCCTCGACACGCCGCCGGACGAGGCCAGCCCGCTCGACGGCCGGCAGCTCGTCGCGCGGAAGGTGCGGCTGCTCTCGGTGATGGCCGGTAACTTCGCCGCCGGCAACGGCAACTTCCCGGGCGACACCCGGCCCGAGTACAACGTGGAGACGGACCTCCCCGCCGCGCAGAAGGTGTTTTCCGAGTGGCCCTCGCCCGTCGTCGCGAGCGGGTTCGAGGTGGGCGTCTCGATGCCGTTCCCGGCCCACGCCGTCACGCACCACATGGCCTACGTCGAGGACCACCCCGTCGCCGAGGCGTACCGGCTGTACCTCCCGATGCCCTACAACCGCCCGACGTGGGACCTCACGTCGGTCCTCTACGCCGCGCGCCCGGACGAGGGCTACTTCGGCCTCTCCTTCCCCGGCACGATCCGCGTCCGCGACGACGGGACGACCTGGCTCGACCCGCACCCCGGCGGCCGTCACCGCTTCCTCACCGTGGACGACACCCAGCGGGCGCGCGCGCTCGAAGCGATGGTCGCCCTCGCCACCCAGCCCCCCGGTTTCAGTAGACAGTAGGCAGTGGACGGTGGACGGCGGGGGCCTCGCTCCGCCGCTGCTGCCGGCCTCACAGCCTCCGTCCACGAAACAACGGACCACTGACCACGGACGACCCCACCACGATGCTGCGCACGCTGACCCTGCTCTCCAGCCTCCTCCTCCTCGGCGCCTGCGGCGGCGGGGATGAGACGGCCTCGACCGGCGGCGACGCGCCCGACGAGCGGCCCGTCATCGCCCTCGTCATGAAGTCGCTGGCCAACGAGTTCTTCGTGACCATGCGCGAGGGGGCCGAGGCCCACCACGCGGCGCACGACGGCGAGTACGACCTCGTCGTCAACGGCACCCGCAACGAGAGCGAGCTCAGCCAGCAGGTGGCCCTCGTCGAGCAGATGATCAGCGCCGGCGTGGACGCCGTCGTCATCGCCCCGGCCGACTCCCGCGCGCTCGTGCCCGTGCTCGCGCGGGCGCAGCGGGCCGGCGTCGTCGTCGTCAACATCGACAACAAGCTCGACGACGAGACGCTGCGGCAGGCCGGCATCGCCGTCCCGTTCGTGGGGCCGGACAACCGCGCCGGCGCGCGGATGGTGGGCGAGGTCCTCGCGCGCCACCTCCAGCCCGGCGACGCCGTGGCGATCCTGGAGGGGGTGCCGACGGCGTTCAACGCGCAGCAGCGGCGGCTCGGGTTCGAGGACGCCATGAATGCGGCCGGGATGCGCGTCGTGGCGGTGCAGAGCGGGCAGTGGGAGCAGGCCGTCGGCAACACCGTCGCCACAGGCATCCTCAACGCGCACCCCGACCTCCGGGGCATCCTCGCCTCCAACGACCAGATGGCCCTCGGCGCGGCGACGGCCATCCGGCAGGCGGGCCGCGAGGGGGAGGTGCTCATCGCCGGGTTCGACAACATCCCCGCCGCGCAGGCGATGGTCCGCGACGGCCGCATCCTCGCCACGGCCGACCAGCACGCCGACCAGCTCGCCGTCTACGGGATCGAGTACGCGCTCCAGCTCCTCCGCGGCGGCGAGACCCCGCAGGACCGCCAGACGCCCGTCGACCTCGTCACGGCCGACAGCCTCCGGTAGCCCATGGCGGACGGGGCGCCTCTCCTCCAGGTCCGCGGCCTCGGCAAGCGCTACGCCGCCCCCGTCCTCACCGGCGTGGACCTCGACCTGCGGCCGGGGGAGGTCCACGCCCTCGTGGGCGCCAACGGGGCGGGGAAGACGACGCTCGCCCGCATCGTCTGCGGCCTGACGGCGCCGGACGGCGGGGCGATGACGCTCGGCGGGGCGCCCTACGCGCCGCGCTCGAAAGCCGAGGCCGAGCGGGCCGGCGTGCAGGTGGTGATGCAGGAGCTGAACCTCGTCGGCACGCTCACCGTCGGCGAGAACCTGTTCCTCGGGCGGCTCCCGCGCCGGTTCGGGTTCGTGGACTACGCGCGGCTCCGCCGGAGGGCGGCCGAGGCGTTGGCGGCCGTCGGGCTGGAGGCCGTCGACCCGGAGACGCCGGTGGCCCGCCTCGGCGTCGGTCAGCAGCAGCTCGTCGAGATCGCCGCCGCGCTCGCGCGCCCCTGCCGCGTCCTCGTCCTCGACGAGCCGACGGCGGCGCTGACCGACCCCGAGATCGCCCTCCTCTTCCGGCACGTCCGCCGGCTCACGGCGGAGGGCGTGGGGGTCGTCTACGTCAGCCACCGGATGGACGAGATCCGTCGGATCGCCGACCGCGTGACCGTCCTCCGCGACGGCCGCGTCGTCGAGACGGCGCCCGCGGCGGCGCTGTCGCTCGACCGGATCGTCCGCCTCATGGTCGGCCGCGCGGTCGTGGACGAGCACGGCCTCGGCGAGCGGGAGATCGGGCCGGTGGCGCTGCGCGTTGAGGGGCTGCGGCGGGGCGCGGCCGTGCGCGGCGTGGGCTTCGAGGTGCGGAAGGGCGAGATCCTCGGCGTCGCCGGCCTCGTCGGTTCCGGCCGGACGGAGCTGCTGCGTGCCGTCTTCGGCGCCGACCCGCCCGAGGCCGGGCGGGTGCTCGTGGACGGGCGGCCCGTCGCGATCCGCTCGCCGCGCGACGCCGTGCGCGCCGGGATCGGGATGATCCCCGAGGACCGGAAGCAGCACGGCCTCCTGCTCCCGAGGCCCGTCCGCCTCAACGCCACCCTCGCCCGGCTGGAGGCGGTGACGCGGCCCCGCGGCTGGGTCGCCCCGGCGCGCGAGCGCGACGTGGCGGAGCGCGTCGCCGGGCAGGTGGCCGTCCACGCGGCGGGCGTCGAGCAGCCCGCGGCCGAGCTGAGCGGGGGGAACCAGCAGAAGGTCGTCCTCGCCCGCTGGCTCCTCCGCGACCCCGACGTGCTGCTGCTCGACGAGCCCACGCGCGGGATCGACGTGGGCGCGAAGGCGACGGTGTACCGGCTGCTCGGGGAGCTGGCCGCGCGCGGGAAGGCGCTCGTCGTGGTCTCCAGCGAGCTGCGCGAGCTGATGGCCGTCTGCGACCGGATCGCCGTGATGAGCGCCGGCCGCCTCGTCGCCACCTTCGAACGCGGCGAATGGACCGAGGACGCCATCCTCGCCGCCGCCATCAGCGGTTACCTCGACCGGGATGGCGCTGCTGCGGAGGGGCCCCTTTCCCATGAAAGCGGGGAGCCGCGCACCATCCATTCTCTCGACTGATCTATCACCCTGCCTGTCACCCTGACGAGCAGAGCGAGGGAGGATCTAGCTCCGGAAAGACGGTGGCCTGTTCCAGCTATCGGCGTCTCGGAAGCAGATCCTTCGCCACGCTCTGGATGACGTGACAAGAAAGACCTCCGCCTTGCGCCCTTCCCTGGATCCTTCCGAAACCCTTTCCCGGCCGCGCCCTCGCCGGGCCTGGGCCGAGTACCTCGGCCTCCTCGGCGTCCTCGCCGTTCTCGTGGTGTTGTTCGGGCTGCTGAGCGAGCACTTCCTCTCGCGCGTCACCTTCACCACGCTCGCCAACCAGGTCCCGGCGCTGACGGTGATCGCCGTCGGGATGACGTTCGTGCTGATCGTCGGGGGGATCGACCTCTCGGTGGGGTCGGTGATGGCGCTGTGCGCTGCGGTGCTCGGCGTGGCGGTGGTGGACGGGGGGATGGGGCTCCTCCCGGCCGTGCTGCTCGGGCTGGCGGTCGGCCTCGGCGTGGGGCTCGTCAACGGGCTCGTGACGGTGCGCTGGGCGATCCCGTCGTTCATCGTGACGCTGGGTACGCTGGAGGTGGCGCGCGGCGCGGCCTACCTCGTCACCGACTCGCGCGCGCTCTTCGTGGGCTCCGCCGTCGCCGGGCTGGGGGCGCCGCTTCCGGGCGTCGGCCTCTCGCCCGCGTTCTTCCTCGCCCTCGCCGTCGTGATCACCGGGCAGGTGGTGCTGGCGCGGACGGTGTTCGGCCGGTACGCCGTCGCCATCGGGACCAACGAGGAGGCCGTGCGCCTCTCCGGCATCGACCCGCGCCCGACGCAGGTGGCCGTGTTCGCGCTGGCCGGTTTGCTCTCCGGCCTCGGCGGGGTCTTCCACGTGGCCTACCTCGAGACGGCCGACCCCAACGCCGGGATCGGGCTCGAGCTCTCGGCCATCGCCGCCGTCGTGATCGGGGGGACGAGCCTGCTGGGCGGGCGCGGCTCCGTCGTCAACTCGTTCCTGGGCGTCCTCATCATCGCCGTGCTCCAGGCCGGCCTCGCCCAGCTCGGCGCCTCGGAGCCGACGAAGCGGGTGGTGACGGGCGCCGTCATCGTGCTCGCCGTCGTCGCCGACGCCTACCGTCACCACTTCACCCGTCGCCGGGCGAATGGGAATTAGCTCACGACGGCCCGCGTGCAGCCGAGGGTGTGGAGCCGGTCCAGCCAGCCGGCGACGACGGCGTCGTCCGCGCTCGGCACGCCGGGCAGCGGGTAGTCCTGCCCGATCCGCGCGGCCTTGCCGCGCCCGAGGTCGTGGTACGGCATGACCTCGACGCCCTCCAGGCGTGGGTAGCGCGCGGCGAGGGCGGCGATGCCTTCGAGGTGCTCGGGCGTGTCGTTGACGCCCGGCACGAGCGGGCAGCGGAGGACGATCCGCGCGCCCCGGTGGTAGAGGTCGTCGAGGTTGGCGAGGATGCGCGCGTTCGAGACGCCGGTGAGGCGGCGGTGGACCGCCGGGTCGGTCGCCTTGTAGTCGTAGAGGAAGAGGTCCGTGACCTCGGCGGCGGCGGCGATCCAGCGGGGGGCGACGGCGCCGCTGGTGTCGAGGCAGGTGTGGAGGCCGTGCGCCTTCGCGGCGTGGAGGAGGGCGAGGGCGAAGGAGGGCTGGGCCAGCGGCTCGCCGCCCGAGAGGGTGAGGCCGCCACCGGAGCGGCGGTAGTACGCCTCGTCGCGCAGCACCTCGGCCATCACCTCGTCCACCGTCACCTCCCGCCCGATGACCGTGAGGGCGCCGTGCGGGCACGCCGTCGTGAGCGTGCCCGTCGCGGCGCCGGGCGCGAAGTGGGCCGCGGCGGGCTGGAGGTCGAGCGCCCCGACGCCGCGCTCTCGCGCATCGACGCAGGCGGCGCAGGAGCAGCGGCGCTCCGCGTCGAAGGCGAGCTGCGGCGCGAACGCCTGCGACTCCGGGTTGTGGCACCACAGGCACCGGAGCGGGCAGCCCTTCAGGAAGACGGTCGTCCGGATGCCCGGACCGTCGTGGAGCGCGAAGCGCTGGATGTCGAAGACGAGGCCGGTCATGTGGGGTCGGAAGGTCTGAAGGTCGGAGGGTCGGAAGGCCAGCCGGGGATGACCTTCGACCTTCCGACTTTCCAGCCTTCGACGGCTAATACAGCGTGCGCTGGAGGATCTCCAGCTGGACGTCCCGGCCGAGGTCTACGAACCGGGCGCTGAAGCCGCCGACGCGGACGAAGAGGTGGCCGTACTCCTCCGGATGATCCATCGCCCGCTCGAGGTCGCCCCGGCTGACGACGGTGATCATGGCCTGCGCGCCGCCGCGGGCGAAGTACGTGTCGAGCAGCGCCTCCAGCTCGGCCCGGCGGGTGCGGAAGAGCTGGGGGCTGAACTTCATGTTCTGCACCGCCCCCGCGTGGATCAGGGGCGACGGCTTCACCATCGAGTTCAGCATCGCCGTGACGCCCTTCCGGTCGTTCCCGCTGGAGGGGGCGTTCCCGTTGTTCATCGGTGTGCGGGCGCGGCGGCCGTCGGCTGAGGCGGCGGTCCAGCGGCCCAGCAGCGTGTTCGCCGCGTTGTTGATGACGACGACGAGGTACGAGTGGAGCCCCACGCGCTCGGCCTGCGCGCGGGTGAACCGGCAGACGTGCTCGTGGACGCGGACGAGCATGGCGTCGGCGCGGTCGTCGTCGTTGCCGTACTTCGGGGCGTCGAGGAGCAGGCGTCGCTCGTGGTCGAAGCCCTTGAAGTCGGCGGCGAGGGCGTCGAGGAGGCGGGCGGGCGTGAGGAGCTTCCGGTCGTAGACGAGGTCCTTGATGGCCGTGAGGCTGTCGGCCACGTTCGTGTTGCCGTAGGTCTCGAGCGTGCCGCCGAGGTAGCGGACGCCCCCGTCGAAGATCGCCCTGCCTCGTTCGAGGCAGTCGTCGTAGAGCATCGAGTGGAAGAGGAACGGGGCCTCCTGCGCGGCCACGTGGTATTCGAGCGCCTCCTGCTCGGCCATGATGGCGACGAAGTGCTCGACCTGCCGCGCGTACGCCGCCCACAGGTCCTCGAACGTCGCGAAGTCCTCGAACCGCCCGAGCGCGAGGCCCATCGGCCGGCCCGTCAGCGGGTCCGTCCCGCCGTGTAGCGTGACCTCCAGCGCCTTGAGCAGGTTGATCACCCCGCTCGGGGTGCCGAAGCTGCGGTGCTCCAGGGCGTACTCGCCGCACCCGAAGGGGACGTACTGCTCGGCCTCGGCGCGTGAGAACCCGAACGCCGCCATCACGGCCGGCACGTTGACGGCGTCGTCGTAGAGAATGGGGAACGTGCGGCCCTCGCCGATCACGTCGAGCGCCTTCACCATCAGCGCGGGGTCCTGGCCGGCGTGGAAGCGGAGCGAGAGCTGCGGCTCGGGCTCCAGCACCGTCCGGCTCGCCTCCATCGCCAGCAGCGCGAAGCGGTCGGCGTTCGGCTCGTTCGGGCGGCCGAGGCCGCCGACGATGGCGCGGTTGTGGACGCGCGTCTCGCGGTCGGCCATGAGCTGCCAGAGCGACTGGAGCAGCCGGAGGGCCTCGGCCTCGGTGAGCACGCCCCGCTCGAGGTCGTGCACGAGGAGGTCGCCGAGGTAGACGTCCATCCGGCCGTGGTTGCGGACGTCGCCGACGAGCGCGTAGAGCCAGACGAGCTGGAGGGCCTCGCGGAAGGACTTCGGCGGCGCGAAGACGAGGGCGAGGAGCGCGGCCCCCATCGCCTCCAGCTCGGCGCGGCGGAGCGGGTCGCGCGTCGCCTCCGCCTGCTCGAAGGCCTGCGTGGCGTAGTGGAGGCAAACGTCGGCCAGCACGTCGAGCGCCGCCAGCATCCCCTCGTAGAGGCCCGCGTCGCCGCCGCGCTCGACGGCGCGGCCGAGGTGTGCGCGGACCTCGGCGGCGAGGCCGGGGAGGCCGAGGCGGACGAGCTTCGCGTAGTCCACGGTGCCGCCGGTGAGGCGGTAGAGCGGGAACGCCACGCCGTAGGTGTTCATCCAGTCGTCCGACGGGAGCGCGCGGGCCATCGCTTCGGGGTAGGCGCGGCGGAGCTTCGCCGCCGTGCTCTCCTCGTCCCAGAACGTGATCATCGCCTCGACGCGCCGCCGCGTCTCGGCGTCGAGGTCGTGCGCCTCTGCCGCCTCGCGGATGGCCTGCGGGAGGTGGTAGTAGCCGAAGGCGGCCGTGCCCCACTCGTCCGGGCTGAAGCCGACGAGGCGGGGGCGGACGCGCCCGGCCAGGAGGTCGCCCTCCTCGATGGGGAGGAGGATCTCGGGGTACTGGGCGCGGAGGCAGGCGGCCTCACGGAGGGCCGGGTGGGCTTCGCGGTGGGCGCGGTACGTCTCGGTGAAGCGGAGCTCCCACGCGAGCGGGTGCGCCGGGTCGGTCTGCGGGACCATCTGGCCCGTCTTGGCGGGCTTCGGCCGGGGGGGCGTGAGGACGGGCATGGGGGACGGCTACGGTCTGAGGTTTGGAGTTCGAGGTCGGGGGAGCCTGCTTCGGAGCTCCCGACTGCAAACTCCAGATGGCTCCGGGGAGGCGCGGGACGTACGTCCCCGAGCGTCACGGTAAGCCATCCACAGGGGCCTTCCTGACGGCCGTCCTCGCAGGCGGCTGCGGGGGATTCCCCGGCACGCCGCGTGCCCCGGCGGGATCAGCGGGCGGGCTCGCGCGCCGACCGGGCCATCCACCACCCCAGCGCGAGGAAGCCCAGCCCGCCGATGGCGAGGAAGACGTAGTCGTACGCGGGCACGTGCGCCGGCACGTCGCGCACGTGGTGGAGCTGGAGGAGGTGGTGGTCGATGAGGCCCTCGACGAGGTTGAACAGCCCCCAGCCCGCGATGAGCAGCCCCACGAACCAGCGCGTCGGTGGGAGGGGGCGTCCGCTCCGGGACGCGCGGTAGAGGAGGAGCGCGCCGGCGAGCGTGAGCACCCACACCGCCGCGTGGAACCAGCCGTCGGCCGCCATGTTGGCCCGCATCGCCTCCATGGTCGTCGGCGGGACGCGGGCCGAGAGCATGTTGTGCCACTGCGCGATCTGGTGCAGGGCGAAGCCGTCGAAGAAGCCGCCGAGCCCGAGGCCGAGGAGGAGGCCGGCGTTGCGCGCCTGGCGGTGGGCGGGTTCCATGACGATGAGAGGCGAGGGGAGAGGGGACGGCCGGCGGGCCGCCCGCTGGTACCCGCGCCGCGGCCAGCCCGGTTCCGACGGCCTCCGAAAGGGCTCAGCGGCCCTCCCCGAGCAGCCGGTCCGTCTCCGCCGCCGACGCGGTCAGCGCCGCGCGCGGGTCCTCCCGCCCGACCAGCGCGCGCTCGACGGCCTCGGCCACGTGGCGGTTGATCGCCACCTGGTGGGCGTCCATCGGCTCGCGGGCGCGGCCGAGGGGGATCTGGGCGACGAACGCGGCCAGGCCGGGGTCCCCGGCGAGGTGCGCCCGGTACTCGGGCAGGTCGAGGACGGAGCGGCGGACGGGGAGGTAGCCCGACGCCATCGAGAAGGAGGCCTGCACGTCGGGGCGGAGCATCCACTTCACGAAGGCCCACGCCGCGTCCGGGTGCTCGGTCTGCCGGAAGATGGCGAGGTGCTCGCCGTCGAGGTACGTGGCCGGCCCGGCCGGCCCGGCGGGGAGCGGCGCGACGCCCCAGTCGAAGCCGAGGTCGCGGAAGCGGGGGAGGTCCCACGGCCCGTCCATGATCATGGCGCAGGCCTGAGCGACGAAGCAGCCGTCGTGGCCGAAGCTGTAGTGGGGGCGGCCCATGTCCTCGTAGAGGTCGCGCCAGAGCGTGAGCGCCTGCACGCCCGCCTCACCGGCGTAGCCCGCGGCCCCCGTCGAATCCACGAGGCTGCCGCCGGCCATCCAGAGATAGGGCGACCACTGCATCACGAGCCAGACGTTGTACGGCCCCGAGGCGGGGAAGACGGGGACGTAGAACCCGTAGCGGTCGAGGCGCCCGTCGCCGTCCTCGTCGGCCGTGAGGGCGCGGGTGGCGGTGCGCAGCTCGGCCCACGTCTGCGGCGGGCGGTCCGGGTCGAGGCCGGCGGCGCGGAAGCGGTCGCGGTTGTAGAGGAGGGCGAGCGTCGTGGCCTCCATCGGGAGCGCGTAGAGGGTGTCGCGCCACGAGGCGGCCTGGAGGAGCGGGGGGAAGACGTCGGCGAGCTCCGCCTCGGAGAGGCCGTCGGGCCCGTCGATGAAGTGGCGCATGGGGTAGAGGGCGCCGGCCCCGGCGAGGGGGCCGAGGAAGTCGCCGTGCACCCACGAGACGTCGGGGGCCGTGCCGGTGCGGAGGCTGGCGATGAGCTTCTGGACGAGGTCGTCGCCGCTGGGGAGGTACTGCGCGCGGACGCGGATGCCGGGGTGCTCGGCCTCGAACCGTGCGATCAGCGCCTCCAGCGCCGGCTGGCTCGCCGCGACGAAGCTGTGCCAGAACGTGAGGGTGACGATGCCCTCCGCCGCGCCGCCATCGCGCCCTCCGCAGCCCGCGGTCGAGACGAGGAGGGCGGCGAGGGCGAGGGCGCCGAGGAGGGGGACGCGCATGGGCCGAAGATAGCCGTGCGGTGTATTCGCCGGTGCCGCGGCGGGGCGGGCGGCGCTATAATCGGCCGTCCGTTCTCCAACGACCCCAACGACCAGCCACCCCCATGTCCCAGCACGTCTACCGCTTCGGCAACGGCACCGCCGAGGGCGACAAGTCCATGAAGGCGCTCCTCGGCGGCAAGGGCGCCAACCTCGCCGAGATGAGCCGGATCGGGCTCCCCGTCCCCCCCGGCTTCACGATCACCACCGAGGCGTGCCACTACGTGAGCACGCACGGCGGGCAGTGGCCGGAGGGGCTGGAGGGCGCGGTGGGCGACGGCATCCGCCACCTCGAGGAGGCGATGGGCCGCCGCTTCGGCGACGCCGAGCGGCCGCTGCTCGTCTCCGTCCGAAGCGGCGCCGCCGCCTCGATGCCGGGCATGATGGACACCGTCCTCAACCTCGGCCTCAACGACGCCGTCGCCGAGGGGCTCGCGCGCGAGACCGGCAACGACCGCTTCGCCTACGACGCCTACCGCCGCTTCATCGACATGTTCGGCGACGTCGTGATGGGCGTGCACCACGAGCACTTCGAGGAGAAGATGCAGGCGCTCAAGGACGAGCGCGGCGTGACGGAGGACGTGGACCTCACGGCCGACGACCTCCGCGTCCTCGTAGACCGCTACAAGGCCGTCTACCGCCAGCACACCGGCGCCACGTTCCCGGCCGACCCGATGGAGCAGCTCCGGCTCGCCATCGACGCCGTGTTCCGGTCGTGGGACAGCGACCGGGCCGTCCGCTACCGCCAGATCAACCAGATCACCGGGCTCCTCGGCACCGCCGTCAACGTGCAGGCGATGGTCTACGGCAACCTCGGCGAGACGAGCGGGACGGGCGTCTGCTTCACGCGGAGCCCCGCCACCGGCGAGCCCCGCCTCTACGGCGAGTTCCTCGTCAACGCGCAGGGTGAGGACGTCGTCGCCGGCATCCGCACGCCGCAGCCCATCGCCGAGATGGAGGCGCGCTTCCCGGACGCCTACCGCCAGCTCGTCGAGATGACCGCGCGGCTGGAGCGGCACTACGGTGAGATGCAGGACATCGAGTTCACCGTGCAGGACGGCCAGCTCTACCTCCTCCAGACGCGCACCGGCAAGCGCACCGGCGCCGCCGCCGTCAGGATCGCCGTGGACATGGTCCGTGAAGGGCTCGCGACGAAGGAGCGCGCCGTGCGCGACATGGTCGAGCCTCGCCACGTGGACCAGCTCCTCCACCCCCGCTTCGCCGACCCCGACGGCTACCGCGACCACGTCATCGGGAAGGGGCTGCCGGCCTCGCCCGGCGCCGCCGTCGGCCAGGTCGTCTTCACGGCCGAGGACGCCGAGCGCTGGAAGGCCGACGGCAAGAAGGTCGTCCTCGTCCGGGTCGAGACGAGCCCCGAGGACGTCGGCGGGATGGACGCCGCCGAGGGCATCCTCACCTCCCGCGGGGGCATGACGAGCCACGCCGCCGTCGTCGCCCGCGGCTGGGGCAAGCCGTGCGTGGCCGGCTGCGGCGACATCGCGATCGACTACGCCGCGAAGACGTTCACCAATGGCCGGGCCACCGTCCGCGAGGGCGACTGGGTCGCGCTCAACGGCTCCACCGGCGAGGTCATCCTCGGACGGCAGGACCTCGTCGAGCCCGAGATGAGCGACGACTTCGCGACGGTCATGAGCTGGGCCGACACCTTCCGCCGCCTCCGCGTCCGCACCAACGCCGACGCGCCGGCCGACGCCGCGAAGGCCGTGGCGTTCGGGGCCGAGGGGATCGGGCTGTGCCGCACCGAGCACATGTTCTTCGAAGGCGACCGGATCTGGGCCGTCCGCCGCATGATCGTGGCCGAGACCGAGGAGGAGCGCCGCGCCGCGCTCGATACGCTCCTCCCGTACCAGCGCGACGACTTCGCGGGCATCTTCCGCGCGATGGCAGGGAAGCCCGTCACCATCCGCCTCCTCGACCCCCCCCTCCACGAGTTCCTCCCCCACGACGACGTCGGCCAGCGCGACATGGCCGAGCGGCTCGGCCTCGACGTCGAGAAGGTCCGCGCGCGCGTGGCCGCCCTCGCCGAGTTCAACCCGATGCTCGGCCACCGCGGCTGCCGCCTCGGCATCACGTACCCGGAGGTGACCGAGATGCAGGCGCGCGCCCTCTTCGAGGCCGCCGTCGCCGTGGCCGAGGAGGGGGTGGGCGTGCACCCGGAGGTGATGGTGCCGCTCGTGGGCACCGCGGCCGAGCTCCGCGACCAGCGCGCTGTCATCGCGCGCGTGGCCGAGCAGGTGTTCGAGGAGCGGGGCCGCCGCGTGGACCACCTCATCGGGACGATGATCGAGGTGCCGCGCGCGGCGCTGGCCGCCGCCGCCATCGCCGAGGAGGCCGACTTCTTCTCGTTCGGGACGAACGACCTCACGCAGATGGCCTTCGGCTACAGCCGCGACGACGCGGGCAAGTTCCTCCCCCGCTACATCGAGGCCGGGATCCTCCCGGACGACCCGTTCCAGACGCTCGACCAGGAGGGCGTCGGCGAGCTCGTCCGCCTCGCGGTCGAGCGGGGGCGCGGTGCCAAGCCCGGCCTCAAGCTCGGCATCTGCGGCGAGCACGGCGGCGACCCCGCCTCCGTCGCCTTCTGCCACGAGGTCGGCCTCGACTACGTCTCGTGCTCGCCGTTCCGCGTGCCCGTCGCCCGGCTGGCCGCCGCGCAGGCCGCCCTCCGCGCCGGCGGGTGACCTCCGGCGGCCGGGGGTCACCCGCCGGCGGGCGTCAGACCCGCGTCATGGCCCAGGCCGTGATCGCGAGGAAGTAGAAGTAGATGGAGAGGATGAAGCAGGTCCAGAGCGCGAGGGTCTTGAGGAGGGTGGCGCCCCAGCCCTGCCCGTAGACGCGGCGGAGGGCGAAGGCGAGCCACACCGGGAGCGCGAGGAGGATCGCGACGTTGTTCACCGTCTCGCCGGCGGAGCCGCCCAGCACCGTGCCCGGCGTGAACGCGATGAGGGCGAAGGCGAGGAAGTGGAACGCGAACACGGCGTGGGCCCCGAGCGGCAGGCGGTGGCGGCGGTAGAGCAGCCCCAGCACGAGCCCGTTCACGACGACGAGCACGAACAGCCACGTCGGGAACAGCCCGGCGATCCGGTCCTCGACCGTCGCGCCGAAGAGGTCGGCGCTCATCCCGGCCTGCGCCTGCGCGGCCGCCCACGTCCCCGGCCCCATTATCTCCGCCGCGATCTCGGCAGTGATGGGGTCGTACTGCTGGACGAGGAGGAAGAAGAAGAAGTTGATGAGGAAGTAGAGCTTGGTCGGGGCGAGGTGGCGCTGCCGGCGGCCGGCCACGAAGTCGGCCGTGAGGAGGCCGGGCTGGAGGAGGAGGAGGTAGACGGCCCGGAAGAACCGCCCGTCCACGCGGAGGAACTTGTTGAAGACGTCCTGGAAGACGTTGCGGGCCCAGAGGGCCCGCTCGTCGAGGGCCTTCTGGCCGCATTCGCTGCAGTAGCGGCCGGTGAGGACGGCCTCGCACTCCAGGCAGCGGTCGGCCTCCGGTTCCGCCGAGGGCACGGCGGGGGTGGGGCGTAGAGCAGGCGCCCCCTCGACGGGCGGGGCAATCGAGACTTCGGGCATGGCAGCGGCGTCGTGAGATCGCCGAAAGGTAGGGATACTCCCGAGTAACGGCGACACGGGCTCGCGCGGCCCTCCCGTGCGTTAGAACGGCCCCTCCACCCGCCGAACCGACCGATGCGCCTCTCCCGCACCCTCCTCCCGTTCGCCCTCGCGCTCCTGCTCGGACCCCTCCTCGCCGGCTGCGCCACCCTCGGCGGCGCCAACTACGTCTCGCTCGAAGAGGAATGGCAGCTCGGCCAGCAGCTCGAGGCCGACATCAACCGGCAGGTCCGCCTCGTCGACGACGCCACGCTGCAGCGCTACGTCGAGCAGGTGGGCCAGCAGATCGTCCGCGAGACGGAGATGGCGAACCTCCCGTGGCGCTTCCACGTCATCGCCGACGACGAGATCAACGCGTTCAACATCCCCGGCGGCGTGGTCTACGTCAACACCGGGCTGCTCGCGCAGTCCGGGAGCGCGTCGGAGTTCGTGGGGGCGCTCTCGCACGAGATCGCGCACGGCGTGGCCCGCCACGGGACCCGGCGGCTGAGCCAGGCCTACGAGGCGAACCTGCTGGCGGCCGTCGTGCTCGGCGGCAACCCCGGGCTCGTCGAGCAGATCGCGGCGCAGGTCGTGGCGCAGGGCGCCTTCGCCAGCTTCTCGCGCGCCGACGAGCGCGAGGCCGACGCCCTCGCCGTGCAGTACATGGCGGGCGCGGGGTGGGACCCCGAGGGGCTCGCCCGCCTCCTCGAGCGGCTCGTCTCGCAGGGCGGCGGCATAGCGCTGTTCTCGACGCACCCGGCCCCGCAGGAGCGCGCCGCCAACGTGCGCGCCCTCTCGCGCGGACACACCGGCCGCGACGACGACGGCCAGTTCGCCTCCGTCCGCTCCCGCGCGGCGCGGTACTGATAGGAGAGCGCGAAGGAGGGAATAACCTCGAGGGCTCGATTCCGGAGCCTCCTTCGTGAGGGTGGGTCCAGATAGCGCTTCAATTCGGCTGGATTCCCAGTGCCGAGAGAACGACTGCGGGGTTACCTACGATGGAATTCTGGCAGGTGTCAGCTTGTTCGTCCCACGTACACTTCTTTGCCTGTCTCGAGGTCCAGATACACGTCAACGGTCGCTTCTCGTCGGAGTAGCCTGAGACGACCGGCTTCGTCGCCGGTTGGGACGAATCCGAATTGTTGGCTCAACGAGCCTTCGAACTGCCATCCCTCCGGTGTGGCCAGTTTCATTGAGGTATTGGAGACTCGTAGGCCGTAACCGTGAGGCCCCTCTTCCTCTATGAGCCAGCAGGCCGAGACCTTACTGCTGTTTCCGAAGCTGAGCTTCCCGAACTCCAGCCAATCGCACCCAGATGTGAAGCCACGTTGCTGGTCGGCGACGGCGATATCGATGGCTTTCCCGTCCTCGATGAACCGGAGGCCGTTACGGGTCAAGATCTCGATGAAGGCCCCAACGTCGTGTGGATGCATGAAGCTGACGCAAGCGAGGTCTTCGTCGGTGCAGAGTGTGGCGTTTGGTACGGCCCTTTCGAAGGAGTCCCACCCGCCGACGTACTTGCGTTCAATAGCGTCCCGGCGCACGATTACAGAGATGGCTTCTACCAGCACAGCCATAGCGTTTGATACGGTTCGTGAGGGCTTCACAGTCTGGTGTTGACGGCAATGTACAATAAACGTCCTGATCCCCAATCCTCGATGCCAGACGACCTCCGCCTCGACGCCTACGACTACGACCTCCCGGAGGCGCTGATCGCGCAGCACCCGGCCGAGCGCCGCGACCACGCCCGGATGCTCGTCCTCGACCGCGCGACGGGCGCCGTCGAGGACCGCCACTTCTACGACCTCCCCGGCTACGTGCGGCCGGAAGACGTCGTGGTGCTCAACGACACGCGGGTGTTCCCGGCGCGGCTGGTGGGGCGGCGCGAGCCCGGCGGCGGGCGGGCCGAGCTGTTCCTCGTGGCGCCGGCGGGAGGAGGTGCCGCCACCGGCGAGTGGCTCGCGCTGGCGCGGCCCGGCCGGCGGCTCCGCGAGGGCGCCCGCGTCCGCTTCGACGCCGGCCTCGCGGCCGAGGTGGTGGCGGCCCTCGCCGACGGCAAGCGCCGCGTACGCTTCACCAGCGAGGGGCCGCTCGACGCGGCGCTCGAACGGGTCGGCCGGATGCCGCTCCCGCCCTACATCCGCCGCGACGCGCCCGACGCGCGCGACCGCGAGCGCTACCAGACCGTCTACGCCCGGCACCGGGGCGCCGTCGCCGCGCCGACGGCCGGGCTCCACTTCACGCCCGAGGTGCTCGGTGCCCTCCGCGCCCAGGGCACTGGCGTCGCCTTCGTCACCCTCCACGTCGGCTACGGGACGTTCGAGCCGGTGCGGGAGGAGGCGGGGCGGGACCTACGCGCGCACGCCGTCGCCGCCGAGCTCGTGGAGGTGACGGCCGCGGCGGCCGAGACGATCAACGCGGCGCGGCGGCGCGGCGGGCGCGTCCTCGCCGTCGGCACCACCACCACGCGTGCGCTGGAGTCGGCCGCGGGTGCGGACGGGGTCGTCGGCCCGTTCCGGGGCGAGACGGCGCTGACGGTGACGCCCGGCTACCGCTTCCGCGCCGTGGACGCGCTGCTGACCAACTTCCACCTCCCGCGCTCGTCACTCCTCGTGCTCGTGAGCGCGTTCGCCGGGCGCGAGCGCGTCCTCGCCGCCTACCGCCACGCCGTCGAGGAGGGCTACCGGTTCTACAGCTACGGCGACTGCATGCTCATCGCGTGACGCCCCCGCCGACGAGCGGCGGGGGGACGGCGAGGGAGTCGACGGGGTACAGGAAGCCGTTGGTGGCCGTGGTCAGCACGCCGATCCCCGCCCTCCCGTCGAGCCGGTATATCGTTTCCACCGGGTCGAAGGCGATGGTGCGGTTGGTGCCCTCGAGCGAGGCGAAGACATCCCCGTGCTCGAGCGGCACGACGACCTCCTCGGTGATGTGGTAGCGGAGGATGGCGCCGAGCTGCGGGCTCGAGAGGAGCGACGGGCTCCTGTCGAAGACCTCCTCGGTGAACGCGAAGACGGTGTGGGGGCCGGGCCCGCGGAGGAGGCCCTCGAGGCCGGCCCGGCGGGCCGCCTCCGCGAACGTCGTCCGCCCCGTGAGGGTGGCTGCGTCCAGGAGGTCTACCGCGGGCGGGATCACGGCGTCCATGACGTGGAGGACGCCGTTGGCGGCCGGCGTATCCGTCGCCCCCACCAGCCGGCCGCCGACGAAGAGGCTACCCGCCCCGCGGACGACGGGGAGCGGCGTGCCTTCCAGGCTCTCCAGGACGAGGCCGTCCGTGAGGTCCGCCGCCTCGTACCGTCCGGGGACGACGTGGACGCGGAGGACCCGGTCGAAGAGCGCGGCGTTCTCCGGCTGCTGGAGCGCGTCTTGGACGTGGGAGCCGAGGCCGTTCCAGGCGTCGTCCGAGAAGGCGAACACGGTGAACGGGCCCTCCTCGTTGAGGAGGGCGCTGAGCGCCGGCCGCGCCCGCACCTCCTGCGCGAACGTCGTGAGGGCGGGGTCGATGCGGAGGCGCTGGTCGAGGGTGAGGTCGTGCAGGAACAGGTCGTCCACGACGTAGAGCAGCCCGTTGGCCGTCTCGATGGGGCCGGAGAGCACCCGGTGGCCATCGAGCAGGAACGCCCCGTCCGTGGCCGTGACGGCGAGCGGCGCGCCGCCGAGGGTGGCGACGTCCTCGCCCGGGGGGAGGTCGGCGAGGACGACGCGGCCGGGGGCGATGTGGAGGCCGATGAGCCGCTGTAGGACGTCGCTGTTGGCGCTGGCCTCGAAGAGGTCGAGCTCGGGGCGGCCCAGGTGGTTGAACGCCACGTCGTACGGGGCGAACACCGTGTAGGGCTCAGCGCCGCCGAGGGTCTCGAGGGCGCCGGTACGGGCGGCCCACTCCGTGAAGCGGCGGAGCGATCCGGCGAGGCGGAGGCGCGTGGCCGTGTCGAGGTTGTCGCGGAGGACGAGGGAGATCGGGAAGGCCACGCCGTTGGTCCCTTCCAGCGGCTCCCCCGAGACGCGCGCCTCGCCGAAGAAGACGATAGGGCCCTCGCGGCGGATGGTCACGGGGCCGTCGAGCGTCTCGAGCACCTGGCCGTCTTCGAGCGCGTCGAGGCTCAGACGCCCCGGGACGATGTGGTGGCGGAGGACCTTCGTGAGCGCCTCGCGGTTGGCCGGGTCGAGGAAGGTCAGGAGCTCCAGCTCGCCGAGGTATTCGAAGGCGACGTCGGTGGGGGCGAAGAGGGTGTAGGGGCCCTCGCCGCGGAGGGTGGCGCCGAGCGAGGTCGCCTGGAGCGCCGCCTCCAGCTGATTGTGATCGGCGCTGCTCGCGACGACGTCGGTGAGCGTGCCGTCGGGAGTGTCGGTGGGGGCGAGGTCGTCGCACCCGGCCGCGAGCCCCGCCGCGAGGAGGCAGCAGAGGAGGCGAAGGCCGAACGGGGAGCGGGCGCGGCGCGGAGCCGGAGCGGGGGACATCAGGCGGCGGTGGGGTGGGTGAGTCGGCGGGGCGTCGTGTGTGAAGCAGGCGAAGCTACGGGCACTGTGGGCGGACGGCATGAGGGCACGGTAATTTGCCCTTGGCATGCCGGGCAGCGCGGCACAGTTTGCGCGCGCGCCGGGAGCTCCCGTGCCCGCCTCCCCCGATTCCGCCGTCTCCCGAACCGCCCACCCCTTTGGTACGCTCGCGCCTTTCCCGGTCTTCGTGTGTTCTTGTCCTCCTGGCGCTGGCGGGGGTGCTGGCCACGACACCCGGCGCCCGCGCCCAGCGCGCCGCCGTGCGCGGGTTCGTCACCGACGACGCGAGCGGGCAGCCCATCCCGGGCGCCAACGTCGCGCTCGAGGAGGTCGGCGACGACGGCGAGGTGCGGGGGGCGGCCACCGACCTCGACGGCCTCTACACGGTGTCGGGGCTGGCGCCGGGGCGGTACCGCTTCCGCGTCACCTTCGTCGGCTTCGAGCCCTACGCCGACACGCTCGACCTCGAGCCCGGCATCCTGCAGGTCGACGTCCGCCTCCGCGAGGCCGTCTCCGTGCTCGACGAGGCGCGCGTCGAGAGCGAGCGGACCTCCGGCGCCGCCAACGTCACGGCGGGGCTCCAGCGGATCCGCCCGGAGGAGGTCCGCCTCGTCCCCTCGCCCGACGTCTCGGGCGACCTCGTGAGCTACCTCACCACGCTCCCCGGCGTCGTGACGTCGGGCGACCGCGGCGGCCAGCTCTTCATCCGCGGCGGCGAGCCGACCCAGAACCTCGTCCTCCTCGACGGGATGCCGGTCTACCAGCCGTTCCACTCCCTCGGCTTCTACTCCGCCTTCCCCGCCGACGTCCTCGCCTCGGCCGACGTCTACGCCGGCGGCTACAACGCCCGCTTCGGCGGCCAGCTCTCCTCGGTCATCGACGTGACGGCGCGGAACGGGAACAAGCGGCGGATCGAGGCGAGCGCGAGCGTGGCCCCCTTCGTCAGCGGGATCACGGCCGAGGGCCCGCTCGTCCGCGACCGGCTCTCGTTCCTCGTCACCGGCCGCCGCTCCGTCATCGAGCAGGGCGCCGAGTACCTCACCGACGCCGCGCTCCCGTTCGACTTCGGCGACGTGTTCGGGAAGCTCCACTACGCACCGAGCCCCACGAGCCAGCTCTCGCTCACCGGCCTCTACACCTACGACACCAGCACCATCGGCTCCCCCGGCGCCCCGCGGCCGGACGAGGTCCACTACGAGAACGCCGGCATCGGCTTCCGCTACGTCCTGCTCCCGGCCGTGGCCCCGCTCCTCGGCGAGGTCCTCCTCTCGTACTCCCTCCTCGACACCACGCTCGGCCCGAGCGCCGACGTCGTCGAGCCGGCCGACGACCTCACACGCTCCTCCCACCTCTCCCGCTTCAACGCCGAGTTCAACCTCACCTACTTCCTCCGCCGCATCGACTTCCGGTTCGGCGCCGCCGTGCGGACGATCTACACCGAGAGCGAGCTCGGCGGGCTGTTCCAGAACGTCGCCACCGCGCGCACGAACGCCACCGAGTTCGCCCTCTACGCCGAGCCGGAGCTGAAGCTCGGCGTGCTCCGCCTCACGCCCGGCGCCCGCCTGACCATCTCGCCCAGCCTCGGGCAGCAGTTCATCGAGCCCCGGTTCCGCGCCGTCCTCGAGGCGGGGCCGCACCGGCTCAGCGCGGCGGCCGGGCTCTACAACCAGCCCATCGTCGGGATCAGCGACCGCCGCGACGCCACGAGCATCTTCACCGTCTGGGCGACGGCGCCCGTCCAGGACATCCCCCGCGCGTTCCACGTCCTCGGGGGGTACCGCCTCGAGGTCTCGCGCGCGTTCGACGTCGCCGCCGAGGCGTTCTACAAGCGGCTCGAGAACCTCTCCATCGCGGAGTGGACGGCGTTCCCGCGCCTGACGACGGCGCTCCAGCCGGCCGAGGGCGAGGCCTACGGGGCCGACCTCCGCGCCGAGCTCCGCCTCGGCGGCTTCCACCTCAGCGCGGACTACGGGCTCTCCTTCGTCGAGTACGTCGCCGAGAGCGAGCGGTACCGGCTGTGGTACGGGAGCGCCGCGATCCCCTTCCGGCCGCCCCACGACCGCCGCCACCAGGCCAACGTCCTCCTGCGGGTGCCCCTCTACGGGTTCGACCTCTCGGCCCGCTGGCAGCTCGGCAGCGGGCTCCCCTACAGCCGCGCGCTCGGGTTCGACACCTACATCCACCCCTCCGGCATCCCCGACGTCTTCGGCGAGGCCGGCGCGCCCCGCGTGATCTACGAGCGGCCCTACAACGGGCTCCTCCCGGACTACCACCGCCTCGACCTCTCCGTCGAGCGGACGTTCCGCCTCGGCCCGGCCACCCTCACCGGCCTCGTCGGCGTCATGAACGCCTACGACCGCAGCAACCTCTTCGCCTACGACATCTTCACGCTCGAGCGCGTGGACCAGCTCCCGATCATCCCCATCTTCGGGCTCAAGCTGGCGACGAACTGACGTCCCCCGACCCCCAACACCTTGCCTCACCGCATGCGCCGCCGCGCGCTCGCCCCCCTCGCGCTCGCCGCCCTCGCCCTCCTCGCCGGATGCGACGACGAGGTGCCCGTCCCCGAAGACATCGCCGCCTACTTCACGCTCTGGGGCGCCCTCGACCCCACGACCGACCAGCAGGCCATCCGCGTCGTCCCCATCGTCCCCGTCTCGTCCGAGGGCGGCCCCGGCGCGAGCCCGGACGTCGAGGCCACCGTCACCTCCACCGACCTCCAGACGGGGGAGACCGTGACCTGGCGCGACTCCGTCGTGACGTTCTCGAACGGCACCACGGGGCACGTGTTCGTCGCCGGCTTCCGGCCCGCCTACGACCGCTTCTACCGGGTCGAGGTCGTGCGCGACGACGGCGCCACGACGACGGCGACGCTGCAGACGCCGCCGTCCGTCCAGCCGGCCCGGCAGCCCACCCAGTACCCCCTCGGCGACGTGCTCATGGCGGTGTACTGGCCCGGTGCGCCCCAGCTCAACGACATCGAGGTCGTCTACACCCTCGAGGACGGCGACTGCGAGGTGTTCGACTACGTGGTCCCGTTCGCGGGCGACGCGGAGCCGTTCGAGTTCGGGTGGGTGACGACGATCCACCTCCCGGCCGAGTCGCAGCGCGTCCTCGGGCTGCTGGGGAACCGGCCGCACGCCGTGCGCCGCATGGAGGTGCGCGCCGAGGTGGCGAGCGAGGACTGGCGCCCGCCGGGGGGCGTCTTCGACCCGGAGGTGCTGGTGGAGCCCGGCACGTTCACGAACGTCGAGCGCGGGTTCGGGCTCGTCGGCGGCGCGTACCCCGCCGAGATCAGCTGGGAGCCGGAGTCCGTCGCGCTCCTGCGGACGGCCTTCGAGACGCCGGGGTTCGGGTCGTGCGCGCAGGGAGGCTCCGGCTCGGCCGGGCGCTGAGCCCGCCCGGCGCGCGTCTCAGCCGCGTGCGCGGGGGCTTTTAGCGGGGCGAGCCGTCGCACGGGCGGCGCGTTTCGGGTGGTGCATCCGGGGTGGCCGGTGGGCGGCAACCCCTTTGCGGAGGGGGGGGCGACCCGCCTCGCAGCCGCCCATGCCACTCCCCCCCGGAGCGCCCGAAACGCGCCACCCCCTCGACCCCTCGACGACCGCCCCCACGACCGGCTCGTACGACGCCCTCCCCGACGGGGCCGTCTACGACGCCGTCTACGAGGACCTCGACGAGCCCGGCGCGCCCCCGCTCGCCTGGCAGGCCGTCCCGGTCGACGAGATCGAGGACCCCTTCGCCGAGGCGCCCGTCGCCACGCCCGTCGCCGCGCCCGTCGCCGCGTCCGAGGGATACGCCGACCCCTACGCCGCGCCCGGCGCCGCCGGCGACGGCTACGCCGACCCCGCCGGCTTCGACCCTACCGGCCTTGACCCTGTCGGCTTCGACCCCGGCGCCGGCTTCAAGATCGGGTTCGACGAGGGGCCGGTGACGGCCATCGCGCCGGCCCGCGCCGTCCGCCTCCTCCCGGCCCCGGCGCCCGGCGAGGCGCCGCCGCCCCCGCCGCCGGAGCCCCCCCGCGTGCAGGCGCGCCGCGACTTCGGCGAGCGCGCCGAGGTGCTCTTCCGGCACCGCCGCCTCACCGCCGGCGTCTTCGGCGCGTGCGTGCTCGCCGCGCTGCTGTTCTCCGTCGTCTCGCCGAAGCGCTACGAGGCCTCCAGCATCCTCCTCATCAGCACGACGCAGCCGGCCGGCGCTCAGGAGGGCCTCGTCGGCGCGTTCGTGGACGTGCCGGGGATGGAGGCGCGGAAGGTGCTCAACCAGGCGCTCATCCTCCAGGAGGCCCCCGCCATCGCCGAGCGCACCGCGCGCCGCCTCCTCGAAGCCGGCACCCCGCTCACGTTCGCCGACGCCCTCGGCGAGGCGCCGACGGTCGAGGACGTGGCGGCGTACCTCCGGCACGAGGCCGTCACGGTCGAGCCCGCCGGCGAGCAGGTGGACGCCATCCGCGTGACGGCCACGAGCGCCGACCCCGAGGAGGCCGCCCGCATCGCGCAGCTCTACACCGACGAGTACGCCGCGCTCACGCGCGAGACGAGCCGCGAGCGGATCACCGCCACGCGCGTCTTCCTCGAGGAACAAGTGGCCCGTCGCCAGGGCGAGCTCGACGAGCTCGAGCACCAGATCGCCGACTACGCCACGCGCGAGCGCGCCGTCGCCCTCGACGCGCAGACGCAGGGGGCCATCGGCCAGATCGCCGCCCTCCAGGCCGACCTCGACCGCGCCCGCATCGACGTCCGCATGCGCGAGGCGACGCTGGCCTCGCTCGAGCGCGAGGCGGCGGCGCTCCAGAGCCGGATGAGCACGCGGGCCGCCACCACCGCCGACGCCCAGCTCCGCGAGCTCGACGGCCAGATCACCGAGCTCGAGCGGGTCGTCGAGCAGATCTACCTCCGCAACCCCCAGTTCCGCGGCAACCCCGACGCGCACCCGGACCTCCGCGAGCTCGAGCGCCGGCTCGACCGCCTCCACGCCGAGAAGCGCCGGCTCGCCGGCGAGTTCGCCAGCGACGTCGCCGCCGCCGGCGGGGTCAACCCCGGCTCGACGGGCGACAACGGGGAGGGCTACGTGGCCGCGCTGCGCCGGCAGATCGCCGACCAGCAGGCCGCCCTCAGCGGCGCCCGCGCCGAGGCCGGCGCCCTCTCGGCCCGCCTCCGCGAGGCCAGCGGCGTGCTGACGACGATCCCCGAGCAGGCGCGCGAGCTGGCGCAGCTGGAGCGGAGCCGGGCGGCCACCGAGCAGCTCGTCCTCTACCTCACCCAGAAGCTGCAGGAGGCGCGCGTGGCCGAGGAGACCGAGTTCGGGCTGGCGCAGGTGGTTCGCGCGCCGCAGGTGCCGCGGCGGCAGTCGAGCCCGAACCTCCCACTCAACCTCGCCCTCGGCGGCGTCTTCGGGGTGCTCCTCGGGCTGGGGGCCGCCGCCCTCCGCAGCCGCACCGACGCCCGCGTCCACACGCCGGCCGACCTCGAGGCGCACGGGTTCGCCGTCGTCGGGGCGGTGCCCGAGCTGGGCCGCGAGGCGGCGGGGCTGCCGATGGCGGTCGAGGGCCACGAGGTGCCGCCGGCGCTCGTCGCGCTGACGCGGCCGTTCTCGCCGGCGGCCGAGGCGTTCCGCCACCTCCACGCCGCGCTGCAGGGGAGCGCCGCGCCGCAGGTGCTCCTCGTGACCGGCCCCGAGGTCGGCTGCGGGAAGAGCCTCGTGGCGGCGAACCTCGCCGTGACGGCGGCGCAGGCGGGCCGGCGCGTGCTGCTGGTCGACGCCGACCTCCGGCGGCCGTCGGTCCACGCCTACCTCGGGCTCGGTGCCGCGCCCGCGCTCGGGGAGGGCGTCGAGGCCGAGAACCTCATCTACTGGAACACCGTCGTGCCGGGCCTCTTCGCGCTGACGGCGAAGACGCCGGCGACGGCGCCGGCCCAGCTGTGGGGGCCGGAGCAGGCCGCCCGCCTGCTGGCCGGCCTCCGCACCGCCTTCGACCTCGTCGTCATCGACGCGCCGCCCGGCCTCGTCGCGGCCGACGCCGCGCTGCTGGCCCCCCACGCCGACGCCGCCCTCCTCGTCGCCGCCGCCGACCGCACCGACGTCGACGCGCTCGACCAGGTGGCGCGCGAGCTCGCCGCCGCCGGGCTCGCCCAGATCGGCGCCGTGCTCAACCGGTTCGACCCCGAGAAGAGCGTCGCCTACCGCCGGACGTTCGGCTACCGCTACGCCACGCGCTACGCCGCCGACCGCGCCCCGGCCGCCCCGCCCACCGGCGGCGCCCGGGCGTCGGCCTAGCCCCTCGTATCCAACCCCTCCCGCCCCATGTCCGCCCCCTCGCTCCGAGCCCTCGCACTCCTGCTGGCCTTCGGCCTCGCCGGGCCGGCCGCCGCCCAGGACGCCTACCCCGCGCCGCCCGACCTCGACCCGTGCCTCGGCCGCCTCGGCCGCGCCGAGCTGACGCAGAACACCTCCAGCACCTACTTCCGCTTCTCGACGCCCGGCGAGGCGACGGTGCAGGTCCACGTCCAGGGCGCCGTGCAGCAGCCCGGCCTCTACGAGGTCGGCGTCGGGACCGACCTCGGGCGCGTGCTCGCGCTGGCCGGCGGCCCGCGCTACGACGTCCGCGACGCCGGGCGGAAGCGCCGCGTGGAGGTCCGCCTGTTCCGCCCGAACGCCGGGTTCGAGCCGATCTACGCGACGACGCTCCAGGACACCGCCACGAACCCGGGCGTCTACCCCGCCCTCTGCGAGGGCGACACCATGCTGATCGACGTCGTCGAGCGGCAGGGGTTCTCGTGGCAGACGGCCGCGACGATCGCCGGCGGGATCTCGGCCATCGCTCTCCTCTTCCAGGCGCTCACGAACTGAGCGGGCCGCCCGATGTCGCTCCCTCCGCCGGTGCGCTCCGGCCTCGTGCTGCTGGGCCGGGGGACGTGGACGGTCCTGGACCAGGGCCTCTTCGCCCTGGCCAACTTCGGCGTCAACGTGCTGCTGGCGCGGTGGCTGACGCCGGAGGGCTACGGCGCGTTCACCGTGGCCTACTTCATCTTCCTCCTCGTCGGGGCCGTCTACGGCGGGCTGTTCACCGAGCCGATGCTGGTGTACGGGGCGGGGCGGTTCCGGGAGCGGGTGCCGTCGTACCTCCGCGCGCTCCTCACCGGCCACGGGGTGTACGTCCTCGGTGCCGGGCTGCTGCTCGGGCTGACGGCGGCGGTGATCGGGCTGGCCGGCGCGCCGGCGCTGGCGGCGGAGCTCGGCACGCTCGCCGTAGCGCAGGCGGCGATCCTGTTCCTGTGGACGATGCGGCGGGCGTGCTACGTCGTCTTCCGCCCGCAGTGGGCGGCGGCCGGCGGGGCGGTCTACCTCGTGGTCGTCGTCGGCGGGGCGCTGGTGCTCGGGGCGGCGGGGTGGCTGACGGGGCCGCTCGCGTTCGCGCTCATGGGCGGGGCCGGGCTCCTCGTCGGGACGGGGCTGGCCGTACGGCTGGGGGTCTCGCTCGGCGGCCCGGGGCCGGCGCTGGCGCGGGAGGCCTTCGAGGTGCACCACGGCTACGGCCGGTGGGCCTCGATGACGGCCGTGCTGGAGTGGCTCCACGGGGCGCTCCCGTTCCTCGTCCTCCCCCTCTTCAGCGGGCTGGCGGGGAGCGCGCTGCTGCGGGCGCTCTACAACCTCGCGATGCCGGCGCTCCAGGGGGTCCAGGCCCTCACCAACCTCGCCGTCCCGCTCTTCGTGCAGGCCCGTGAGGGGGGGCGTCTGAGGGGCGAGGCGCTGCGGCTCGGCGTGCTGCTCGTCGGCGGGTCCGCGCTCTACGGGCTCGTCCTCGGGCTGTTCGGGCAGCCGGTGATGGGGTGGCTCTACGGCGGGCAGTACGAGGCGACGCTGCTGATGCGCTGGCTGATGGCGGCGGTGCCCGTCGTGGCGGCGACGGGCGGGGTGCTGATGGCGGTGCTGCGGGCGCAGGAGCGTCCGAAGGCCGTGTTCGGCGCGCGCGTCGGGGCCGTCGGCGCGGCGGCCACCGGCGGCGCCGCGCTCGTCAGCGCCTTCGGCGTCCCCGGCGCCGTGGCGTCCGACCTCCTCGCGTACGGGACCGAGGCCGCGCTGATGGCCCGCGCTCTCCGCCGCGAGCCCGCGCCCTCCGCCGCTCCGTCCCCGCCCGGGTGCGTCGTGCCTACCCCCCCGGACGGCTTCGAGAGCGCGGCGCCCTCGGAGGGCCTTCGAGTCTTGTTGGTGGCGTACGCATGCGCGCCGGGGCGCGGCTCCGAGCCCGGCGTCGGCTGGGGCCTCGCCGAGGCGCTGGCCGCCCGGCCCGACGTCGCCCGCGTCGCCGTCCTCACCTACGAGGGGTTCCGTGGCTCCATCGAGCGGGAGGCCCCCGGCAGCGTCTCGGGGAAGCTCGCGTTCCACTACCACCGCCTTCCGGCGGAGCGCCCGCGGCACTGGCGGGACGGGGCGACGCGACGGGGGTTCGCCGAGCAGGCGCACTACCACCTCTGGCAGGCGTCGGCGTCGGTGGCCGTCCGGCGGCTCTGCGCCGAGGCCGCGGCGGCGGGCGCCCCCTTCGACGTCGTCCACCACGCGACGCTGGTGAAGTACTGGGCGCCGAGCGCGGCGTGCCTGGGGGCGCCGGCAGACGCGGCGGTGGTCTGGGGCCCGGTGGGGGGCGGGGAGTCGGCGCCACCGTCGTTCTCTCGGTCGTTCTCGTGGCGGGGGCGGTGGTACGAGCGGTGCCGTCGGTGGGCGCAGCGGGCGGCGCACGCGGACCCGCTGGTGCGGGCGACGGCCCGGCGCGCCGACCTCGCCCTCGCCACGACCGAGGAAACGGCCGAGCGGCTCGCCCAGCTCGGAGCCCGGCCGGTGGAGGTGGCCTGCGCCGTCGCCCTCGAGCCCCCGCTGATCGAGCGGCTCGGGGCGGTGGGCCCGCCGCCGGAGGGCCCCCTCCACCTCGTCAGCGTCGGGCGGATGGAGCACTGGAAGGGGTACCACCTCTCGGTGATGGCGTTCGCGCGCGCCGTGCGGGCGGCGGCCGAGGCCGGGGACGGGGCCCTCGATGGGGCCACGTACACCCTCTACGGCGACGGACCCGAGCGCGAACGCCTTGCCGCCCTCGCCCGTCGCCTCGGCCTCGCCGACCGCGTCACCCTCCCCGGCCCCATCGCACGCGAGCGGCTGCCCGCGGCGCTCGGGCGCGCCCACGCCCTCGTCCACCCCTCCCTCCACGACTCCGGCGGGTACGCCACGCTCGAAGCGGCGGCAGCCGGGCGCCCGGTGGTGTGCCTGTCGCTGGGGGGGCCGGCGCGGCAGGTGCTCGACGGGGTGACGGGGCGCGTCGTGGGGGCGCCGTCGGCGGAGGCGGCGGTGGCGGGGCTCGCCGAGGCCGTGCTCGCGCTGGCGCGGGACCGGGAGGGGGCACGCGCGATGGGCGCGGCCGGGCGGCGGCGCGTGCAGGGGCAGTACCAGTGGGCCCTCAAGGCCGAGCGCATGGTCGCGCACTACCGGCGCGTCCTGGGCCACGCCTCCGGGGACGGCCTCGGTACGACGGTTCCCGAGCTGGAGCTGGCCGTGCCGTCCGCCGCTGTCCTCCACATCCCCGGCGACCGATGAACCTCCGCTACGTTCCTCCCGTCTCGTCCCCGCCGGCCGCCTCGGGCTTCGGCGACCGCTACCTGCTGATGCTCGGCGGGGTGCTCCTCGGCTACGCCCTCGTCTCGCGGACGTTCGCCTACCTCGGCGTGCCGCCGCTGTTCGTCGGCGAGGTGGTGCTGGCGCTGGGGCTCGTGGCCCTCCTCGGCGTGACGTCGCTGCGGTGGATGGGGGGGCATCCGGCCTTATGGCTGCTCGGCGCGCTCCTCGCCCTCGTCGCGGCGCGGACGCTCCCGTACGTCGGGCGCTACGGCCTCGACGCCCCGCGCGACGCGATGCAGGCCGGCTACGGGCTGTTCGCGTTCGTGGTGGCGGGGCTCCTCGTGGCGCGGCCCGAGCGGCTCCCCGCGCTGCTCCGGCGCTACCGCGTCTTCGCCGCCGTGGTGCTGGCGCTCGGCTGGGGCGTCTACCTCGCCGTCAAGCTGGGGGGGACGGCGCTGCCGAAGCTCCCGTGGGCCAGCAACGTGCAGGTGCTGGAGATGAAGGCGGGGGAGTACCTCGTCCACCTCGCCGCGATCACGGGCTTCCTCTACTTCGGGTTCGCGCGGCGGCGGCCGGTGCTGGTGGCGCTGCTGGCGCTCTCGGTGGGGCTGGCGCTGCCGAGTTCGCGCGGCGGGATGGCGGCGTACGGGCTCGGCGTGGCGGCGGCGTGGGCGCTCCGCCCGCCGACGGCGCGCGCCGGCCGCCTCGCCTACGCCTTCGTCGCCCTCCTCGCCGTCGGTGTCGTCCTCGGGCCGACGGTGGCCGTCAACGGGGGCACCCGCGACGTCTCCGTCGAGCAGCTGTGGCTCAACGTCAAGAGCGTGTTCGGGTCGAGCGGGACGAGCACGCTCGACGGCTCGAAGCGGTGGCGGATGCTGTGGTGGGACACGATCTGGGACTACACCGTCCACGGGCCCTACTTCTGGGCGGGCAAGGGGTTCGGGATCAACCTCGCCGAGGCCGACGGCTTCTCGGTCTCGGACGACCAGTCGCTCCGGAGCCCGCACAACGGGCACCTCACCATGCTCGCGCGGGCGGGCGTGCCCGGGGCGCTGCTCTGGATCGGCGTCCAGCTCGCGTGGTTCGCCGCCGTGCTGCGGGCGTGGCTCGCGGCGCGGCGGCGGCGGCAGGCCGCGTGGATGGGGCTCTTCGCCCTCGTCGTCGGCTACGTCCTCGCCGCCCACGTCAACGGCGCCTTCGACGTCTACTTCGAGGGGCCCATGGGCGGGATCTGGTTCTGGACCGTGTGGGGCCTCGGCCTCGCGGCGGCCTACCTCCACCCGCGCCACCCGGCCCTCCTCGACGGGCTCCTCGACGCGGGCGAGGCCGCGCCGCCGCCCCCGCGCCGGCAGCCGTGGCACTGGACCGCCCCCGTCGCAAATGAGACGGCCGCGCCTCGGACCGTCTCACCCGCGCTCGCCGGGGTCGAATAAGCCGGGACGCCGGAAACGACGGGGGTCACGGTGCCGGGGCAATGGGAAGCGGGGGGGACGCGGCGCGGCGCGTGCCCCGGGGAGTGCTACTACTACCCGTCTCAACGTGCGCGTCCTCCTCGTCCACAATCACTACCAGCAGCCCGGCGGCGAGGACCAGGTGTTCCGCGAGGAGGGCGCCCTCCTCGAGCGCTTCGGCCACACCGTCTTCCGCTACGTCCTCCACAACGACGACGTCGAGGGGATAGGGCGGGCGGCGCTCGCGGCGCGGACGCTCTGGAGCCGCCCGGCCTACCGCGACGTGGAGCGCATCGTGCGCGCGGAGGGGATCGAGGTCGTCCACGTCCACAACACGCTCCCGCTGGCGTCGCCGGCCGTGTACTGGGCGGCGCGGAAGGCGGGGGCGGCGGTGGTCCAGACGCTCCACAACTTCCGCCTCCTCTGCCCGGGCGCGACGCTGTTCCGCGACGGCCGCCCGTGCACCGAGTGCCTGGGGCGGCTGCCGCTGCCGGCCGTCCGCCACGCGTGCTACCGCGGCAGCCGCTCGGCCACCGCCGCCGTCGCCGCCATGCTCACGGCGCACCGCGCGCTGGGGACCTGGCGCAGGGCCGTGGACCGCTACATCGCCCTCACCCCGTTCGCGCGCGACCTCTTCGTGCGGGGGGGGCTGCCGGCGGCGAAGGTCGTCGTCAAGCCGAACTTCCTGGGTGAGGACCCCGGCGTGGGGAAGGGCGGCGGCGGCTTCGTGCTGTTCGTCGGCCGGCTCTCGCCGGAGAAGGGGGTGGGGACGCTCATCGAGGCCTGGCGCCGGTATCCGGGCCTCCCGCCGCTGAAGGTGGTGGGCGACGGCCCGCTGGCCGCCGACGTGCAGGCCGCGCCCGTCGACTGGCTGGGCGCGCAGCCGCGCGAGGACGTCCTCGCGCTGATGCGGGCGGCCGACCTCCTCGTGTTCCCCTCGCAGTGGGGGGAGGGGATGCCGATGGTGCTCGTCGAGGCCCTGGCCTGCGGGCTCCCCGTCGTCGCCTCCGACCACGGCGCGATGGCGACGATGGTGGACGAGGAGGCCGGCCGCCGCGTCCCGCCCGGCGACCCCGACGCCCTCGCCGCCGCCGTCCGCGCCCTCATGGACGACGCCCCGCTGCGCGCCCGCCTCCGCGGCGGCGCCCGCCGGTGCTACGAGGCGCACTACACGGCCGCGCACAACCACGACCTCCTCCTCCAGATCTACCGCGACGCCTTCGCCGAACGCTACGGCGTGACCGTCCCCGTCGCCGCCCTCGCCGCCTGAACCGCCCGAACGTGCTCTCGCTCGTCTCATCGGCCCCCGCCCCGGGCTCCGTCCTCGCGCCGCCCTTCCCCGAGAGCCGCGAGGTCCTCGGCGTCCGCGTCCACGCCGCCACGTACGCGTCGGCGGCGCGGCTCGTGCTGGCGTGGGCCGAGGCGGGCGAGAGCCGCGCCGTCTACGCCACCGGCGCCCACGGCCTCGTCGAGGCGCAGGACGACCCCGCGTTCCGCCGCGTCCTGGACGGCGCCGACCTCAACGTGCCCGACGGGATGCCGCTCGTGTGGGCGCTCCGCCGGCTGGGCGCCCCCGCCGCCGAGCGGGTCTACGGGCCCGACCTCACGCTGCACGTGTGCCGCGCCGCCGCCGAGGCGGGCGTGCCCGTCGCGCTCTACGGCTCGTCCGAGGAGACGCTCGCGCTGCTCCGGGAGCGCCTGCCCGCGCTCGCCCCCGGCCTCCGCATCGTCGAGGCCATCTCGCCGCCGTTCCGCGCGCTGACCGACGAGGAGGACGCGGCGTTCACGCGGCGGCTCGTCGGGAGCGGCGCGCGCGTGGTGCTCGTCGGCCTCGGCTGCCCGAAGCAGGAGCGGTGGTGCGCCGAGCACCGGGGCCGGATTCCGGCCGTGCTCATGGGCGTCGGCGCCGCGTTCGACTTCCACGCGGGGCGGCTGCGGCAGGCGCCGCCGGTGCTCCAGCGCCTCGGCCTGGAGTGGGCGTTCCGGCTGGCCGTCGAGCCGCGGCGGCTGTGGCGCCGCTACGCCCGCGTCGTCCCCCGCTTCCTCGTCGGCTTCGCCGCCCAGCTCCTCGAAGCGCGCGCCCGCCCCCTGTCGGTGGACGGTTGACAGATGGCAGAGGTCAGAAGTCAGTGGCCAGCGCCCGCGCTCCACGCAATCCCGAAGCCAAGTCCGCAATCCGCAATCCAAAATCCGCACTCCCCATGACCCGCGTACTCGTCACCGGCGCCGGCGGCTTCATCGGCCACCACCTCGTCTCCTACCTCAAGCATCGGGGCTACTGGGTCCGTGGCGTGGACCTGAAGCACCCCGAGTTCGCCCCCACCGAGGCGGATGAGTTCGAGATCCTCGACCTCCGGCGGTGGGACGCCTGCCTCCAGGCCACGCGCGGCGTGGACGAGGTCTACGCCCTCGCCGCCGACATGGGCGGGATGGGCTTCATCTCGTGCCATCACGCCGAGATCCTCCGCAACAACCTCCTCATCTCGACGCACACCATGGAGGCCGCCCGCGTCAACGGCGTGAGGCGCTACCTCTACACCTCGAGCGCGTGCGTCTACCCGGAGTACCTCCAGACCGAGGCCGAGGTCACGCCGCTGAAGGAGGAGGACGCCTACCCCGCACAGCCGCAGGACGCCTACGGCTGGGAGAAGCTCATCACCGAGCGCCTCGCCCGCCACTACCGCGAGGACTACGGGATGGAGACGCGGACCGTCCGCTTCCACAACATCTTCGGTCCGCTGGGCACGTGGGAGGGCGGCCGTGAGAAGGCGCCCGCCGCGATGTGCCGGAAGGTGGCCGTCGCCAAGCTCACCGGCAACCCGGAGGTCGAGATCTGGGGCGACGGCGAGCAGACCCGCTCTTTCTGCTACGTCGACGACTGCGTCGAGGGGATCCACCGGCTCATGCGAAGCGACTACGCCGAGCCGCTCAACCTCGGGCAGGACCGGCTCATCTCGATCAACGAGCTGGCCGACCTCGTGGCCGAGGCGGCCGGCGTCGCCATCCACAAAAGGCACGTCGAGGGGCCGATGGGCGTGCGAGGGCGGAACTCCGACAACACGCGGCTCCGCGAGGTGCTGGGGTGGGAGCCGCGGGTCTCCCTGGAGGAAGGGCTCGCGCGGACGTACCGCTGGGTCGAGGCGCAGGTGCGCGAGAAGCTCGTCCGCGAGGGCGTGCTCAGCCCCGCGCAGGCGGGGGGCGACGGCGCCACGACCGAGCCCGCGCTCGCGGCCTGACCCCTCCCCCGATTCCCTTCCGGCCGGTGCAGGGGCGCCCCTCGTGGGCGTCCCTGCATCGTTTGCACGGGCGAGACGGGGCCGCCGCGGGGGCGTTCGCGGCACGCGTTCCGGCACGAGGGCGTGACGGGGCGCCCGGGGAAAGGGGCGCCGGGCTCGGCGGGCGCGGTCGTTGACGCACGCCGGTCGAACCGCCCATCTCCATGCTCGACTGCACCCCCCTCGTCTCCATCGGCCTGCCGGTCTACAACGGCGGCGCCTACCTCGCCCAGACGCTCGACGACCTCCTCGGGCAGACGTTCGGCGATTTCGAGCTCATCGTCTCCGACAACGCCTCGACCGACGATACCGGCGCCATCGTGCGCGCGGCGGCACGGCGCGATCCCCGCGTGCGCTACCTCCGCAACTGGCGCAACCTCGGCGCGCTCCCGAACGCGAACCTCGCCTTCCACCACAGCCGGGGCCGCTACTACGCCCTCGCCGGCCACGACGACCGCCACGCGCCCGACTTCCTCGAAAAGCTCGTCGCGGCGCTGGAGGCGCAGCCCGAGGCCGTCCTCGCCTACGGCCGCAAGGGGCTCATCGACGACGACGGCCGGCCGTTCCGCTACGACCCCGCCCTCGGCCTCCACGTCGCCGGCGAGCGGGCGGTGGACTACGACGGCGCGCTCGAACGGCCGCTCCCGGCCGACCCCGTCGCGCGCTACCGCGCCGTCCTCCGCTCCAACGACTGCAACGCGCCCATCTACGGCCTCTTCCGGCGGAGCGTCTTGGCGCGTCTCCCCCCCCACCGGATCCACGGCTCGGACCGCCTCATCGTCGCCGCCGCCGCGCTGCACGGGCCGTTCGCGTTCGTGGACGAGGAGCTGATGCAGTACCGCATCCACGCCGGCAGCACGCGCTACCTCGACCGCGCGGCCTGGGCCGCCCGCGAGATGGGCAGGGAGGATGCCTCGACGCCGCTCGACCACGCCACGACGCTCGTCCGCTACCTCCGCACCGTCGCCGCGGCGCCGCTATCACGCCCCCTGCGTCTCCGTGCCTTCGCGGCCACCTCCGCCGCCGTCGCTCGCCCGGCCGTCGTCCGCGCCCTCTTCCTGCCCGGCCCCCAGAGCTACTGGGGCTGGCGCCGCTGGCCGTGGCAGCAGCCAGGCGTCCTCCCGCACTCCGCACTCCCCGCTCCGCAACCATGAGAGTCCTCGTCACCGGCCACGCCGGCTACATCGGCACCGTCCTCGCCCCGATCCTCCAGGCGGCGGGGCACGAGGTGCACGGCCTCGACGCCGACCTCTTCGCCGGCTGCCTCTTCGACCCCGCACGGCTCCCGTCGGTGCCCGCGCAGCGGCGCGACGTCCGCGACGTCCGTCCGGCCGACCTCGACGGGTTCGACGCCGTCGTCCACCTCGCCAACCTCTCGAACGACCCCCTCGGCAACCTCGACCCCGGCCTCACCTACGCCATCAACCACGCGGCGACGGTGCGGCTGGCCGCGCTGGCGCGCGAGGCGGGCGTGGGGCGGTTCCTCTTCGCCTCGTCATGCAGCCTGTACGGCAGGGCGGGGGAGGGGCTCGTGGACGAGACGGCGCCGTTCAACCCCGTCACGCCCTACGGACGCGCGAAGGTGCTCGCCGAGCGCGACCTCGCCGCGCTGGCCTCGGAGGGCTTCTCGCCCGTCTTCCTCCGCAACGCCACCGTCTACGGCCTGTCGCCGCGCCTCCGGTTCGACCTCGTCGTCAACAACCTCACGGCGTGGGCGGTGGCGACGGGGGCCATCCGCATGAAGAGCGACGGGACGCCGTGGCGCCCGCTCGTCCACATCGAGGACGTGAGCCGGGCCGTGCTCGCCGCGCTGGAGGCCCCGCGCGAGGCCGTCCACAACGAGGCGTTCAACGTGGGCGCTACCTCGGAGAACTACCGCGTGCGCGACGTGGCGCAGATCGTGAAGGAGGAGGTGCCCGGCTGCGCCGTCTCCTTCGCCGACGGCGCCGGCGCCGACACCCGCTCGTACCGCGTCTCGTTCGCCAAGATCGAGGAGCGGCTCGGCTGGCGGGCGGAGAAGACCGTCCGCGAGGGCGTCCGCGAGGTCCACGGCGCCCTCCGCCTCCGCGCCCTCCCGCCCGCGGCGTTCGAGGGGCCGCGCTTCTCCCGCATCGCCCACCTCCAGGCCCTCCTCGCCGACGGCCGCCTCGGCCCCGACCTCCGGTGGTCGGTGGTCCGTGGCCCGGCGTTCGTCGCGGCCTGATAGCGAACCACGGACTACTGACAACGGACCACGGACGAACCCCATGCAACTCGTCGCCCCCTCCGCTCCCGCCCTCCCGGCCGTCGCCGACGTGCCGGGGCTCGCGTGCCGGTTCTGCGGCACGCCGCTCCGCTACACGTTCGCGGACCTCGGGAGCAGCCCGCCGTGCCAGAACGTCGTCCGGCCCGAGGACCTCAACCGGGGGGAGGTGTTCTACCCCCTCCACGCGTTCGTCTGCGAGCACTGCTTCCTCGTCCAGCTCGACGAGTACTTGGCGCCGGAGGCCATCTTCTCCGAGTACGCCTATTTCTCGTCGTACTCGACCTCGTGGCTGGACCACGCGCGCCGCTACGTGGACCGGATGACGGAGCGGCTCGGGCTGACGGCCGAGAGCCACGTCGTCGAGCTGGCCTCGAACGACGGGTACCTCCTCCAGTGGTTCGTCGAGAAGGGCATCCCGTGCCTGGGCGTCGAGCCGGCGGCGAACGTGGCCGAGGCCGCGCGCGCGAGGGGCGTCCCAACGCGCGTGGCATTCTTCGGCGAGGGCGAGGCGCGGCGGATGGTGGCCGAGGGCCTCCGGGCCGACCTCCTCCTCGGCAACAACGTCCTCGCCCACACCCCCCACCTCAACTCGTTCGTGGCGGGGATGAAGGTGCTGCTGGCCGCGGGCGGGACGATCACGATGGAGTTCCCGCACCTGCTCCGGCTGATGCGGGAGAACCAGTTCGACACCATCTACCACGAGCACTTCTCGTACTTCTCGCTCCTCACCGTCCGGCAGGTCTTCGCCGCCCACGGCCTGACCCTCTTCGACGTCGAGGAGCTGCCGACGCACGGGGGCTCGCTGCGGATCTACGCCCGCCACGCCGAGGAGACGGACCGCCCGGTGACGGCGGCCGTCGAGGTCCTCGAAGCCCGCGAGCGCGAGTACGGCCTCGACCGGCTGGAGACCTACGCCGCCTTCGCCGAGCAGGTGAAGGAGACGAAGCGCCGCCTCCTCGACTTCCTCATCGAGGCGAACCGGGCCGGCGCGCAGGTCGTCGGCTACGGCGCGCCGGGGAAGGGGAACACGCTGCTCAACTACTGCGGCGTCCGCACCGACCTCCTCCGCTACACCGTGGACCGCAACCCGTACAAGCAGGGCACCTACCTCCCCGGCACGCGCATCCCGGTGTACCCGCCGGAGCGGATCTTCGAGACGCGGCCGGACTACGTGCTCATCCTGCCCTGGAACCTCCGGGACGAGGTCGCCGCGCAGCTCGCTGGCATCCGCGCCTGGGGCGGCCGGTTCGTCGTGCCCATCCCGGAGGTGACGGTGTGGTGAAGGGGTGACGCGGGGTAGGCACCCGGGCCGGTTAGACTCGGGTCATCCCTTCCCCTCAACTCATCAGGAGGTCCCCATGCCCCGCGTCATCCACTTCGAGATCCACGCCAACGACCCCGAGCGCGCGATCCGGTTCTACGGCGAGTCCTTCGGCTGGTCGTTCCGGAAGTACGACGGGCCGATGCCCTACTGGCTCGTCAGGACCGGTCCCGAGGACCAGCCCGGCATCGACGGCGGGCTGCTCCAGCGCCAGGCCCCCCTCGACGGCGAGGGCATCGCCGCCTACGTCTGCACCGTGGACGTGCC
>DATGQT010000133.1:0-15498 GCA_035304085.1 Rubricoccaceae bacterium
GCGCTGCGTTCGCCCGGCACCGGCTCGAGGACGCCCGTAGCCAAACCCCAATGACGGATCGCCCTCACCATGTTGCGGCCGACGCCGAATTCGGCGATGGCCTCCTCGGTGGTGAACACTTCCGGGTAGCGCTCCACTGCCTCCACCGCCTTGGCGAGCCACGCGAAGCGGAGGGGGAAGGTCTCGTGCCCAGTGAAGGACACCGCGGGCGTGCTCATGAACCAGCTCCTTATCGGGGGGACGTGGAGGCGTGAGGCCGTCTCTGCTGCGGCAGCGTCCCAGCGCGCACGGCGCTGGATCGGGTGTTCGACCTCGCCCGCAGGATAACCCCCGTTTGGCATAGATCTCAACACCCGTCGCCGGAAAACGATAAAGTCGAGGCGGACGCCCCTCAGACCTCGCGTGGGTGCAGCCATCTCAGGGATATCGAGCAGTATGGTGCGACGGGTAATTGGGGAGAAAAAAGGAGAGGGGGCCGCGCTCAGGCGCGGCCCCCTGCGTCAGTCGACGAGGCGGAGCACGGGCGTCTCCGACACGGCGTCGCCGTGCCCGCTGGACGAGGCACCGGACGGTGCCCCGTCCCCGCTGAGCGAGCCGAGCGCGTAGGCGACGAGCCCGCCCGTCACTGCCTCGTTGTGCTGGAAGTCCGACAGCGTCGGACGCGCCGCGTGCCACAGCAGCCCCGTCGCCGCGTTCAGCAGCCCCCACGCCGTCGGCTCCTCCTACGACGACGCCAGGTACGCCAAGCGTCCGCCCCGGTAGAGCAAGGGACTAGAAACGCCCCGGCGAGTACGCGACTCGCCGGGGCTACGTGTGTGGCTGGGGGCGGACTCGAACCGCCGACACATGGATTTTCAGTCCATTGCTCTACCAACTGAGCTACCCAGCCGCAAAAAACACCCCCCGCCCGGTGCCGCGCGGAGGGACGTGAAATATACGCCGCCCGCCGGCCCACTCTCAGCGGCACACCCGGAAAGTGTGTGAAGAGCCCGGCGGCGCGCCTCAGTCCTCCTCCGGCACCGTCGTGGCCCCCTCCGTCCGCGGCCCGCCGGGGATCACGTCGAGGGTGCCGTCGGGGCGGAGGCCCTCGGCGCCGGGCTCGCCCCTGACCGGGTGGCCGCCGAAGCCGCCGCGCAGCGCCGAGAGCAACCGGTACGCGAACGCCCGCTCGTTCCGCGACTGGAACCGCTCGAAGAGCGACGCGGCGATGACGGGCGCCGGCACCCGCAGGGCCACGGCCTCCTCGACCGTCCACCGCCCCTCGCCCGAGTCGGGCACCCAGGGGGCGACGCCTTCGAGGGTGGGCCGCGCGGCGAGGGCCTCGGCGGCGAGGTCGAGGAGCCAGGAGCGGACGACGGAGCCGTCGCGCCACAGCTCGGCGATCTGGTGGAGGTCGAGGGCGAGCGGCACCGGCGCCCCCCCCCGCGTGCCCATCTCCCGCTTCGCCTCCAGCAGCGCGAAACCCTCGGCGTAGGCCTGCATCAGCCCGTACTCGATCCCGTTGTGGACCATCTTGACGAAGTGGCCGCTGCCGACGGGCCCGACGTGGCCCCAGCCGCGGTCCTCCCCCGGCGCCAGCGTCTTCAGCGCCGGCACGAGCCGCCCGACGGCCTCGTCGCTGCCGCCGACCATGAGGCTGTAGCCCCCTTCGAGCCCCCAGATGCCGCCGCTCACGCCGGCGTCCACGAGGTGGAGCCCGCGCGCCTCGACGGCCTCGGCCAGCCGGAGGGTGTCGGTGTAGCGGGAGTTCGCGCCGTCCACGATCACGTCGCCCGCGTCGAGGACGTCGAGGAGCCGGCGGGCGTAGTCCTCGGTGACGCGGCCGGCGGGGAGCATCAGCCACACCACGCGCGGCCGGTCGAGGAGCCGGGCGAAGTCCGCGACCTCGGGCGCCGCCTCGGCCCCCTCCCCCACCGCAACCTCGACGGCCGCGCGGCGCCGGTTCCACACGACGACGCGGTGGCCGCCGCGCAGGAGGCGGAGCGTCATGTTGAGGCCCATCCGGCCGAGGCCGATCATCCCGAGTTCCATACGCGCGGTGGGCTAGGGGCTGTGGCCGCGGGCCGTCAGGCCTCGATCCCGAAGACCTCCCGCTTGAGCTCGGTGAAGTCGAGGGGCTTGGTGAGGTAGCCCTCGGCCCCGTACTCCAGCGCCTCCTGTTGCATCGTCGCGTCGTCGTAGGCCGTCACCATGAGGACGCGGAGGTCGGGGAACTCCTCCTTCAGCACGCGGAGCAGCTCGAGCCCCGTCATCCCCGGCATGTTGATGTCCGAGAGGACGAGGACGACGTCGACCTCGCGCTCGCGGAGGAAGCGGAGGGCCTCGGGGCCGGAGGAGGCGAAGTGGAGGGACACGAGCCCCCGGCGCGTCTCGCGCCGGAAGCGCTGCGTGAAGAGGAGTGCGACGTCGGGCTCGTCGTCCACGACGAGGGCCTTCAGGGGCTCGGGCATGGCGGGGCGATGGCGGGGGCGGGGGGCTACAGTAACGCCGAGGCCGCCCGCGGTTCCACCCGGGCGCACATACCCGGCGAGGATTTTTCGCCCGGTACGCCCGGCGTGCGCCCCACCGCCCTCAGTAGAGCCGCACGTAGAACGTCGGCTCGGCGAGGCGGGCGACGGCCTCGGCGCGGGCGCGGGCCTCGGCGTCGTCGGAGGCGAGGTCGGCGGCGAGCGCGCCGAGGTCGGGGTCGAACCGGACGCGGCGGTACGGCTCCGGCAGCCCGTCGGGCTCGACGAGGAGCTCGACGGCGCGGCGGCTGGCCTGGAGGACGCGGACCTTCCCGAGGCGCGTGAGGCACTCGTGCTCGCCGCGCGCCCGCATCGAGGCGCAGAGGCGGTCCTTGAGCCGCTTCGCGGAGGCGGCCAGCGCGCGCTCGCACTCCTGGAGCCGCTGGCGCTCCGCCTTCACGGCCTCGGCCGTCGCCTCGAACCGGCGGATCATCATGCAGTACGCCTCGACCTTGTCGTCGCGGGCGTCGAGGAGGGCGGCGTGGCGGGCGTCGGTCTCGTCGTCCACCTCGCCGCCGGCGTCGAGCAGCTCGGCCTCCAGGCGGAGCAGCTCCTCGTCGAGTTCGTAGAGGGTCAGGGGCGGGATCATGGGAAGGTCGAAGGACGAATGTCGAAGGGCGAGCGGGGCGTTCTGCGGCTAACCTACGGCCTGCCACTCGTCCTTCGTCCTCCATCCTTCCGTGGTCGGCCGCCTCCACGTCCTCACCGACTTCCACTTCCAGCAGCGCCACAGCCACGCCGCGCTGGCCCGCCTCGCCGTCGCCGGCGGGGCCGACACCGTCCAGTTCCGCCAGAAGGCGGGGACCGTGCGCGACCTCCTCGCCAACCTCCGCCCCGTCGTGGCCGTGTGCCGCGAGGCCGGCGTCCCGCTCGTCGTGGACGACCACCTCGACCTCGCGCTGGCCGTCGGCGCCGACGGCGTCCACCTCGGGCAGCTCGACCTCCCCGTCGCCGACGCCCGCGCCGTGCTGGACCGCTGCGGCGGCCCCACCCGCCTCGTCGGCGCGACGGCCACCACGGCCGAGGAGGCCGCTGCGGCCGAGGCCGCCGGCGCCGACTACGTCGGCTTCGGCCCCGTCTTCCCGACGGGCTCGAAGGCGAACCCGGCCTCGGTGAAGGGGCTGGCGGGGCTGGCGCGGGCGTGCGCGGCCGTCCGCATCCCCGTCGTCGCCATCGCCGGGATCACGCCGGAGCGGGTGCGCGCCGTGCTCGAGGCCGGCGCCCACGGCGTCGCCGTGATGACGGCGGTGACGACGGCGCCGGACCCCCGGGCCGCCACCGCCCGCTTCCGCGAGGAGATCGAGCGGACGATTACGTGAGACGTGATTACGTGAGGGAGCCCAATCACGTAATCACGTCTCACTTAATCACTTCAGGTGGCGCGCGAGGAACTGCGTCGTCGTGTTCCAGGCGTCCTCGGCCGCGAGGGCGTGGTAGCGCTCGCCCGAGGGGTTGGCGAAGGCGTGGCCGGCCCCCTCGTAGACGAGGATCCGCGCGTCCTTGCCGAGCTCGCCCAGCACCCGCTCCATCTCGCGGACGCGCTCGACGGGGATGCCCTGGTCGGCGCCGCCGAAGAGGCCGAGGATCGGCATCTCCAGCGTCGCGAGGCGGTCGCGGTCGGTGACGGGCTCGCCGTAGTAGACGACGACGGCGTCGAGGGCGTCCGGCAGCGCGAGGGCCGTCCTCAGCGACCACCCCCCGCCGAAGCACCACCCGATGGACGCCACGCGCGGCGCGCCCTGCTCCTCGACGAGGTAGCGGTACGCCTGCGTGAGGTTGTCGAGGAGCCGGCCCTCGTCGGCCGACGCCGCCTCCACGTAGGCGCGGGCGGAGTCGGGGCTCTCGGCGACGCGCCCGCCGTAGAGGTCCACGGCGAGGGCGGCGTAGCCCTCGGCGGCGAGCTTCCGCGTCATCGCGCGGACGTTGTCGTTGAGCCCCCACCACTCGTGGATGACGATGACGCCGGGGAGCGAGTCGGCGGCGGCGCCCTCCGGCCGGGCGAGGTACCCCGTCACGGGCTCGCCGCCGACGGTGGCGTAGACGACCCGCTCCTCGGTGACGGCGAGGGTGTCGGCGCCGTCGGTGATGGCCGTGGCGCCGGGCGTCTCGCCGGCGTGCTCGTGCGCCATCCGGTCGGCGTAGTCGTCGGGGTCGGCGCAGGCGGCGAGGGCGAGGGGGACGAGGAGCGCGAGGCGGAGGAAGGGGCGCATCGGAGACGGGAGGCGGGTGAGCGGAGGGTGGTGAAACGGCGCGGCGCGCGGGCGAGGTTTCACCGGCCTCAGCGCTCCTCCTGCCGCCCCAGGCGCGCCAGGAGGAACAGGGTCTGCGAGACGAGGGCGACGAGGCACACGACGGCGACGACCGCCACGGCCACGGGGAAGAGCAAGAACCCGCGCGCGAGCAGCACCCCCCACTTCGCGAACGTCGCCCGCGCCCGCCGGCGCCGGGGGTTCACGAACAGCGAGCCCGGCTCCAGGCGGTAGCGCACCGCCCCCGCCGCGAGCGCGCCGACCCCGCCGAGGAGCGCGCCCGCCAGCAGGAGGTGCGGCCAGTGCGTCCCCAGCCAGGGCCACGTCGCGAGCACCCACTCGACGCCTGCCACGGCCCAGCTCGCCGGCGGAACGGAGAGGAGCCACGCCGCCACGGGCACCCGCAGCGTGCCGTCGAGCAGCCGCCACCCCAGCACGCCGAGGAGCGCGGCCGCGGCGAGGAGGAACGCCCACGGCCCCGGACGGCCGAGGAGGAGGGGCCGGAAGAAGCGGTGGCGCCCCACGCGGAGTTCGCGGCAGGCCGCCTCGTCCAGCGGCAGCGGGTGGGGTGGCCGGGGCGTCCCGGCGGCGCCGTCCCCGGCGGGATCCGCGCCGGGCCGCCAGTGGACGTCGGTGCCGGGCGGCCGGAAGACGGCGAGGTAGCGGCGGACGTACGCGTCGGCGACGGCGTAGCCGTGGTTGACGAGGGCGGCGCGCTCGACGGCCGAGAACGCGTCGAGGTCCGTGCGCAGCCGCGCGAGGAGGTGGCGGTCGAGCCCCGTCTCGACGGCCCCTTCGACCGTCACCGGGGGCGACTGGATGTGGAAGTAGGCGAGGCTGCGGAGGCGGAGGCCGGCGGCGCCGGCAGCCCCTCCGTCGGCGCCGAGGTCGAGGCCGGCCTCGTCGGCGGCGCGGCGGGCGCGGCGGTACTCGCGGAGGGCCTCGCGCTGGCGCCGCCCGAGGACGATGCGGAAGATGTCGGTGAGGCGGAAGGCGAGAGCGAGCCGGGAGCTCCGCGCCAGCGGCCGCGGGTCGAACACGCCGCCGGTGTCGCTCGCGATGATGTCGGTGCAGCCCTCGTCGAAGAGCGGCTGGAGGCCGACGTTGTCGAAGACGCCGCCGTCGGTGAGGCCGAGCCGCTTGACGACGGCGTCGTCGTAGAGGCCGTGGACCATGATGGGCGCGAAGACGGGCGGGAAGCACGCCGAGGCGCCGACGGCGTCGCCGAGGGTGAACCGCCCGAGGTCTTCGTAGAACCGGGGGTCGAGGGCGGCGGCGCTGCGGAGGTAGTAGAGCTCGAGGAAGAAGTCGAGCGCCTCGGGCGGGAGCGCCGCCGGGTCGGCGTCGCCGCCGGGCCACAGCTCGTCGGCCAGCTCGCCGCTGATGTCGCGGACGGCGCGGCGGAGGCGGAGGTCGTGCTGCCACGGGCGGAGGCCGCCGTCGAGGCCGCGGGGGAGCCCCTCGCGGAGGTACCACGCCGAGAGCTTGGCGAGGCGGAGGTAGCCGAGGCTGGCCGAGGCGAGGGTCGCCACGCCGGGGCGGCCGAGGAGCCCGCCCCAGTCGGCGTCGCCGGGGACGGTGCGCGGCGCGCGCAGCCACAGCGCGAGGCGGACGCGCCGCGCGGGGTGCCACTGCCCGCCGACGCGGTAGCCCGACTCGCCCCCCTGCGCCTCGGCCACCGCCCGGCCGGGGACGTCGGGCGTGTGGCCCAGCCGCCAGGCCGCGGGGAGCCGTTCGAGGAGGTCCTTGAACCGGCTCAGGCGCCGGACCTCGGCGGGGTCCGTCCGCGCGTAGCCCAGGTACCAGTCGCCCACCTCGTTGCTGGCGAAGAAGAAGTGCCCGCCCGTGTTGATCGTCGTCGCGTTGAGGACGTGGTGGGTGACCGCCGAACCCATCGGGTGCTCGGACTCCCGCCGGTTGAACCCGTCGAGGCCACCGTCGAGGTCGGGGATGGGGCGGGTCTCGACGAGGGGGACGACGCCGGGCCGGAGCACGCGCGCCGGCCACGGGCGGCGGTCGGGCGTGAGCGCGCCGAGCTCGTCGCGGAGGCGGTCCACGACGCCGCGGTAGAGGTAGCGCTCGTAGAGCCGGGCCATCCGCGCGCCGAGGCTGTAGTCGCTGACGACGAGGCCGAAGAAGCTGAGGGGGTTGAGGAGGAGCCGCGTGCGGAGGTTCTTCTCGACGGCCGCCGTGAGGTCGGCCTCGACGCGGTCCACGAGGGCGACGTACTCGTCACGCGTGAGGCGGTGGGCCGTGCCGCCGTAGGCGACCGGCGTCGCGTCGGCGCTGACGGGGCTCCAGCACAGCGGCCCCTCCCCCGCCACGATCAGCCTCGCCTGCATGGCCGCCTTGAGGTGGAGCACGTAGAGCGCCCCGACGATGGAGCCGCCGGAGACCGTCGAGAGCACCTCGACGCGGCGGAGGAGGTCGAGCTCGGCCAGCCGCCGCAGCACGCCGACGTGGAAGAGGGAGGCGCGGAAGCCGCCGCCGGCCAGGGCCAGCCCCAGCTTCACGCGGGGCCGCACGGGCCGCCGCCCGCCCTGCTCCGCCACAGGCTGCGTGGCAGAGTCCGGTGCCTCGACGGCGGCGTTGGGGGAGGCGGGCGACGACATCGGATGGGGAGCGCGCTGGCGGGACCGCGTAGCTTGCGGCCCGACCACGACCGGCCATGAGCAATAACGTCCCCGCCCTATCATACGGCTCAGAGCTGAAACGGAAGGCGCTCCACCTCGGCGCGCTCGCCATGCCCGCCGGCCTCCTCGTCCTCGGGCGGACGGCCGCGCTGCTCGTCCTCGTCCCCCTCGCCCTCGCCGCCGTCTTCTGCGACGTGGCGCGGCAGCGGTGGGCGTGGATGCACCGGTTCATCGGGTGGGTGTTCGGGCCGATCATGCGGCCGGAGGAGCAGCCCCCCTTCGGCGGCCCCATCGTCCTCAACGGGGCGACGTGGATGTGCGTCTCGGCGGCGCTCTGCGCGGCGCTCTTCCCGGAGCCCGTCGCCGCGGCCGCCCTCGCCATGCTCATGGTGGGCGACGGCGCGGCGGCCGTCGTCGGGCGGCGCTACGGGCGGCACCGCTACCCGTTCGGCGGCGCCGCCGCCAAGTCGCTCGAGGGCTCGGCGGCGTTCTTCGCGACGGGGCTGCTGACGGCGCTGCCGCTGGCGGCCGTGGCGGCGCCGGGCCACGCGCCGCTGACGCCGCTCCAGCTCGGCCTCGGCGCCCTCGCCGCCACCGTCGTCGAGGCCCTCCCCATCCCCGTCAACGACAACGTCCGCGTCCCCTTCGTCGCCGGCCTCGTCATGGGGCTGGCGGCGTGAGGGACGGCCCTCCCATGCTCGAACGCCTCGCACGCCGCGCGGAGGCCGTCGCCCGGCGGGTGGTGGAGCAGCCGCCGTTCCCGCAGCCGCCGCTGTGCCCCACGCGCTACCCCGTCGTGCTCATGCACGGGTTCGGCGCGCTGGCCGGCCTCAAGCCGGGCGGCGTGCTCCACGAGGAGGCCATGCACCTCCGCGCCCACGGCATCTGGGCCTACGCCCCCCACGTCAACCCCTACGACACCGTCGCCGTGCGCGCGGCGGCGTGGCGCGACCGGATCGAGCGCGTCCGCGCCGAGACGGGGGCCGAGAAGGTGAACCTCGTCGCGTTCTCGTCCGGCGGCCTCGACGCGCGCCACCTCGCCGGGCCGATGGGGTACGCGCCGCACGTCGCCGCCCTCGTCACCGTCTCGACGCCGCACCGCGGGAGCGCCGTCGTGGACTACCTCCTCGCGCGGCCGGAGCGGCTGCAGCGGGGGGTCCTCGCGCTGATGGCGTTCTTCGGGCGGGCCGCCTACGCCGACGCCCCGCCGCACGCGCGCGAGGCGCTGGCCGAGATGACGCCGGCCGCCGTCGCCGGGGTGTTCGAGCCGGCCCACCCCATCGCGCCCCTCCTCGCGGCCGGCGTCTACTGCGCCAGCTACGCCGGGCAGGCCGGCCGGGGCACCGACGTCGGCATCTACCCCCCGCTCGCGCTCGCCAACCGGATCCTCTACCGCCTCGGCGGCCTCAACGACGGGTACGTGACGGTCGAGAGCGCGCGCTGGGGCCGCTTCCTCGGCACCGTCGACGCGGACCACGCCCGCCAGATCGGCCTCCGCCTCACCCCCTCGGCGTTCGACTCCCGCGCGTTCTACCTCGCCGTCGCGCAGCACCTCCGCGCACAGGGGTTGTAGGGGATGGAGGGCCTGGAAGGGACGGAGGGGGTGGAAGGTGCTCATGCCTTACCCCCTCCTCTCTTTCCACCCCCTCCTTTCCCCCCACCCCCGAGCCGGGGGACCCCGAGGGGGCGTCGTACGTATGCCCCGCCCTTCCCTGCCACGCTCCCGATGACGCCGCTCGCCCCGGGCACCCTCCTCGTCGCCGAGCCGCCCATGCCGGACCCCAACTTCCGGCGCACCGTCGTCCTCCTCTGCGACCACACCACGGAGGGCTCCTTCGGCCTCGTGCTCAACCGCCCGTGCGAGTTCCGGCTGGCCGAGGTCGCCACCGTCCCCCTCCCCTTCGACGCCGCGCTCGGCTTCGGCGGGCCGGTGCAGGTGGACACCCTCCACTACGTCCACCCCTTCGGCGACCTCGTCGAGGGGGCGCTCCCGGTGTCGGACGGGGTGTGGTGGGGGGGCGAGTTCGACGCGCTCCTCGCGGGGATCGAGCAGGGGTGGGTGGACGCCGCCGAGGTCCGGTTCTTCGTCGGCTACAGCGGGTGGGGGCCCGGCCAGCTCGACGGGGAGGTGGACGAGGGGAGCTGGATCGTGCTCCCGGCCACGGCCGACCTCGTCTTCGCCGCGGGCGACGACGCGCTCTGGCGCCAGGTCCTCCGCGCCCTCGGCGGCGACTACGCCCTCCTCTCGACGTTCCCCGACGACCCCCGGATGAACTGAGCCGGCGCGCCGGGGCCGGCGGCGCGCTGAAACCCGGCGCCGCCTTCCGCTTACACCGGGCGCCATGCCCGACGCGCCCGCCCCCCCGCCCGAGGCCGAGACGCCGCCCCTGCGCCGGACGCTCGGGCGCATCCTCCGCCTCGCCCGGCCCTACCGCCTCCGCCTCGGCGCCGCCCTCGTCCTGCTCCTGGCCTGGAGCGGCGTCGGCCTCGTCGTCCCCCTCGGCCTCAAGGCCCTCCTCGACTCCGTCTTCGAGGCCGACGACGGCGCGCTCCTCGACCGCCTCGCCCTCGCCCTCCTCGGGCTGTTCGCCCTGCAGGCGATGCTCGGCGTCGCCGGCGGCTACCTCCTCGACTGGACGGGCGAGCGCGTCGTGGCCGACCTCCGGCAGCGGCTCTACGCCCACCTCCACCGCCTCGGCCTGCGGTTCTTCGCCGACACCCGCACGGGCGAGATCACGAGCCGCCTCACCAACGACGTGGCGAAGGTGCAGACGGCCGTCACCGACGACATCGAGCAGGCGCTCACGCTCGCCCTCACGCTCACCGGCTCGGCGGCGCTGATGCTGGCGCTGAACTGGCGGCTCGCCCTCGCCGTGTTCCTCGTCGTCCCCCCCGTGGCGCTCGCGTCGCGCTACGTCGGCGGCGTGGTGCGGCGGCTCTCGCGCGAGATCCAGGACCGGCTGGCCGAGACGACGGCGGTGGCCGAGGAGGCCATCGGGGCCGTGCGCGTGGTGCAGGCGTTCGGGCGCGAGGAGCACGAGGTGGGCCGCTACGGCGCCGCCGTCGAGGAGCTCTTCGGCGCGTCGCGGCGGCGGGCCATCATCACGGCCGCGTTCTGGAACAGCGTCGGCCTCCTGTTCCTCGGCGCGCTCGTGGGCATCTTCTGGTTCGGCGGGCGGGAGGTGCTGGCCGGGCGGCTGACGGCCGGCGACCTCGTCGCGTTCATCTTCTACGCGTTCAACATCGCGCGGAGCGTGGGCGGGGCGAGCCGGCTCTACGCCTCGTTCAACGGCGCCGCCGGCGCCTCCGAGCGGATCTTCGAGCTGCTCGACACCCCGCCCGAGATCGTGGACGCGCCCGGCGCGCGGCCCCTCCCCCGGCCCATCCGCGGCGCCGTCGCCTTCGAGGGCGTCACGTTCGGGTACGAGCCGGGGCGGCCCGTGCTGCGCGACGTCTCGTTCACCGTCGAGCCCGGGCAGACCGTCGCCCTCGTCGGCCCGAGCGGGGCGGGGAAGACGACGCTGCTCAACCTCGTCCCCCGCTTCTACGCCCCCGACGCCGGGGCCGTCCGCCTCGACGGGCACGACCTCCGCGACCTCACGGTCGCCAGCGTGCGCGCCGCGATCTCGGTGGTGGCGCAGGACGTCCAGCTCTTCGGCGCGAGCCTCGCCGAGAACATCCGCTACGGCCGCCTCGACGCCACCGACGCCGAGGTCGAGGCCGCCGCCCGCGCCGCCAACATCCACGACTTCATCGCGTCGCTCCCCGAGGGCTACGCGACGACGGTCGGCGAGCGGGGCGTGAAGCTCTCGGGCGGGCAGCGCCAGCGGGTCGCCATCGCGCGGGCCGTCCTGAAGGACCCCGCCGTCCTCCTCCTCGACGAGGCGACGAGCGCGCTCGACGCCGAGAGCGAGCGGGCCGTGCAGGAGGCGCTCTACCGGCTGGCGCAGGGGCGCACCACGTTCGTCATCGCCCACCGCCTCGCGACCGTCCGCCGCGCCGACCGCATCCTCGTCCTCGACGGGGGCCGCGTCGTCGAGGACGGGACGCACGAGGCGCTCACGGCGCGGGGCGGCCTCTACGCCCGCCTCGCCGCGCTCCAGTTCGACGAGGACGCCTTCGCCCGCGCCGTCGAGGCGGCGTGAGCCCGCCGACCGCCACGCAGGAACGACGGCCCGTCGTCGGCCGTCCGTGCGCTTCCCACCCACCCCATCCCCCGAGCCCATGCCGCAGTACGACGCCCCTCCCGCCATGCAGATCGACCCGGCGAAGACCTACCGGGCCACCCTCGCCACCGACCGCGGCGACGTCGTCGTGGACCTCCACCCCGAGCACGCGCCGAAGACCGTCAACAACTTCGTCTTCCTTGCGCGCGAGGGGTTCTACGACGGCGTCACGTTCCACCGCGTCATCGCCGACTTCATGATCCAGGGCGGCGACCCGACGGGCACCGGCCGCGGCGGGCCGGGCTACACGTTCGAGGACGAGACGCGCGGCAACCCCCTCCGCCACGAGCGCGGCGTGCTCTCGATGGCCAACGCCGGCCCGAACACGAACGGGAGCCAGTTCTTCATCACGCACGCCCCCCAGCCCCACCTCGACGGCCGCCACACCGTCTTCGGCCGCGTCGTCGAGGGGATGGACGTCGTCGACGCCATCCGCCAGGGCGACACGATCCAGCGGGTGACGGTGGAGGAGGTCTGAAGGTCACAGGTCGGAAGGTCACAGGTCGATTAGTCCTCCGAGCTTTCGACCTTCCGACTTTCGACCTTCCGACTTTCGACCTTCCGACTACCCCGCGACCAGCGCCCGCACCAGCTCCACCGCGAGCGGGAGCACGTAGAACAGCCCGACGAGGAAGAGCACGGCGTAGAGCCGGTTCCGGTACGCGAGGTTGCCGACGAACTCGGCGATCCGGATCGGCACCTCGCGGATCGGCGGGAACGGGTAGATGATCAGGATGCCGAACACGTTGAACATGACGTGCACGAACGCGATGGCGAGCCCGGCCTGCGCCGCTACGGCCGCCTCGCCGGCCGTCCCCGCCGCGAGCGCCAGCGCCGCCAGCAGCGCCGTGATCGTCGTGCCCACGTTGGCGCCGAGGGTGTAGGGGAAGATCTGGCGGACGGTCAGGATGCCGGCCCCCACCAGCGGCACGATCAGGCTCGTCGTCACCGACGACGACTGCACGAAGAACGTCAGCAGCAGGCCCGCCAGCATCGAGACCAGCGGGCGGCCGAAGACGTAGCGGTGGAGGAACCCCTCGGCCCGCCCCAGCACGAGCGCCTTCAGCAGCACGACGAGGTAGCGGAGCGCCAGGAACAGCAGGGCCAGCCCCACGAGGAGCACGACGATCCCGTTCGCGCCCAGCAGCCCCACCAGCGCCTCGGACACCGGCTTCGTGACGAGCTTCAGCGGCGAGAGAAGCTCGGTCCCCCCCACGCCGGCCATCGCATCGGTGAACGCGCGCGCCGGCACGGAGAGGACGCCGAAGAAGATCTCCAGGGGGAGCAGGATGAGCACCGTCAGCCAGTTGAAGAAGTCGTGGACGGAGGCGCCCGCCATCGCGCGGCGGAACTCGTCGGGCCGCGTGATGTGGCCCATCGAGACGATGAGGTTCGTGACCGTCGTCCCGATGTTGGCCCCCATGACGAGGGGGATCGCGTTCTCGACGGAGAGCGTGCCGCTGGCCACGAGCGCCACCGTCAGGCTCGTCGTCACCGACGACGACTGCACGAGGCTGGTAGCGAGGAGGCCGGTGAAGAGCCCGATGAGCGGGTCGCTCGTCGTGGCCAGCAGGGCCCTGGCGAAGCCGGACCCCATCAGCTGGAACGCGCCCCCCATCAGCTCGAGGCTGACGAAGAACACGTAGAGCACGCCGAGGAGGGCGAGGACCTGGAGCGCCAGGGCGAGCGGCGTCTTCGCCCGCGTGGCCGGAGGGGGGGTGAGCATGGCGGGGGCGTCCCGGGGTTCGACGGCGGGCGGCTATTCGTCGTCGCCCCACGTGGGCGAGCGGCGGATCTGGTCGAACGGGAGGACCACCGACGAGATGATGTTCGAGAGGTGGCTCGACACCCGCCCGACCATCCGGGCCGCGGTGGCGAGGACGACGGCGTGGTTGACCGAGAGGTCGTCGGCCTCGGCGAGGCGTCGGAGGTAGCCGGTCACCTCCTTCTTCAGCGCGTCGTGCTCCTCCATGATGGCGCGGGCCTGCCGGCTGTCGGCCTCGAGGAAGGCGGCGCGCGCCTTCGGGAACAGCGCCTGCACGCGGTCGCAGATGGCCCGGAGCGCCTCGACGTGCCGGCCGGAGCGGGGGCCCTTCGCGAGGTTGGCCGCCTTCGCGATGCTCTTGGCGAGGTCGCCGCACCGCTCGGCGTCCTGGACCACCGAGATGATGAGGAGGCTGAGGGCGAGCTCGTCGCGGGGGTCTATCGTCATGTGCTCGAGGACGGCGCGGCGGACCCGCTGCTCGCGCGCGTTGATGTCCTCGTCGCGCGCCGAGAGGTCGACGGTGAGGGGGGCGTTGTCGAGGAGGTAGGCCGTCGCGGCGGCGAACATCTCGGCGGCCGTGTCGAGCATCGCGCCCATGTCGTCGAGGCTCTGCTCGACGAGGGGCGGGCGTGAACCGGTGAGGAAGTCGAAGAGCTTCATGGGGGAGGAGCGGTGGGGACGGGGATAAGGTAGCGGCACGGGGGCATGAGCCGCAGGTTCGAAAATCGAAGGTCGCCTGACTTCCGACGTTCGGACCTGCGACCTTCGGCCTTCATCAGAGCGCGGCCGAGAGCCGGAGGCAAACGGCGTGGCTGGCCGGCGCGTCCGCCAGGGCCTCGGGCCGGGCGTCGTATCATCCGCCTACCTGTGCTCAGCTACCTCCCCCATGCGCCCCTCGATCGTCGCCCTCCTCCTCCTCGCCCCCGTCGCGACCTTCGCACAGCCCGAGGGACCGCCCCGGCTCGACGCGCCCGTCTTCGCCACCATCCGGCCCGTCCCCCTCACCCTCACCGGCGAGGGGTTCGGCCCCCCCGGCCCGGGCTCCGCGCTCGTCGTCCGCCTCGCCGGCGGCGGCCGGGTCACGGTCCCCTCGACCTCCCCCCGCATCGCGGCGTGGGAGGACGACCGCATCGTCGTCGACGCGGGGGCGGCAGCCCGGAGCGGGGTCGTCCGCGTCCGCACGCCCGCCGGCACGAGCGCGCCGGCCCGCATCGACGTCTTCGCCTACGACTGGTTCGACATCCCGCCCACGCCCGGCACCAACGCGGCCCCGCTGGCCATCGCCGTCGGGGCCGACGGGCAGGTGTGGGTGAACGAGGAGTTCCACCTCAACTTCCAGCACCTCGACCCGGCGACCGGCGTCGTCACGGGGCTCGAGATCCCGAAGCCGCCCGGCCCCGGCCCCTTCGCCACCACGATCTTCGGCGACCACCGGACGCAGACGAGCGTCCTCGGGGAGTCCATCCTCGTGGACCCGCGGGGCCGCGTGTGGTTCACGCAGGGGGGCGGCTCGCTCTACGCCGGCGCCCACCCCAACCACAGCCGGATCGTCGCCTACGACCCCGCCGCGCCCGCCGGCGCGCGCTACCGCGTCTACAACATGCCCGGCGACTGGAACGAGATCATCGGGATCGCCTGGGACGAGGCGCGCGGCCGGATGTGGGTGGCGCAGGGCGGCCTGGAGGCGGGCCCGCTCATCGCCTCGTTCGACCCCGAGCGGATCCCGTGGGACAACGACTTCGACTTCAGCGTCTCGCTCCTCGACCAGGTCTGCGCGCCGGGCGAGCCCGAGGACGACTGCTACCGCGTCTACCGCCTGCCCGAGACGAGCCTGCACCCGGCCCACCTCGAGGTCGCCGACGACGGCCTCGTCTGGTACACCGCGTTCTGGGGCCGGCGGATCGGCGTCGTAGACCCCGCCACCGGCCGCGTCCTCGAGTACCCCGTCCCCCCGGCCATCGGGACCGCCCCGCCCGTCTGGGTCACCGGCGCCGGCCCCTGGGAGATCGTGCAGGCCCCGAACGGCGACATCGTCTTCAACGAGTTCTTCGACAGCACCATCACCCGGTTCGACGCCTCCCGCCTCCTCGACCCCGCCTGCCGCCGCCTCGACGACGA
>DATGQT010000134.1:0-4039 GCA_035304085.1 Rubricoccaceae bacterium
GGCGTCTACGTCGTCCGCGTCACGGCGGGGGACGCCGCCGCCACGCGGACGGTGACGCGGCTCTGGTGAGGGCTGTGGGCGAGGCGGAGCGGGCACCCTTGTGGCGGCAGACGAGGTAGAGGGGGGCGGTGCCGTCGGCGCGGGCTTCGGCCTCGCGGAGGGTGAGGGTGGCTCGGGCCATGGGTTTCCGCCGCCTGTGAGGGGGGGCCGAGGCTTCCTGGTGCCGAGGCTCCCGCGCCGCGTCGGCACTGCCGGTTTCGTCTCCGGTTTCGGCAGGGTTTCATGGCGGTGAGAGGAGGGATCGTGGCGGAATCGGCTGCGGCGCGGTAGCTTGGAGGAAAGGGAGGGCAATCACCAACATACTGGCAGATCCTCCCTCTCCGCGCGAGAGCTGATGGCCTGCCGCCTGCGGCCCGGCTGTCAGCTCTCGGCTTTTCTACACCGCCCGCCCGCAGACGGCGGATAGCTGAAAGCACCCGTGCTCCGCAGCATGACCGGGTTCGGGCGCGGCACCGGCCGCGCCGGCGCCACCGAGGCCACCGTCGAGGTGCGCGCGGTCAACGGCCGCTTCGCCGAGGTGAGCGTGCGGGGGCCCCGCGTGCTGAGCGCGTTCGACCCCGCCGTGCAGGCGCTCTGCAAGGAGCAGCTCGAGCGCGGCAGCGTCACCGTCTCCATCACGCTCCAGCGGCAGGGGGCCGAGGCCGGGCTGGCCGTGGACCGCGCCGCCGCGCGCGCCTACGGCCGCCTCCTCCTCGACCTCCAGGCCGCCGCCGGCCTCGACCCCCAGCAGGCTCCGGTCACCCTCGACCACCTCCTCCGCTACGACGTCCTCACCAGCGCCGAGCCCGACGTCGAGGCCGAGCAGGCCGAGGCGTGGGCGGCCGTCGAGCCGGCGCTGACCGAGGCGCTCGGCCGCGTCGACGCCATGCGGCTGCAGGAGGGCCGCGCCCTCGCCGAGGACCTCGCCGCCCGCCTCGACGCCATCGAGGCCCACCTCGCCGCGGTGGCCGAGCGGGCGCCCGCGCGCGTGCGCGAGGCCCAGCAGCGCCTCCGCGACCGCCTCGCCGAGCTCCTCGCCGACGACCGCCTCAACCCGGACCGCCTCGAGACCGAGATCGCCCTCCTGGCCGACAAGCTCGACGTGACCGAGGAGGTCGTCCGCCTCCGCTCCCACCTCGCCCAGTTCCGCGAGGCCCTCGGCGCCGACGAGGCCGTCGGCCGCCGGCTCAACTTCCTCGCTCAGGAGCTCAACCGCGAGGTGAACACCATCGCCTCGAAGGCCAACGACGCCACGCTCGCCGCCCTCGCCGTCCGCATGAAGGAGGAGCTGGAGAAGGTCCGCGAGCAGGTGCAGAACGTGGTATGAGCGATTAGGGATTGGCGATTGGCGATTAGGGGAGGCCAACCCGTCGCCGATCGCTAATCGCCACCACCCCCATGAAACTCATCGTCCTCACGGCGCCGAGCGGCGCGGGCAAGACCACCCTCGCCCGGCGGGTGATGGCGGCCGTGCCCGGCCTCCGGTTCTCCGTCTCCGCCACGACGCGGCCCCCGCGCCCCGGCGAGCGCGACGGCGTGGACTACTTCTTCCTCAGCGACGACGCGTTCCGCGCCGAGGTCGAGGCGGGCGCCTTCGTCGAGTACGAGGAGGTCTACCCCGGCCGGTTCTACGGCACCCTCCGGCGCGAGCTGGAGCGGATGGCGGCGGACCCCGCCGTGGCCGCCGTCGTGCTCGACCTCGACGTGAAGGGGGCCATGAGCGTGAAGCGGCTCTACGGCGACCGCGCCCTCACCGTCTTCGTCCGGCCGCCGAGCCTGGCCGTCCTCGCCGAGCGCCTCCGCGCCCGCGGCACCGAGGACGAGGACCGCCTCGCCGTCCGCCTCGAGCGCGCCGAGCTCGAGCTCGCCTACGCGACGGCGTGCGACGCCGTCGTCGTCAACGACGACCTCGAGGTGGCCGTGGCCGAAACCGTCGCCCTCGTGCGCGCGTTCCTCGCCGGCTGATCCTCAGTCGGGTGACGTTTGTACGATCTTACCTCGCCTTCCCCGAGCCTCCGAACCATGCCCAACCCCAGCATCCAGACCCTCGACGTCGCCCAGCTCGCCAGCGAGACGGGCAACCTCTACGAGACCGTCGTCGTCCTCTCGCGGCGCGCCCGCCAGGTGGCCGCGCGCCAGAAGGCCGAGCTCGACCAGAAGCTCTCCTACTTCGACGACCTCAGCCTCATCGAGCCCGCCGAGGACCTCCGCATCAACGAGGACCAGCTCAAGATCTCCCTCGAGTACGAGCGGAAGCCGAAGCCCGGCGCCATCGCCATCGAGGAGCTGCGGAACGGCGAGATCTACTACCGCAACGCCGGCGCCGAGGTGCCGACGGAGCTGTAAGGCGGCCCCAGGCCCTCCATCCCCGTAGGGGCGCAGCGCGCTGCGCCCCTACATTCGTATCGGCCCCTCCCCTCCCCACGTCATGCACGACGGCCCCCCGCTCCACGGCAAGAAGCTCGTCCTCGGCGTCACCGGCAGCATCGCCGCCTACAAGGCCGCCGAGCTCGTCCGGCTCCTCGTGAAGGCGGGTGCCGAGGTGCAGCCGATCATGACGGCCGGCGCGGCGCGCTTCATCGCCCCGCTCACGCTCAGCACGCTCGCCCGGCGCGAGGTGCTCACCGAGGTGTTCCCCGAGGGCGATGCCGGCGGGAGCTGGACGAAGCACGTGGACCTCGGCCTCTGGGCCGACGGCCTCGTCGTCGCCCCCTGCTCGGCCAACACGCTGGCCCGCCTCGCCCACGGCCTCGTCGACGACATGCTCTCGGCGACGGTGCTCTCGGCCCGCTGCCCCGTCCTCGTCGCCCCGGCCATGGACCACGACATGTGGCGGCACCCGGCCACGCAGGCCAACGTCGCGGCGCTGCGGCGCCACGGCTGCACCGTCCTCGACCCGGCGCACGGCGAGCTGGCGAGCGGGCTCGTCGGCGAGGGGCGGCTGCCGGAGCCGGAGGAGATCGTGGCGGTCGTCGCCGGATGGCTAGCCGAGGGGGGACCACGGACCACGGACCACGGACCACGGATCGCTCGTCGGCAAGAAGGTCCTCGTCACCGCCGGCCCCACGCGCGAGGCCCTCGACCCCGTCCGCTTCCTCTCCAACGGCTCCACCGGCACGATGGGCTTCGCGCTCGCCGAGGCCGCCGCCCGCCGCGGCGCCGAGGTCGTCCTCCTCGCCGGGCCCGTCACCCTCCCCACCCCCGAGGGCGTCGTCCGCGTCGACGTCGTCAGCGCCGACGACCTCCACCGCGCAGCGATGCAGCACGCCGACGCCGACCTCGTCCTCGCCGCCGCCGCCGTGGCCGACTTCGCCCCCGCCGCGCCCTCCGAGCGCAAGCAGAAGAAGGAGGAGGCCGGCGACGACGCCCTCGTCCTCCATCTCCGCCGCACCCCCGACGTCCTCGCCGCCCTCGGCGAAAAGAAGCGCGACGGCCAGACCCTCGTCGGCTTCGCCCTCGAAACCCACGACGGCGAGGCCCACGCCCTCGACAAGCTCCGCCGCAAGCACCTCGACTGGATCGTCCTCAACTACGCCAACGAGGAGGGCGCCGGCTTCGGCACCGGCACCAACCGCGTCGTCCTCCTCGGCGCCGGCGGCGAGCGCGAGGTGATGGGGCCGCTCAGCAAGCCCGAGCTGGCCGAGCGGCTCCTCGACCGGGTCACGGCCGCATGAGCCCTCCCCTCCGCTACCTCGCCCTCGGCGACTCCTACACCATCGGCGAGGGCGTCGCGCCCGAGGACCGATGGCCGCACCAGCTCGCCGCGCGGCTGCGCGCGGAGGGCGTCCCGCTCCAGGACCCCACCACCGTCGCCGTCACCGGCTGGACGACCGACGAGCTGGCTGCCGGCCTCGACGACGCCGAGGTCGCAGATCCCGCCCGCGGGGCCGAGGGCCGCGTGGCCGGACGCTACGACCTCGTCTCCCTCCTCATCGGCGTCAACGACCAGTACCGCGGGCGCGACCCGGAGGCGTACCGCCCGGCGTTCCGCGCCCTCCTC
>DATGQT010000135.1:0-2162 GCA_035304085.1 Rubricoccaceae bacterium
CTACGCCACCGACTACCGCCCCGCCGTCGAGTACGCCAAGGCGCACGGGCTGCCGGTGATCGCCGCCAACGCCCCCGCCCGCTACGTCAGCCGCGTAGGCCGCGAGGGGCTGGCCGGCCTCGACGCCCTCCCCGAGGCCGCCCGCGCCTTCCTCGCGCCGCTCCCCCTCGCCCCGCCCTCCGACCCCCTCGCCGCCCGCTTCGAGGAGCAGATGGCCGAGATGATGGAGGCCCACGGCGCCCACGGCCCGAGCATGGAGGACCTCCTCGCCGCCCAGAACCTCCGCGACGCCACGATGGCCTTCTCCGTCGCCGAGCACCTCGAACGCGCGCCCGGAGCCCTCGTCGTCCACCTCAACGGGGCGTTCCACAGCGAGGGCGGCCTCGGCGTCCCCGAGCACCTCGCCCGCTACGCCCCCGGCGCCCGCACCCTCGTCGTCACCTTCCGCCCGACCGACGACCTCACCGAGGCGCCGGCCCCCGGCGCCGATGCGTTCGTCATCCTCACGGACCGCGCCGCCATCCCCGCGCGCTGAACCGCCCGAGCGCATCGCCGAGGCGCCGGAACACGCCTCCGAGACGGCAAAACGGCCCACCGAGGCGGCGGAACGGCCCACCGAAGCGGTAGAACGGCCTGCCGAGGTGCTACAACGGCAGATCGAGACGGCGGAACGGGCCACCGAGGCGCCGGAACGGCAGGTCGAGAGGCCCCGGCGGACCACCGAGACGCCGGAACGGCCCCCGGAGACGCCGGAACGGCCCGCCGCCCGCACCTATCTTTGGGCACGCCAACCCACCCCACCCACGATGACCCTCCGCCTCCTCGCCTGCGGCGCCGCCGCCCTCCTCGTCCTCGCCGGCTGCCGCGTCGAGTCCCGGAACGCCGCCACCGTGTCCCCCACCGCCACCACCGACGGCCTCGCCGTCGCTACGCGTGAGGACTCCCTCCTCGAGGCCCGCCTCGCCCAGTACACCACCGTCCGCCTCGACGCCGACCTCTCGGCGCTCTCCGACTCCACCCGCCGCATGATCCCGCTCCTCATCGAGGCGGCGAAGGCCATGGACGAGGTGTTCTGGATGGAGGCCTCCCCCCCCGGCCGCGACTCCCTCCTGGGCAGCCTCACGAGCGAGGCCGCCCGCCGCTACGTCACGATCAACTACGGGCCCTGGGACCGCCTCGCCGGCAACGAGCCCTTCCTCCCCGGCGTCGGCCCCAAGCCCCCCGGCTCCGGCTTCTACCCGCCGGACATCACCGAGGACGAGCTCCTCACCGCCGCCGACGCCTACCCGGACGAGGACCTGACGGGCCTCTACACCCTCGTCCGACGCGAGGGCGACCGCCTCGTCGGCGTCCCCTACCACGAGGCCTTCGCCGAGCAGCACGCCCGCGCCGCGCGCTACCTCCGCGAGGCCGCCGCCCTCGCCCAGGACCCCGGCCTCCGCCGCTACCTCGAGCTCCGCGCCGACGCCCTCCTCTCCGACGACTACCAGCCGAGCGACCTCGCCTGGATGGACATGCGGGACAACCCCCTCGACTTCATCGTCGGCCCCATCGAGACGTACGAGGACCAGCTCTTCGGCTACAAGGCCGCCCACGAGGCCTACGTCCTCATCAAGGACCTCGACTGGAGCGCCCGCCTCCAGCGCTTCGCCACCCTCCTCCCCGCCCTCCAGCGCGGCCTCCCCGTCGACGACCGCTACAAGGCCGAGACCCCCGGCACCGACGCCGACCTCGGCGCCTACGACGTCGTCTACTACGCCGGCGACGCCAACGCCGGGAGCAAGACCATCGCCATCAACCTCCCCAACGACGAGGAGGTCCAGCTCCAGAAGGGCTCCCGCCGGCTCCAGCTCAAGAACGCCATGCGGGCGAAGTACGACCGCATCCTCGTCCCCATCGCCGAGGTCCTCATCGCCGAGGACCAGCAGGAGCACGTCTCCTTCGACGCCTTCTTCGGCAACACGATGTTCCACGAGGTCGCCCACGGCCTCGGCATCAAGAACACCGTCACCGGCCGCGGTACCGTCCGCGAGGCGCTCCGCGAGCAGGCCAGCGCCCTCGAAGAGGGCAAGGCCGACGTCCTCGGCCTCTACATGGTCCAGCGCCTCATCGAGCAGGGGGAGTGGGAGGAGGCCCGCCTCATGGACCACTACGTCACGTTC
>DATGQT010000136.1:0-3020 GCA_035304085.1 Rubricoccaceae bacterium
GAGAGCCCGTAGCCGCCGGCCTCGGTGAACCGCAGCTCGTAGTCGTACGGCGCCGCCGCCTCGACGTAGCGACGGAGCCGGCCTATGAGACCGTTGCCGGAAGCCGTGAGGTAGTAGTCGCTGTTGGCGTTGGGGTCGTTGAAGACGGTGTTCCCGCCGTAGTCGGCGCAGCCGGGGTCGTCGCCGGCGTCCGCGCACACGTCGGGGATGCCGGGGTAAGCCGTCTCGACGATGCCGGCGCCGTTGCCCGCCCAATCCTTGAGGTAGACGTAGTGGTAGTACACGAACGAGCGCACCTTCGAGAACGGGCCGACCACGGCGCTGCCCTCGGCGCGCACGCGCCAGTAGTACGTGAGCACCTCGTTCGGCAGCCCACCGACTGAGATGCTGGTGTCGTGGAGGAGAGCGCTGTTCGTGCTGTCGGGGGGGAAGTTCGGCGACAGCGACCACTGCACGAGGTACTCGAAGGCACCCGCGACGGGTGCCCACTCCAGCACCGCCGGCTCGTCGTGGAAGAGGGTGCCGTCGGGCGGGCCGAGGAGCGTGGGCGCCGGGAGATCGCCGTCGGGGATGCCGCCCGGCTCCAGGAGCGAGCCGTCGTCGTAGCGGGCCTGCACGAGGTCGCTCGCCGCGCGGAGGCGCGTGATGGAGTCGAGGTAATCGGCGCCCTGCGCGAAGACGACGGCGAGGTCGAACGTCCGCGCCTCTCCGGGCTGGAGCGTGAACGCCGGCGAGTGGGCGACCTGGCGGCGGTCGCCGGGTGGGTTGTCCTCGTCTACCTCGCTCCAGAACTGGCCGGTGACGGGGTCGCCGGGGAAGGCGAACGTCGTGACGTCACCGCCGGTCTGGTACCCGGTGCCGCCCTCCGTCATCGGGGTCCCGTCGTTCCACAGTCCCTGCATCCGGTTGTAGTACTCCGCCGCCGTGGTGGGGTCGTCCATCGGGTACCCGATCCCCACGAAGTACGTGTGGGCGCCGAGGCCGTCGCTCAGGAAGTCGTACCCAACGGCGGGCGGGATGCCGTAAACGGAGTCGCTGTCTCTCCCGTTGTACGTGAACGCCATGCCCCGCGTCGTGTCCACGCCGATGTAGTCGTCGCCTGCGTCGCCGAGATCGGGGTCGAGGAACAGGTTGAAGTAGGCGTCGGTGAGGGGCTGGCTGTTCCGGTTGACGACGGTGTAGCGGTACACCGTCGCCTGGTTCAGCGCGGGCTCGGCGCTGAGGACGGCGAACGCGAGCACGCGCACCTCGACGCCGAGCGGGTCCGAGCCCGTCTCCGCGTGGTCGTTGCCGACGTCGTTCATCACCCAGAACGCCGTCTGGCTCCCGTGGACGACGGGGCGCTCCCCCGCCTCCAGGTCGATGAGCTGGTCGCGGTGCGTGGGCACCACCGGGTCGCCCTGCGCGTCGACGGCCGGCGCCCCCAGCCCGACAGGCCACTCGGCGAGGTCCGGCGTGGCCTCTCCCGTCAGCTCGTACACCTGGACGTCGAGGAGGCTGACGACCCAGATGCGGTCGTAGCGCGTGCAGTCGTCGGGGTCGGGGAGGGTGGCGCCCTCGTCGAGGGGGCCGGGCCAGAACTCGAAGTTGGCGTAGCGCGAGCCGGCCACGCGGACCTCGCCACCCACCTTCCCCCCGATCCAGATGCCGGCGGCGAAGACGGGCGAGCAGGGGTTGCCGTCGCACGCCCTCCGAGGGACGACGTAGCCGGCCTGGACCCCATCGCCGAAGAAGAGGCTACCGGTGTTGAGGAGGGTGGCGCGGACGTCGCTGACGGCGAGGTCGGCGCGGGCCTGGCCGAGGGCGCAGTCGCCGGGCGCCTGGGCGCGGGCGGCGGCGGCGAGGAGGAACGCGAAGCATAGCAGCGTAGCGAGGCGCATCGTCTTTTCCTGTTTACTCGGAGGGGGACTCATCGGAGGATCGTGAGCTTCGCCGTCGCCCGCGCCCCTTCCCCCTCCAGCACGACGACGTAGACCCCCGGGGCCAGAGCGGCCCCGTCGAGGACGGCCTCGTGGGCGCCGGCGCCGTGGAGGCCGTCGGCGAGCACGGCTACCTCCCGCCCGAGCGCGTCGTAGACGGCCAGCCGGATCGCACCGGCTCGGGGGAGGGTGTAAGCGACCCTGGCCTCGGCGCGGGACGGGTTGGGATGAACGGCGCCGAGGGCGTAATCCGCCGGCGCGTCCGGCGCGCCGTGCTCGCTGGCGGTGGGGATGAGGGAGCCGTCGTCGTAGCGGGCCTGCACGAGGTCGCTCGCCGCGCGCAGCTCCGTGATCGAGTCGAGGTAGCTCGTCCCCTGCGCGAAGACGAACCCGAGGTCGAATGTCCGCGAAGCCCCCGGCGCGAGCGTGAACGAGGGCGAACTCACTAAGAAGCGGCGGTCACCGGGCGAGTTGTCCTCGTCCACCTCGCTCCAGAACTGGCCGGTGACGGGGTCGCCGGGGAAGGCGAACGCCGTGACGTCGCCGCCGGTCTGGTAGCCGGAGCCCCCCTCCGTCATCGGCGTACCATCGCCCCAGAGCCCCTGCATGAAGTTGTAGTACTCGTCCAGCGTGCTGGGGTCACCCCCCGGCGTCGAGTTGAAGTAGGAGAAGGCGCCCAGGCCGTGGCTCAGCCCATCCACGCCGAAGGCCGGCGGGATGCCGTAGATGGCGTCGCTGTTGTCCCCGTTGTAGACGAACCCGAGCCCGCGCGTGGTGTCGCTGCCGACGTAGTCGTCGATGGCGTCGCCGAGGTCAGGGTCCACGAACAGGCTGAGATAGGCGTCGGTGAGGGGCTGGCTGTTCCGGTTGACGACGGTGTAGCGGTAGAACGTGCCCTGGTCGAGGGCGGGGGTGCCGGGGTTGATGACCGAGAACGCGGACACCCGCACCTCGACCCCGAGCGGGTCCGAGCCCGTCTCCGCGTGGTCGTTGCCGACGTCGTTCATCACCCAGAACGCCGTCTGGCTCCCGTAGACGACGGGGCGCTCCCCCGCCTCCAGATCGATGAGTTGATCCCGGCTCGTCGGCACGACGGGGTCC
>DATGQT010000137.1:0-23961 GCA_035304085.1 Rubricoccaceae bacterium
GCTGCCGAAACTCGCGAAGCGCTAATAAACCGCAGGGTGAGTAGACATGCAAGCGCCAGGCCATTCGCCGCTCACCAGTGGGAAGTAAGCAAGGCCGCACGACGTAGAGTTACGATACGCTCAAGTCAACGCGTAGACTTCCGCCGCGTCCACTCGTCCCGCCGCTCCGACGCTACCCGAGCGGGAGACGGAGGACGAGGCGCTCGCCCCCCGTGGGCACGGGCGTCGCGGCGAGCGTGCCGCCGTGGGCCCGGGCGGCGTCCCACGCCATCGACAGGCCGAGCCCGGTCCCCTCCCCCGGCGGCTTCGTCGTGAAGAACGGCTCGAACGCCCGCGCCCGGACCTCCTCCGTCATCCCGCACCCGTTGTCCTCCACGCACACCTCGACCCCGCCCCCGTCGCGCCGCGTCCTCACCGTGATCGAGGGCGCGTAGCCGTCCTCCCCCGCGGCCGCGCGCGCCGCCACGGCGTCGAGCGCGTTCGTGACGAGGCTCACGACGACGCGCCCGATCTCCTCCGGGACGAGGTCGAGGGGGCCGACGCCCGCGTCGAGGTCGAAGGCCACCTCCGGCACGTCGCCCCCCGGTGCGTCCCCCGCCGCGATCCTGGCCTGGCGGGCGATCTCGACGGACTGCCGGAGGAGCGCGTGGAGGTCGGTCGGCCGCCGCTCGCCGCTCCCGCCCCGCGCGTGCGCCATCATGGCGACCACGATGGCGTTCGCCCGCTCCCCGTGCCGGTGGATGGTCTCGGCGTTCGCGAGGAGGTCGGAGGCGAGCTCGGCGGCCGCCTCCACGTCGCCCGCGCCCAGCGCGTCGCGGAGCTCGGTGGCCAGCTCCACGCTGAGGTCGGCGAAGTTGTTGACGAAGTTGAGGGGGTTCTTGATCTCGTGCGCGATCCCCGCCGTCAGCCGCCCGAGGCTCGCGAGCTTCTCGGCCTGGACGAGGCGGGCCTGCGTCCGCCGCAGCTCGGCGAGGAGCGCCTCGAGCTCGTCGTTCTTCCGGGCCAGCTCGGCGGCGTGGCGGCGGGCCCGCTCCGTCTCGTCGCGGGCGCGCTGCGCCTCGCCCCGCGCCGCGACCGCCTCCAGGCGCGCGGCCGTCTCGAGCCCGAGCACCTCCTCGCGCACGGCCTGGTAGTGCCGGAGGTGCCGGAGCGCCTGCGCCATCCGCCCGAGCACCTCGTACGCCTCGGCGAGGGCGAGGTGGGCCCGGCTCACGAGGAGCCTGGCGCCGAGGGCCCCCGCGAGGTCGAGCGCCCGCAGCATGGTGTCGATGGCCTCCTTCGGGCGGCCCGCCTCCCGGAGCGCCCGGCCGTACGCCAGGAGGCTCTCGGCCTCGGCCTGGCGCAGCCCGAGCGCGCGCTGGCGGTCGAGCGCGACGCGGAGGAGGAGGAGGGCGTCGGGGGCGCGGCGCTCGGCGAGGGCGAGGGCGGCGAGGTCGTGGAGCGCGCGGGCCTCCGCCGCCCCGTCCCCCCGCGACCGGGCGAGGTCGAGGGCGGCCTCGTGGTGCGCCCGCGCGTCGTCGTACGCGCCGAGGAGCCGGTGCGCCGTGCCCACCGCGCCGTGGGCCCACGTCCGGCCCCCCTCGTGCCCCAGCGCCGTGAACGCGTCGAGGGCCTCCGTGCCGAGGGCGAGCCCGTTCGCGGCGTCGCCGAGGTCGGCGGCGGCCGTCGAGAGGCCGTGGAGCGTCCACGCCTCCAGCTCCCGGTCCCCGGCCGCCCGCACGCGGTCGAGGAGGGCGGAGAGCGTGCGGAGGACCCCCTCGAAGTCGCCGAGGGCCGAGTGCGCCTCGGCGAGCCCCGCCTGCACCCAGAACGCGACGCGCTCGGGGAGGAGGCCCTCGTGGCGCTCGGCCTCGCGGAGGAGGTGGACGGCGGCGAGGGGGTCCGCCTGGTCGAGGCGGGCGTAGCCCGTCATCGCCGTCGCGGCGGCGTACCCGGCCGCGTAGCCGAGCCGCTCGGCGAGGGCGCGGGCCTCCGAGGCGAGGGCGCCGCGGCGGCCCGCCTCCGCCCTCGGGAGCGCGTACGCCAGCGCGTTCAGGGCGTCCACCCGCTCCGCCGTCTCCGCGCCGCCGAGCGCGGCGAGGCGGGCTTCGAGGTCCCCGACGCGCGGGGCGCCCCCCGTACCCCCGGCCTCGGACGAGGGAGCCCCCGGAGGGGCGCCTGCGGCGGTGTCGAGGAGCGGCTGCACCGACAGCGGTTGCATGAGACGGACCTGCTGGGGATGGGCTCGCGCTGGGGGCGGGTTCGGAAGATAGAACGCGCGCGCCTGCGCCGGTCTCCGTGGGCGTGTCGGCCTCGGGGAGCGGGCTGACACCCCCTGTCAGCGATCGCCGCTAGCTTGGGGCCGTCCCCGTCTTCTCCCCGTCCGCAAACCCCCATGGAACCCTCCGATCTCGCGGCCCGCCACGAGGCCGTCGCCCGCTACGACTTCCGCGGCGTCCACCCCAACCTCCGCTTCGGCACCGCCAGTGACCGCTACGCCGGGTGGCTCGGCCAGGTCTACCCGGAGGACCGCTGGGCCGAGCGCGTCGCCACGCGGACGAAGCGGCTCGGCGGCGATACGTTCCAGGAGCGCACGCTCCCCGTCGAGTCCACGGCCGACTACTTCCGGCACTTCTCCGTCGTCGAGCTCGACTTCACGTTCTACCGCCCGCTGGCCGACGAGGACGGGGGGCCGACGCCGAACCGGTTCGTCCTCGAACGCTACGCCGAGCACGCCCCGGACACCGCCCGCTTCCTCCTCAAGGCGCCGCAGGCGTACACCGCCCGAACGGTCCGCCAGAGCCAGGAGGCCCTCGACGCCGCGGCCCGGACGGACGAGAGCCTCGCCCCGAAGGGGAGGGGCCCGAAGGGGGGCCGGGGGCGGGGGAACCGGCCGGTGTACGTCCCGAACCCGACGTACCTCGACGCGAAGGGGTTTACCGAGCGGTTCCTCGCCCCCGCCGTCGACGTGCTCGGCGACCGCCTCGCGGGGGTGATCTTCGAGCAGGAGTACGCCCGGGTGCGCGAGAGCCCGCCGCCGGAGGCGTTCGTCGGCGAGCTCGACGCGTTCTTCGCCGACGTGCCGGAGGCGGTGGGGGGGCGCCGCGTGCAGGCGCACCTGGAGATCCGCTCGCCCCACCTCCTCACGGAGCCGTACGCCGCGTGGCTGGAGGCGCGCGGGCTCGGGTTCGTGTTCAGCCACTGGACGTGGCTCCCCCCCCTCGCCGAGCAGTGGGCGCTCGCGGGGGGGCGGTTCACGGCGGCCAACGGGGAGGCCGTGCTCCGGCTCCTCACGCCGCTCCGGATGCCGTACGAGGACGCGTACGCGCTCGCGCACCCCTTCGACGCGCCCGCGCCGGAGCTGGCGGCGGGGGCGGAGGCGATGGTCGAGGACGCGGCGGACCTCGCGCGCAAGGCCGTCGACGCGGGCGCGGTCCTCAACGTCATCGCGAACAACCGCGCCTTCGGGAACGCGCCCGCCCTCGACCAGGCCGTCGCCTCCCGGTTCCTGGAGCACGCCGAGCGGGTCCCGACCGATCAGTGAGGTCGGTCAGTGCTCGTGCGTCGTGGCCCCCCGGTGGTGGGCGCACGACACGGCGGGGTTGAACGGGGTGAACACCCCGCGCGGGTTCTCCCGGTACACCCACACGTGGCGGTCGTAGTGGGGGGCGAACATGTGCGCCTCGTCCACGTCCGTCTCGGGGTCGTCCACCATACGGTCGTAGGGCACGCCGTGGAACGAGGGCGGCGCGTCGTGCCCCGCCGCCACCGGGCCCGGAGCGTCTCGGCGTCGGGCGCGATCACCCACGTCCGCCCCGGCATCTGCTCCGGCCACTGGACACTGGACGTGCGCTCCCCTCGATCGCGGAGCAGGGGTACTCCACGAGCGGCCGGTTCACCGCCGCGAGCGGGAGCGTGGCGTCCTCCCGGCGGCTACTGCCGGCTCCAGACCTGCCGCGAGCCGTCGCCGAAGGTGAACATCATCTGGTTCCCCTCCACGTAGTAACGCGCGTACGGCGCCCACCCGGGCGACCCCTCCTCCTGCACGTAGACCACCCCGCCTTCGGTGCGCCACCGGCCCCGCGTCACGGCGCCGCCGCCGGAGCTCCCGCTGTAGGAGCCGTAATCGTTGGCCCCGCCGATGGAGACGCTCCCGTCGCCGTAGAGGTAGGTGCCGTCGGGGTTGACCTGGAGCGAGAGGCGGGTGGTGCCGGAGAAGTCGCCGCTGACGTAGGTGTCGGAGTAGGACCACCGCCCGACGAGGGCGGGGTCGCGCTGGACATTCGCTTCCGCCGAGGGGTCCGGCGGCGTCTGGGCCTGCGGGGCCTGCTGCGGGAGGCTACCCTGCGGGGGGCCGGCGGCGCCGGCGCGCACGAACGAGAGCGGGACGCGCTGGGCCTGCCCGTAGGGGTCGGTGGCGACGAGGGTCAGCGTGAGGGCGTCGCCCTCCGCCGTGAGCTCGAACGGCATCGCGCTCCCCGCCTGGGGGTCGGTGAGGGTGCCGCTCGCGGTGGCGCCGGCGGCGGTGCCGACGAGGGTGTAGCCGTAGCCGCCCGCGTCGATGGCCCCCCGCAGCGCCGCGCCGTCCTGCTGCAGCGTGAGGGTGGCGGGGGTGCCGCTGATGGTGCCGTGGTAGTCGCCGCCGAGGGGCTGGGCGGCGGCGAAGGGGCCGAGGGTGAGCATGATGGCGAGTCCGAGCGTCCGCATGGGTCCGGGTGCAGAGGGGTGGCGTGCTGCCCTAAAGGTAGGAGGCCCATCCCCTCGTGCCAACCCCGCGTGGTGGGGGGGCGTGAGGCGGCGCTCACGCCTCCTTCGCGTTCCCGGTCTGGAACCCGATGAGGTCCCGCTCCGGGGGGTCCTCCAGGAGGCAGCTCACGTACCGGTGCGGCACCGAGAGCATCACGGTCTCCGACGCCTCCGTGATCCCGTCGCACGCCCCCTCGTACGCTTCGAGCGTGAGGAACCCCCCGTGCTCGCCCGCCGACCGGCAGAGGAGGACGGTCTCGCTGACGAGGAGGCGGCGGAGGAGGCGGTACGGCGTGAGCTCGCGGACGCCCTCTTCCGTGAGGAAGGCGGCGATGACGCGGGGCTGGCTCGGCACGGCGGGAGGGGGAGTAGCGATCGGGCGCGAAGGGTACGCCGGGGCGGGGTGGGCGATCCCGGCGCGGAAGGTGGGGAGGGGTAGGCGCGATACGGGCGGCGGTGCAGCGGAGGCTCGGATGCGCCCGGCAGGGCCGCCCTGACGTATCATGAGGGGGTAGGATCTCAGCACGTTCGAAGTCCCCCATGCCCCCGGCCCCGCCGCGCCGACAGCCCAAGGAGGCCATCCTGCGGGCGGTCTACGAGGACAACCGCGCCCTCACGTCGGGGACGGCCGGCCCGCCGCGGACGGCCTCCCGGGCGCGTTCGTGGTGGGGTGGCCTGGGGGGGCTCCTGGTCGCCGTCCTGGCCGTGGGGGCCTGGGGGGCCTCCCGCGTCGTAGCCCTCGCCTTCGAGCCGGCGGAGGCGCCGGCGGCGGTGGAGGCGGAGGCGCCGGCGGCGCACCTCGCCGCGCCTGCGCGCCCCGCCGCGCGGCGGCCCGTGAACCCCGAGGGGGCGGGCGTGGCCGAGGTGCTCGACCTCCAGGTCCGAACCATCGTCATCGACCCGGGCCACGGGGGGCGCGACCCCGGCGCCGTCGGCCCCGGCCGGCTGGAGGAGAAGGACGTGGCGCTGGACGTGGCCCTCCGCCTCCGCGACCGCCTCATGCGCCGGGGCGGCCTCGACGTCCTCCTCACGCGCGACGGCGACGGCGCCGTGAGCCTCGAGGAGCGGGTGGCGTTCGCGAACGCGCACGGCGCCGACCTCTTCGTCTCCATCCACGTCAACGCCCTCCCCGACACGGCGCTCGCGCCGGTGGAGACGTTCTTCTTCGGCGTCGACGCCGAGGAGCCGGCGCGGGCGCTCGCCCACGCCGAGAACGGCGGGAGTACCTTCTCCGTGGCCGAGTTCAACGCCGCCCTCCGGCGGGCCGGCACGGCCGTGAAGCTCCAGGAGTCGCGCGCGCTGGCCGAGGCGGTTCACCGCGCGCTCCTCCGGGAGCGCGCCGCCGGCCCCCGCCCGGCCCCCGACTGGGGCGCGAAGGCGGCCCCCTTCAACGTCCTCCTCTACACGGACGCCCCCGCCATTCTCACCGAGATCACCGCCCTGAGCAACCCCGCCGAGGAGGCCCGCCTCCGCACCCCCGCCTACCGCGAAGCCATCGCGGCGGGGCTCGAAGGCGGCATCGCCGCCTACCTCCGGCTCTCACCCCCCTCCACCGATGCCCACGAAGAAGACCTCCGCTAAGAAAGCCCCCCGCAACGCCGCCAGCAGCGCGCCGAAGCGCGCGGGCGGCGGCGAGCCCCTCCACGTCGGGATCGACCTCGGCACCTCGCGCAGCGCCGTCGTGGCCTCGAACGGCCAGCGCGCCTGGGTCGAGAGCTACGTCGGCTGGCCGAAGGACTTCGTCGCGCGGAAGATGATCGGGCGGCCCGTGCTCTACGGCGAGGAGGCCCTCCGCCACCGGCTCTCCCTCGACCTCGTGCGCCCGCTCGAGAACGGCGTCGTCCGCGACGGCACCGCGCGCGACCAGGAGGCCGTCCGCGAGCTCGTCCGCCACCTCGTCGAGGCCGTCCGCCCCGCCGAGGGGCAGCCGATCCGCGCCGCCGTCGGCGTGCCCGCCGAGGCCCTCCGCACGAACAAGCTCGCGATCCGCGACGCCGTAGGCCACTACGCCGAGGCCCTCATGGTGGTCTCCGAGCCGTTCGCCGTCGCCTACGGCCTCGACGCCCTCGACGGCGCGATGGTGATCGACATCGGGGCGGGCACCACCGACTTCTGCGTGATGCACGGGACGATGCCGGGGGAGGACGACCAGCGCACGCTCGCCCTCGCCGGCGACCACGTCGACGCCCAGCTCCGCCGCCTCCTCGAGGAGCAGTACCCCCACGCCCGCTTCAGCGAGCCCGCGCTCCGCCAGCTCAAGGAGCGGACCGCGTTCGTGGGCGAGCCCGACGGGCGGATCACCACGCGGGGCGCCGACGTCGCCCAGCTCGGCGACTACGACGTCACGGACGCGATGCGCCACGCGTGCGAGAGCCTCGTGCCGGGGATCGTCGAGACGGCCCTCGACCTCCTCTCGCGCTACGAGCCGGACTTCCAGGAGGTCGTCCGGAAGAACGTCTACCTCGCGGGCGGCGGGAGCCAGATCCGCGGCCTCGCCGCGATGGTCGAGGCGCAGCTGAGCGAGTCCGGCCCGACGCGGGTCCGCGTCGTGGACGACGCGCTCTACGGCGGCGCCGAGGGCGCGCTCGCGCTCGCGGAGGAGATGCCGGAGGAGTACTGGGTGGAGGTCTGAAGGTCACAGGTCTGGAGGTCGCAGGTCTGGAGGTCACAGGTCTGAAGACCTTCGACCTTCGACCTTCGACTTTCGACCTTCGACCTTCGACCTTCGACGCTCAGACCTGTACCCCTCTCGTTCACCAGCCCGTCGCTCCGATGTCCGTCGTCCCGCCGCCCACCTCGTCCGCCTACGTCGCCGAGCAGCCGAAGGTCTCGGCCTACGAGATCGCCACGGCCAACTTCGACCGCGCCGCCGACCTCCTCGGCCTCTCCGACGAGTGGCGCACGGCCATCCGCACGCCGTTCCGCGAGATGCGCGTGGAGGTCCCGCTCCACCGCGCCGACGGCAGCCTCGTCGTGTTCACGGGGTACCGCGTCCAGCACAACGGCGCGCGGGGGCCGTTCAAGGGCGGCATCCGCTACTCCCCGCTCGTGGACTTCGACGAGGTCCGCGCGCTGGCCGAGACGATGAGCTACAAGACCGCCCTCGTCAACGTCCCCTTCGGCGGGGGCAAGGGCGGCGTCAACTGCGACCCCCGCACGCTGACGCCGCTGGAGCTCGAGCACGTCACGCGGCGGTACGTCTCGCGCATCCACCTCATCCTCGGCCCCAACCGCGACGTGCCGGCGCCCGACCTCGGGACGAACGCGCAGGTGATGGCGTGGATCGTGGACCAGTACGGCCGCCAGCACGGCCACGCGCCGGCCGTCGTGACGGGGAAGCCGCTCGAGCTGGGCGGCTCGGCGGGCCGCGCGCAGGCCACCGGCCGCGGCGTCATGATCACGGCGCTCGAGGCGGCCCAGGACATGGGCCTCGAGCCGAAGGGCCTCCGCGTCTGCGTGCAGGGGTTCGGCAACGTCGGGATGAACGCGGCGCTGCTGCTCCACGAGCGCGGCTGCACCATCGTCGGCATCTCCGACGTCGCCGGCGGCCTCTTCCACCCCGACGGCCTCGACGTCGTCGACATCCAGCGCTACAAGGACCGCGAGGGCGGCGACGGCACCATCGCCGGCTACACCGCCCCCGGCGTCGAGGAGGTGGCCCACGAGGACTTCATGGGGCTCGACTGCGACCTCCTCGTGCCCGCCGCCATCGAGAGCGCCATCCACGACGAGAACGTAGGCTCGGTCAGGGCGAAGATCGTCGTCGAGGGGGCGAACCTCCCCGTCACGCCCGAGGCCGACCGGCGGCTCAACGAGCGCGGCGTCCTCGTCGTCCCCGACATCCTCGCCAACGCCGGCGGCGTGACGGTCTCCTACTTCGAGTGGAGCCAGAACTTCCAGCAGTACACGTGGGAGGAGGAGGAGGTCAACGAGCGGCTCGGGCGCGTGATGCTGAAGGCCTACCGCGACGTCGTCGGGAAGGCGCGCGCGCTCAGCTGCACGCTCCGCGAGGCCGCCTTCGCCCTCGCCATCGACCGCATCGTGAAGGCCGAGAAGCTGCGCGGGACGCTGTAGGGGGCCACTGGGGAAGGGGCACCGGCCACGGGGAACGAGCCAATGGCCAGTCGCCCTTCCCCCTTGCTCGCCCTTCCCCCTTGCTCGCCGCGTCAGCGGCCCCGGAGCCAGGGGGTCGGGTCCACCTGCCGCTCGCCCTCGAAGATGGCGAAGAAGAGGCCGGGGCCGCGGCTCTGCTCGGCCGTGCCGGCGCGGCCGATCACCTGCCCGGCCCGCACCCGCTGCCCCTGCCGCACGCTCACGCTGGAGAGGTTCGCGTAGAACGTGTGGTAGCCCCCGTGCGAGATCATCACGAACGTGCCGAACGTCGGCATCACGTTGATGGCCTCGACGGTCCCGTCGAACACGGCGTGGACGCCGGCGCCGGGCGCCGTCGTGATGTCGATGCCGGGCGACTCGGTGCGGGTGCCGTAGACGGGGTCGGTGCGCGTGCCGAAGGCGCCGGTGACGGTGCCGCTGGCGGGCCAGGGGAGGCGGCCCCGGTTGGAGCGGAACGAGCCGGCGAGGGAGACGGGGCGGTCGGCGGCGGGGGGGAGGGGCTCGGTGCGGGCCGGCGCGGCCGGGGGTGCCGTGGCCGGAGCTGAGGCCGGGGGGGCCGCGGCGCCGGGGGCGGGGCGGGTGCCCGGCCGGCGGGTGGCGGCCGCCACCTCGGCGGCGCGGCGGGCGGCGGCCTCCTCGCGGCGGCGGGCGGCCTCGGCCTCGGCGGCGCGCCGGGCCTCCTCCTCGCGCCGCCGCTCGGCCGCCACCAGCTCGTGCACGAGGCCTTCGAGCGCCTGGGCGTCGGCCTGGCGCTGGGCGAGCTCGCGCTCGAGCGCGCTCCGCCGCCGGCGCACCTCGGCGACGAGCTCCTCGCGCTGGTGCCGCCGCTCGGCCAGCTCCGTCTGCTCGAACTGGCTCGTCGTCAGGAGCCGCTGCGTCTGCTGGAGGGCGTACTGCAGCTCGCGCTCGCGCCCGCGCAGCTCGACGGTCTTCGCCTCGATGCGGGCGACCTGCCGCCGCCGCCGCTCGGCGAACTGGCGGAGGTAGCGCGCCCGCGCGATCATCTGGGGGATGGAGCCGGCCGAGAAGATGAGGGCGAGGTCGCTCGTGCGCCCGCGGACGTACGCGTGGCGGGCGTAGCGGCGGTACGACTCGCGCGCCGCGGTGATCTCCCCTTCGAGCCGCTGGATCGAGCCGCGGAGGGCGCCGGTCTCGCTGCGGAGGGAGTCGAGCTGGGCGCGGTACCCGTCGACGAGCTGCTCGCGGAGCTGGATCTCGGTCTGGAGCCCTTCGAGCGCGGCCAGCGCGCTCTCCTCCGCGCTCCGGGCCTGCTGCACCTGCTCCTCGACGCCCTGGATCTGGTTGCGGAGCGACTCCAGGCGGCGCTCGGTGGCCGCGCGGTCCTGCGCCGCTGCCGGCGCGGCGACGAGGAGGAGAACGAGGGCGAGCGAGTACGGCCGCATGGTGGGGGGACGACAGGGCCGGAGTATCAGCGGAAACGCCGGGAAGATAAGGGGCCGCGGAGGGGAGCGTAGGAGCGTCAGAACGTAGGGGTGTGAGTACGGGGGAGGGTGCTGAATCCCACGTTCCTGCGCTCCCCGCGCCTGCGCTCTCACGCTCCTCCCGCTACTCCAGCCGGATCACCTCGGCGTCCGTCGGGCGGCGGAACGTGATCTCGAGGCTGGCCGGGTCGAGCGTGAGCTGCCGGTGCTCGACGGTGACGGCGAGGGTGTCGAGCGGGGCGGCGAGGACCACCCGCCGCGGCACCACCACCCCGTCCACCACGTCGAACGCCGAGAACAGCCGGCGCGTGAGCACGGCGCCGCCGGGGCCGACCTCCTCCAGCGCCGTCACGCGCCAGAGCGCGGGGTCGACGACGAACCGCCGGCGGATCTGGCCTGTGGCGACCGCGGGCTCGGTGAGGACGTAGACGGCCGTGTCGGCGCGGACCTCCCAGGGCACGGTGGGGTCGGGGACGAGGAGGCCGAGGAGGGTGTGGCCGAGGGCGCCGGGCTCGCCCGCCCCCGGCACGTAGGCGTCGGCGGCGGCGAGGGGGCCGAGGTAGAGCCGCCCGTTGAGCTGGTCGTGCGCGAAGAACGAGTCGGCCGTGACGAGGCCGCGGCCGACGTGGATGCCGAGGGGGCCGCGCAGCGAGGCGTAGACCGAGTCGGCCACGCGGGCGCGGAGGCTGGCGCCGACGCGCTGGCCCCCGCCGGGCGTCTCGAAATCCACGCGCGCCTCGCTCCGGAAGGCCGCTACGCTCGCCGCCGCCTGCGCCAGTTGCTGGACGATCTGCGCGGCCGTGTGGTTGGGGAAGTCGGCCGGGGCGTCGGCGTCCGGGGCGTTGCGGACGAGCGGCCCCGAGCAGCCGGCCATCCAGAGCGCAGAGGTCAGAAGGCAGAGGGCAGGGAGGAAGCGGCGCATACCTTGGGGGAGCGGTCTGACCGCTGACTGCCGGCCACTGAGCTACTGACCCGCGAGCTTTCGGCGGACGGCCTCGTTCTCGGGGTCGAGCTCCAGGGCGCGCTGCCAGGCGGCGCGGGCGTCGGCGTGGTCGCCGCGGGCGGCGTAGACGTCGCCGAGGTGCTCGTAGAGGAGCGGGAACCGGTCGTCGGCGGCGATGGCGCGCTCGATGGCCTCGGCGGCGGCGTCGAGGCGGCCGAGCTTGAAGAGCGCCCAGCCGAGGGTGTCGAGGAAGTAGGCGCTGCCGGGCTCGGTGGCGACGGCGCGCTCGGCCATCGCCAGCGCCGCGTCGAGGCGCTCGCCCCGCTCGGCGAGGGTGTAGGCGTAGTTGTTGAGGACGAGCGCGTTGTCGGGGTCGAGGGCGAGGGCCTCCTCGAAGGCGGCGTCGGCGGCGGCGGGCTCGCCGAGGTCCGTGTACATGAGAGCCTTGAGCGAGAGGAGGCGGGCGCGGTCCTCCACGCGCTCGGGCGCCTCCTCGGCGAGGATGGCGAGGGCGGCGTCGGCGGCGGCGAGCGCCTCGCGCGGGCGCTCCAGCTTCCCGAGGGCGTAGGCCTTCACACGGAGGAGGGGGATCTGTCCGGGGAACAGGATCAGCGCCTCCTCGGCCGTGCCGAGCGCGCGCGCGGGGTCGCCGCAGTAGAGGCGGGCGGCGGCGGCCTGCGCCCAGGCGTCGGGGTGGCGGGGGTCCGCGGCGAGGGCGCGTTCGAGGACGTCGGCCGCGCGGTCGTACGCGCGCGTCTCGAAGAGGAGGGGGCCGAGCATGAGGAGCGCCTCCGTGGGCGCCGCGGGGTCCTCGGCGAAGGGCTCCAGGAGCTGGCGCGCCTCCTCGGCCGCGTTGGGGTCGGTCTCGGCCTGCGCGTAGAGGAGGGCGGCGCGGCGGAGCCGCTCCCCGGGCGAGTCGGCGGGGCGGCCGGCGCGGACCTCCGCCGCGCGCGCGGGGTCGCCGGCGGCCTCGAGCGCGTCGGCCAGCATGAGGACGGCCTCGGCGTCGTCGGGGTGGGCGGCGACGAGGCGCTCGAAGGCGGCGACGGCGTCGGCGGGGCGGCCGGCGTCGCGGTAGGCGAGGCCGAGGCGGTAGAGGAGGGTGCGCTCGTCGGGGAACGCCTCGGCGGCGGCCTCCAGCATCGCCAGCGCCTGCGCCTCGTCGCCGAGGCGGCGGTGGAGGGCCTCCATGCGGAGGCGGAGGGCGGCGTCCTCGCCGGCGACGCGGAGGAGGCGCTCGTAGGTGGCGAGGGCGTCGGCGGGGCGGCCGGCGCGCTCCTGGAGCCGCCCCAGCTCGGCGAGCGCCTCGGGGTCGTCCGTCGCCGTCACGAGCCGCTCGTAGGTGGCGATGGCGGCCTCGGGTGCGGCGCCCTCGGCCTGGAGGCGGGCGAGGAGGGCGAGGTAGGCCGGCTCGCCCGGCGCCGCCGCCACGGCCTGCTCGGCGTACGACAGCGCCAGGGCCGGCTGTCCCAGCGCCTCGTGCGACTCCGCCAGCGCGGCCAGCACGGCGGCCTCGCCCGGCTGCATCGCCAGCACCTGCTCGAGGTGGCGCACGGCCTGCTCGTGGTCGTCGAGGTAAGCCTCCGTGAGCGCCCGCACGAACAGCCCGTCCGCCCGCGCCGGCGGGGCGCCGAGGGAGTCCGGCGTCTGCGCCGCGGGTGCGACGGCCGGCACGAGGAGGGCGGCGAGGAGGAAGCTGCGGGGCATGGGGAGCGGGGGCGGCGCAGGCGCACTAACCCGCCGGTAAGGTCCGAAGTTCGGGCCGCGGCGGCTGTGGAGAAAACGCAAGGCCCCTGGTAAAAGTCTGTACCCTCGGACGAGGGTCGGCAGGGAGCCGCGCGCTTCGGCCGCCCGGCGCTAGCTTCCGGCCACCCGATCCTCCCCACCCGCACCGCATGACGACGACCTCGACCGCCCCCCGCTTCAAGGCGCCCGACACGGCGCTCATCATCTTCTCGATCATCGTACTCGCGGTGGTGCTGACGTGGGTGATCCCGCCGGGGGCCTTCGAGAAGCAGGAGATCGAGGTGGAGGGCGCGGGCACGCGCGAGGTGGTCGTGCCGGGCTCCTACGCCCCCGTCGAGCTGCCGTACGGCTCCGTAGGCGAGCGGCTCGTGCACTCGGTGGCGATCCTGTTCCAGGCGCCCATCCTCGGGTTCATCGACGAGGACGCCGCGCCCATCATCGCGTTCGTCTTCCTCATCGGGGGGGCGTTCGCGGTGCTCCAGAAGACGGGGGCGGTGGACGCCGCGCTGCGCCGGCTCGTGCGCGCCTCGCGGCAGTCGCGCCTGATCGAGGTGCTGCTGATCCCGCTCTTCATGACGCTGTTCTCGCTGGGCGGCGCCGTGTTCGGGATGGCCGAGGAGACGATCCCGTTCATCCTCATCTTCGTCCCCCTCGCCCTCGCGCTCGGGTACGACTCGATCACGGGCGTCTCGATCCCGTTCCTCGGCTCGGCGGCGGGGTTCGCGGCGGCGTTCCTCAACCCGTTCACCGTCGGCGTGGCGCAGGGGATCGCGGGCGTCCCGCTCTTCTCGGGTGCCGGGTTCCGCGTCGGGCTGTGGCTCGTCACCACGGCCCTCACCATCGCGTTCGTGATGTGGCACGCGCACCGCGTCCACCGGAGCCCGGAGAGGAGCCCGACCTACGACCTCGACCAGCGCAAGCGCGCCGAGGGGATGCACCTCGACGTGGCCGACGAGGGCTTCACGGGGCGCCAGAAGGCGACGCTCGCCGTGTTCTTCCTCGGCATCGCCGCCCTCGTCTTCGGCGTCCTCGCCTACCAGTGGTACATCATCGAGATCGCCGCGCTGTTCATCGCCCTCGGCGTCGTCATGGGCGCCGTCGGGGGGCTGGGGGCCGACGGGACGGCGAAGGCGTTCATGGAGGGGGCGCGCGACCTCGCCGTGACCGCCCTCATCATCGCGCTCGCGCGCGGCATCCTCATCGTGATGCAGGACGGCCAGATCATCGACACCGTCCTCTACGGGCTCTCCAACGTCGTCGGCGAGGCGGGGCCGACAGTGGCGGCGCAGGTGATGTTCGCGGTCCAGACCGCCATCAACTTCTTCGTCCCGAGCGGGAGCGGGCAGGCCGCGCTGACGATGCCGCTGATGGCGCCGCTGTCGGACCTCGTGGGGGTGACGCGGCAGACGTCCGTGCTCGCGTTCCAGATGGGCGACGGGTTCACGAACATGATCATCCCGACGAGCGCCGTGCTCATGGGGGCGCTCACGCTCGCGGGCGTGCCGTGGCCGAAGTGGGCGCGGTGGGTGCTCCCGCTCCAGGTCGGCCTGTTCGTCCTCGGCCTCATCGCCCTCGCCGTGGCGACGGCCGTCGGGTACTGAGTCCGGGCGGGTGGAACGGGGCTTGCCCTCCCTTGGTGCAACGCGGGCGGCGACGTACTTTTTGCGGCCGTCCGGCCGTTGACCCTCGTCGGGTGTCCACCGCCCGCTACACCCCCGAACCCTCCGCCCTCCCAAGGACCCATGAAGACGCTCACGCACGGCCGCCTCCTCGGCGCGCTCGCCCTCCTGCTCTTCGCCTTCCCCGCCCTCGCGCAGTCGCCCGTCGGCGTCTGGCGCACCATCGACGACGAGACGGGCGAGCCGAAGGCGCACATCGAGATCTACGAGGAGGGCGGGAAGCTCCACGGCCGCATCCTGACGCTGCTGCCCGAGGGCCGCCTCTGCACCCCCTGCGCCGAGGAGTTCGAGGGCCGCGACCTCCGCGGCGTCGTCGTCCTCCGCGACATGGAGCCCAACGGCGACGAGTGGAGCGGCGGCTCGATCACCGACCCCAAGAACGGGCGGACCTACCGCGCGAAGATGTCGCTCGACGGCCCGACCCGCCTCCGCGTCCGCGGCTTCGTCGGGTTCTCGCTGCTGGGCCGGACGCAGGTCTGGGAGCGCGTGCGCTAACCCGGCGTGCGGCCCCGACGGCGTAACCGGACCGTAACGTCCGGTGCAGCGCCCACTGCCCTTGCCGGCGGGGGGCGCTGCCGTATTTTAGGACGCTGCCCCGGCAACAGGGCCGGGGTCGAAAGCCCGCGGCAGCCGCCGCCCCCACCCCGCCTTCTCCATACGCCGCCACCATCCGAGGCGCCCGGTCGGGCGTAGCCGGCCATGAGCGCGCTGAGCGGGCACGTCCTCGTGCTGAACCAGGACTACCGCGCGCTCGCGGTGTGCAGCGTCGAGCGCGCGCTCGTCCTCGTCCTGCTCCACAAGGCGGAGCTGGTCGAGGCCCGGCCCGACCGCCTCGTCCACTCGGCGCTGGCGCAGTTCCCGTGGCCGAGCATCGTCCGCCTCAAGGGGTACGTCCGCGTCCCGTACCGGCGGATCATGCTGACGCGGCGGAACGTGCTGCGCCGCGACGGCCACCGCTGCCAGTACTGCGGCAGCCGCGAGCGCCTCACGCTCGACCACGTCGTGCCCAAGAGCCGGGGGGGGCCGGACGCCTGGGACAACCTCGTCGCGGCGTGCGTGCCGTGTAACAACAAGAAGGGGAACCGGACGCCCGAGGAGGCGCAGATGACGCTGCGCCGCCGCCCCTTCCGCCCGTCGCACGTCATGTACCTCCGCGACTTCCTCGGCCAGCTCGACGACGCTTGGAAGCCGTACCTCTACGCCGCCTGACGGCGCTCTTGGTGCGTATTTCGCATTGCGAGCCGGGCGGAAGGCCGGGGTGCGGCGTTCGAGCGAACGCGCAACACCCGACACGGAACAGCATGCCCCGTCCGTCCTACCCCGTCGCCCGGCTGATGTGGGCGGCCCCGCTCCTGCTCTTCGCCATCGCGGCGGGGCTGCTCTGGGCCGGCGTCCAGCAGCGGGAGGCCGCCGAGCGCGGGGCCGAGGTGCGCGCCGAGGTCGTGAGCCTGAACCTCCGCGAGCGCGCCGAGATCACGCGCGGGTCCGTCCGCCTCCGCTACACCCCGCCCGCCGCGAGCGCCCCCGTCGAGCGCGACGTGGAGCTGCCGATGTCGTTCCTGAAGGAGCTCGAGGGCCGCGAGGGCGAGGCGATCCCCATCCGCGTGCTCGCCGGGAGCGACCAGATCGTGCTGGGGGAGCACCCCCGGGCGACGTGGGTGCTCACGTTCGCGTTCGCGGCGATGGCGCTCCTCGGCGGGGCGGGGCTGACGTGGATGGTGGCGGCCTGGAACCGCTTCCTCAACCGCCACGGCGACCCGTCGGAAGTGCGGGTGGGCTAGGCCGGGCGACGTCACCGGCGCGGACTATCTGATTCGGGGATCTCTTTCAGCATCCGCTCTACTGTGAGGCCTCCTCGCAGATGTGCTGGAGGTAGTCACGGGGCGAGGGGGATATCTTCGGCGTCGGCGAGGATTTTGGGGCCGATGTAGGGGCTGAGGGCGTCGGCCGGCACGATTTCGACCCGGCGACCAAGGACGGCTTCGAGCAGTTCTGCAACCTCCATGATGTTGCCGAGGGTCGTGGCCCCCGCCTCGAACTCCACGAGGAGGTCCACGTCGCTGTCGGGGTGGGGGCGGTCGTGTCGGAAGGAGCCGAAGAGGCCGAGGCGGCGGAGGCCGAGGGCGCGGAGGGCGGCGCGCTGCCCGGCGAGCCGGTCGAGCACCTCACGGCGCGTCTGGACAGGGGCAGCAGAAACCATACTCGGAAGGTAAAGCCTCCGTCGCGAGGAACACGGGTGCCGGCGGGCTCAACGCGAACTGAGGGGGGGACTGTCAGGAATCTTGTGTATAAGGCCGTCCCTGACGGACCTTCCCGCAAACCCTGACCACCATGGACATCCGACCTGAGCTCGTAGACGAGCTCCTCGCCTCCACCGACGACCCGAAGGCCCTCTTCGGCGCCGACGGCCTCCTCGCCTCTCTCACCGCTCGCCTCGTAGAGCGCGTGACGGAGGCGGAGCTCGACCACCACCTCCGCGCCGAGGCCGAGGCCGGCCGGAAGAACACGCGGAACGGGCGGACGAAGCGGCGCCTCCTCTCCTCGCGCGGCCCCCTCGACGTCGCGATGCCGCGCGACCGCGCCGCCACGTTCGAGCCGAAGCTCGTCCCGAAGTACCTCCGGCGGCTCCCCGACTTCGACGAGAAGGTGCTCCTCCTCTACAGCCGGGGGCTCTCGACGCGCGAGATCCAGGGCCACCTCAAGGAGCTCTACCGGACGGAGGTGAGCGCGGAGCTGATCTCGGACGTGACCGACGCCCTCGTCCCGCTCTTCCAGCAGTGGCAGGCCCGCCCGCTCGCGCCGTGCTACGTCGTCGTCTTCCTCGACGCGATCTTCGCCAAGGTCCGCACCGACGGCCGCGTCGGGACGCGCGCCCTCGTCACCGCGCTCGGGGTCGGCCTCGACGGGAAGAAGGAGGTGCTGGGGCTGTGGTCGCTGGAGGCCGAGAGCGCGGCGGCCTACGCCGGCGTGCTCACCGACCTCAAGGCGCGCGGGGTCGAGGACGTCGTCGTGGCCGCCACCGACGGGCTCGCCGAGGCCGCTGAGGCGGTGGCGGCCGTCTTCCCCCGCGCCGACCACCAGCACTGCCTCGTGCACCAGATGCGGTCGAGCCTGGCCCTGGTGGCGCAGAAGGACCGGAAGGCGGTGGCCGCCTCGCTCAAAGCGATCTACGGAGCCGCAACTGAGGGCGAGGCCGAACTCCGGCTCAGGGAAGCGGAGGGAGAGTGGGGGGAGCGCTACGGTGCCGTCTTCGCGTCGTGGCACCGGCACTGGCCCTCGCTGGTGGCGTTCCTCCGCTACCCCGTCGGCCTCCGGCGCGTGCTCTACACGACGAACGCCGTCGAGGCGGTGCACCGGAGCTTCCGGCGGGCGCTGAAGACGCGGGGCGCGCTCCCGAACGCGATGGCGGCGCTGAAGCTGTGTTACGCGATGGCGGAGCGGCTGGCGAAGAAGTGGACGCGGGTGCTCCCGAACTGGCCGCTGCTGCTGAACGAGCTGCTCGTGCGCGACCCGAAGCGCTTCGAACCCTTCCTGGCCCGTACACAAGATTCCTGACAGTCCCGTATACCCCTCCTGATCTGTCATCCTGAGGAGCGGAGCGACGAAGGATCTACGCCCGACGAGCCGGCGGCCCGATGGGGCTCCCGTCGTACCGCGGCTAGATCCTTCGCTGCGCTCAGGATGACAGATTGATGTGGCGACGGATAGCCACCTGTCAGCGTAGCGATGTTAGGAGCACCCACCCACGTTGGCCTGGCTTCCGGCACGACCAGAAGATCCAGCCGTTGACCGACGTACCGGTGACGGCAGTGCCTGCGGCCGAAGGTGTACGATAGGACTGGCCGTCGTAGATGATGCTGCCACTTCGGACGACGGCCTCATAGTGGCGCCCACGATGAGAAGCTCGTAGTTCAGTGCCTTCAGGCAAGAAGACGCCTTTCCAACGCCAGCCGTCCCCCTCGGGATGAACATCAGGCGTCGGAGTTGATGTGGCGGCGGACGACTCGGAAATGAACTCGGGTTCGGCGGTCTGAGGTGACGGAGGGCGAACGCGCGGCGTTCGCGGGAGGCGCTTTGGCTGGGCCTCGGACGGGACCTGCAATCCGGCGAGGAAGCCGAGGGCGTCCTCGGGCTCCGGCCGGAAGCCGCTCCGGCTCTCGACCTCGGCGAGGAGGGTGTCGAGGAGGCGGGGGTCCGCGGTCTCGACGAGGGCGGCCCAGGCGGCGGGTAACGCGGCACGTGACTCCCGGCGCTGCTTCGCTCGTTGGTAGTCCTCACGGGCACGCTCGAAGGCCTCGCCGCTCGTGATCGCCGACCATTCCAGGTAGCGCTGCAGCCGCTCGGCGCTCTCCGTCGGGTCGCGTTCGAGCAGGTCGAGCAGGTACACGCGTCGCTCGTCGTAGGAGCCCTGCATGGCCGGCACGTACAGGTGCCACGTGGCCCCATCCGTAAGCACGGCCAGCGGGACGCCCTCGTGGAAGGCGTACTCGAACAGCTGGCGGTCGGCACCGACGCCGTGGCCGGGCTGCTTGACCTCCACGAAGACCACCGGCTTCCCGCGATGCAGCAGGGCGAAGTCCACACGCCGGCCACCTACGCTGTACTCGGGGGCCACCGCGCTGGGGTCGAAGACGGGCCAGCCGAGGGCGTCGAGGAGGGGGAGGACGACGCCGCTGCTTACGGCGGCCTCGTTGGCGAGCCGTCCGTCAGCGAGGAGCGTGCGGGCGTTCTCGATCCGGGGGAGCAGGTCCATGTGGGTCTGTGAGTGCGCTTCGCGAAAATAGTCCTCATGAGCCAATCTGCTACGACGGTCGGGGGCACCGAAGCGCGCGCGGGGCGTAGGTACACGCCGATCCCCAGGCGCCATGCGCACGCTCCTCCTCGCCCTGCTCTGCCTCCCGCTCCCGGCGCTGGCCCAGGCGCAGGGCCTCTTCGACGCCGACGGCGAGCCGCTGCCGTGGCCCGAGCCGCGCCGCTACGCCGCGCCCGTCCGCCTCGCCACGGACACGATCCGCACCGAGGCCGGGCGCCCGATGCTCGTCGTCTACGCCGAGGGGGCCGACGGGCGGCGCGAGACGGTCATCGCGCCCACCGCGCGCCCGCCCGTGCGCGTCGTCCACGACAACGGGTGGGTCCAACTCACGCAGGGCTGCGGGCCGGCCTGCACGCTCTCGCACTTCGTGGACCGCCAGGGCGGCCGCGTCGCCGGCCCCCTCGCGCAGGTGCTCGACGTGGACGTGGTGCGCGACCGCGTCGTGGCGGCGGGGGCCGAGGGGCTCGTCGTGCTCGACCCGTTCGACCCCGCCTCGGCGCGGGCGGTGGAGCTGCCGTTCGACCTCGCGGCCTACCCCTCGCCGCTGATGGCGCTGCAGCGCGTCGGGTTCGTGCTCGGCGAGGACGCCCTCGCCGTCACCGTCCGCGAAGCGTCCGGCGAGGAGGCGTCGTTCGTGGTGCCGCTCGGCGAGGGGCTCACCACCCTTCCCGATCCCGGAGGGCGGTGACGTGGGCGACGTGGTGGCGGCCGTGCCACGCGTACATCCCGAGCGTCCAGTCGAGGCGGAGGGCGCGGCCCTGCTCGGGGTGGAAGAACGTCCGCCCCCAGTCCTCGTCGGTCATCGCGTGGAGGAGCGAGACCCAGCGCCGGTGCAGCGCGTCGAGGAGGTCGAGGGACGGGTCGATGGGCCCCTCGCTGTCGGGCAGCTCGGCCCAGGCGGCCTCGTCGTAGGGCTTGATCGTCGGGGCGTCCTCGGTGAGGGCGAGCTTGAACCGGGTGTAGGCGTTGAGGTGGCTGTCGGGGAGGTGGTGGACGACCTGGCGGACGGTCCAGCCGCCGGGGCGGTAGGGGGTGTCGAGCCGCTGCTCCGAGAGGCCCTCGACGGCGGTGCGGAGGGCGGCGGGGGCGAGGGCGAGGTCCTTGATCCACGCGGCGCGGTCACCGCGGGCGATCTCGGAAGGCGGCGCGTAACGGCCGATGGGGTAGCGGAGGTCTTCCATGGGCGTGCGAGGGCCGGGGAGGACGGAAGCTATCACCGGCGCCAGGGTTCCGGGGCATCCCTCGGGGGCGCCGCGATTCGTAGACTCCGCCCGCCACCCGCCCCGTTCGCCATGCCGCGTCTCCCCGTTCTGCTCCTCGTCCTCCTCGCCCTCTCCGCCTGCGGCGACGACCCCGCCGTGGACTCCGACCTCGGAGCCGATGCGCCGGGCGCCGACGGCGTCGAGGACGGGGTGCCGCCGGTGCCGGACGCGCCCGCGCTCACCGGCGCCGCGTGCCTCCTCGGCACCTGGGCCGTGGACGCCGAGCGCTCGTTCCGGCCGGAGGTCTGGGAGAGCCTCGCCCCCGGCGGCGAGGTGCGCTTCGAGTACGGCGGCACCTCGGGCCGCGCGCTCCTGACGTTCGAGCCCGGCGGCGCCACGCGCCAGGCGTTCGAGGACTTCGCGCTCACCCTCAACGGCGACACCCCCGCCGGCGAGATGAGCACGACCGTGTCGATGAGCGGCACCGCCGAGGGCCGCTACACCGTCGAGGGCGACCGGCTCCTGTTCGAGCCTGGCGAGGCCGACCTCACCACGCAGGCCCGGGTCCACCTCGGCGGGAACGTTGTCTCCAACGCCGCGATGGACCTGGAGAGCCTCTTCGAGGGCGGCGAGCGGGGCCGGACGACGTTCACCTGCCGCGGCGACGAACTCCTCCTCGACATCCACGAGGACGCCGAGGGCGGCCGCGTGCTCTTCGACGACGCCCGCTACACCCGCGTGAGTGGCCCGTGAGCAGGGGCCGCGGAGCCCCGCCTCGAAGGCCTCGTGGGCGACGGCGGGCCGCCGCCGATTCAGGCTTCTCGCTCGGCCTCCTTCACCTCCTCGGCCGCCTCCATCGCGGCCTGCACCGCCTCCGGGCCGCCCGTGTGGGGCCGCTTCATGCGGGCCCGGACGAACTCCACGAGGATCGGCACCAGCGAGACCCCGATGATGCCGAGGACGACGAGCGAGAACCGCTCTTCCACCGCCGGGATGTTCCCGAAGAAGTACCCCGCGTACGTGAACAGGAGCACCCAGGCCAGCGCCCCCGTCACGTTGAAGAGGAAGAACCGCCGGTACTCCATCGCGCCCATCCCGGCCACGAACGGGGCGAACGTCCGCACGATGGGGACGAACCGCGCGATCACGACGGTCTTCCCCCCGTGCTTCTCGTAGAACCGTTGGGTGCGCTCCAGGTAGACCGGGTTGATGAACCGCGCGGCCACCTTCGTCCCGAAGTACCGCCCGACGGCGTAGTTCGCCGCGTCGCCCAGGATGGCGGCCATGACGAGGAGGAGCGCGATGAGGTGCACGCTGAGCCCCGCCGCCGGCCGCGCCGCGATGGCGCCCGCCGCGAACAGCAACGAGTCGCCCGGCAGGATCGGCGTCACGACCAGCCCGGTTTCGCAGAAGACGATGAGGAAGAGGACCCCGTAGGTCCACGCCCCCGCCGCCTGGACGATGGCGTCGAGGTGGACGTCGATGTGGAGGACGAAGTCGATGAGGTCGCCGAGGAGCTCCATGCTGGGCGTGGAGGGCCGGAGGGGTGTCGGTGCGGGGGGCGGGGAAGCTACCGCTTCGTCTCCGCCGTGTGGCGTACGGATCGCACTGGTTTCTCCCCAAGGGTGCAGTCGGTCCGCGCTCCCCCGCTTTGCGGTCGAGCGAGCCAGGCGTGCTACCCGCTACGGCTCACACCGAGCAAGCGTGCTGCCGGATGGAAGTGCGCCACACTCCCGCCTCCCGCTGACCGACCGGGAGCTCCTCAAGTGCGTCATGATGGTGATCGCCGGCGTCTTCTCCTCGAACCTGGACGAAGGACTATCGGGGGTTGGCGGCTCGAATGAAAAAGCCCCTGGAGCGGCTGTTCAGGCCATCCCAGGGGCAACTTCTAGGGTGGGCTCTACTGGATTCGAACCAGTGACCTCTACGATGTCAACGTAGCGCTCTAACCAACTGAGCTAAGAGCCCGAGCAGGCCGCCGCGGACGGCCCGGCGAAGGACACAGAAAGTACCGCGCCGGCGAGCGGGGAGTCAAGGAACGGGCGGGTGGGACGTGTGAACCTTCGGCGCACTCCTGGAGCCCGGACGGTTCGAATGGAAGCCCCTGCGGGTGAGTTCGCCCTCTGCCACCGGCTCAGCGGGATGGGGCACGGAGTGGCAACAGCCGCGCGAGAATGGCGGCGGGCGTGACATTCTGCGCGGAATAAACGAGGGGGAGGGCACAGCGTAGCGGCTGCGGGGGTCTGGCCGTGGCGTGGCATAGGCTTTGGATGGGACAGCAGCGCCGCGGCTTCGTGCCCGGGCGCCCGGGCGTCCTGCGCAGGCCTCGCCCATCGTCCCCCGCCGCCCCTACCGCGCCTCTGCATGGATCTGCGCTGCGACCCGCTGGTGCTGCGCCCGATGCCCCCCGCCGAGCCCGCCTCGCTCGATGCGGCCCTCCGCCGCGCCTTCGACGCCGCCCGCGACATGCCGGTGGAGGGGGCCGTGGCGCCGTGGCGGTTCTACCACGTCCGCGCCGAGCAGGCGCAGGCCATCGCGTGGCTCAACGCCCGGCTCATCGAGGCGGACGCCGGGATCGAGGCGGCGCAGGCGGCCTACGACCAGTGGCGCAGCGTGCCGGGCTGGGTCATCGTCACCTGCCTCCGCGTCGACGACGCCGAGGAGCAGGCGCGCCTCCAGGAGCGCTGCCTCACGGCCGTCCAGCGCGTCTCGCTCTCGCTCTGGACCGAGGCCGTCCGCACGAGCTGGATCACCGACCTCGTCGTCGAGAGCGACGAGTTCTACCGCATCGTCGGCATCGACGCAGAGCGGGAGCGGGCGGTGGGGATCCTCTGGTACGGCCACGCCGAGCGGCGGGAGTAGGGGAACGCGAGAAAGGGTGAAGTGAAAAGTGAGAAGGGTAAAGGAGAGGCGGATCCTGTGTCCGCCCTTCAACCTTTACCCTTCGCCCTTCGCCCTTCGCCCTTCGCCCTTCCCGATGACCCTCCACCACGCCCATCCCTGGGACGTCTCGCCCGCCGAGGCCATCGCGCTCCAGCGCGCGCTGGAGCCGCGTGTGCGCGAGGAGCCCTTGGACCTCGACGCGGTACAGACCATAGCGGGCTTGGACGTGAGTGTGCGGGGGGACCGGGTCCGCGCGGCCGTCGTCGTCCTCCGCCTCTCGGACCTCGCGGTGGTGGACGAGGCGATCTGGGAGGGGCCGGTGGCGTTCCCCTACGTGCCGGGGCTGCTCTCCTTCCGCGAGGTCCCCGCCATCCTCCCCGCGCTCGAGCGGCTCGGCACGCTGCCCGACGTGCTC
>DATGQT010000138.1:0-2964 GCA_035304085.1 Rubricoccaceae bacterium
CCCCCGCCCTTGGGAATCGTCCACCGGGCCTTTTGTAACGGTTCCCGAGGCCCGGCCTAGAGGTCGAGGGCGCCCTGGGTGGGGCCGCCGGGGCGGCGGGCGCGGGGGGCCTGCTTGAACGTGGCGCTGGTGTGGCGCAGCGGCGGCATCTCGATGCCGTAGCCGTCGAGGAGCTCCTCGGCGGTGAGGAGCTGGAGGCGGGGGTACTTCTGCTGCCACCCGGGCGAGGCGTAGTACCCGGCGCTGGCGGCCTCGCGGCGCATGGGGCCCGTGGGCGGCTCCAGCGTGAGGAGCACGCCGAGCGCGGCGCCCTCGCGCTCGACGGTGCCCCGGAGGTCGCGGAGGGCCTGGGAGGAGACGCCGCCGGACTTCACCTGGATGAGCACCTCCTTGGGCTTGCCCGAGGCGTCGTCCACGAAGTAGAGGCGGCCGTCGATGCCGCGGTCGGCGCCCTTCTTCTGCTCGTGGGGGCGGGCGCCGACGAGGCCGAGCGCCCAGTACTGGAACTGGTAGCGGTCCTCCTCGGCGAGGGCGCGCGCGCCGTCCACCGTCACGGGCTCGCCGACGACCTCGTAGGCGGCCTCGGCGCCGAAGGCGTCGCGGAGGCGGTGCTTGATGAGGGTGACGGCGAGGTGGGTGATGTCGATGCCGACCCAGCGGCGGCCGAGCTTCTGGGCGGCGGCGATGGCGGTGCCGCAGCCGCAGAAGGGGTCGAGCACGACGTCGCCGGGGTTGCTGCTGGCGGCGATGATGCGCTCCAGCAGCGCCTCGGGCTTCTGCGTCGGGTAGCCGAGACGCTCCTGCGCCTGCGAGTTCAGCGGCGGGATGTCCGTCCACACGTCGTCGAGCGGTAGGCCGCGCTGCTCGTCGAGGTATCGCTTGAGGCGGGGCACGGCGCCCGGCCTCGGCTGCACGACGAGCCCTTCCTCGTACGCCTTCTGCATCCGCTCCTTCGTCCACCGCCAGACCCTCCGAACGCCCAGGAACTCGTAATCGAGGTTCGGTCGGTCAGGGTTCGGGCTTAGCAGGCTCGTCAGTTGATACCGCCTGCCATCCTCGTCAACCATACTGTACTTCTGGCGCGTCTTCTCGGGGAGGTTCGTTTCATCGTATGGGAGGAAGGCGGCATCCGGGTTCCACTTCACCTGCTCGCTCTTGCCGTAGGCGAGGATTACGTCGTGGTTGGTGGGGAGTCGTACCGACTGGTTCCCTTTCGCCGCTGTCCGTTTCCAGATGATCTCGTTGCGGAAGCTGGCCGGGCCGAAGAGGGCGTCGAGGAGGAGCTTGAGGTAGTGGCTCGCCGTGGGGTCGCAGTGGAGGTAGAGGCTGCCCGTCGGCTTCAGCACGCGGTGGAGCTCGTAGAGCCGCGGGGCCATCATCGTGAGGTAGGCCATCATGTCGCTCTCGCCGAGCATCCGGCGGAACGCCTGGAGCGTCTGGCTCAGGCCCACGTGGACGGCCGCCTGCCCCTCGCCGGTGATCGTGGCCTCGTAGGTGCGCGCGGCGGCCTCGTCCCACCGCCACGTGTCCTCGAACGCCTTGATCTGCGCGGCGGCCCGCTCGCCGGTGTGGCTGCGGAAGAGGACGTTGTAATCGGCGTTCGAGTTGAAGGGGGGATCGAGGTAGACGAGGTCCACCGCCTCGTCGCGGACGTGGCGCCGGAGGACGTCGAGGTTGTCGCCGAAGTAGAGCGTGTTCGTCATCGTTCGGGGGCTGGTGCCGGGGGAAGGTAGCACGGCGGGGGTGCAGCCCCGGCGGGAACGCGGGCGCCTCCGCGGCGCCCCGGCGCGCCGCTGCCCCACGGGGGCGGCGGAGGGCCTGCCGGGCCTGCCCCGAGGTCGCTGGTAATAGTTCAGTTACCACCCCCCGTGGGGCTTGCGATATTCCGCACGAACGTGGATATTTCCGATCCGTGTAGGACGGCCGGGGGCCCACGCCTCCGGCCCGGTCAGCACAGGACCCCGACTCCCGCGCAGGGAGCCGGCCCCTCTCACGCCGCGGGCCTCGTGCCCCGGATCCTCTCCCATCTATCCTCCCTCATCATGTACCGTCCTACGGTCTACCTAGCTACCCTCCTCCTGGCGGGCCTCATCTCCCTGGCCCCCACGGCCTCCGCGCAGTCCGCCGTGGACTGCCCCAACACCATCCGCGCCGTCAACGGGTGCGACGACTACGTCCCGGCCCGCGTCGCGCAGCCGGCGCCCCAGCGGGCCGTGCCGCCCTCCGACGCCCCGAAGTCCACGCAGGGCCGCTCGGCCCGGCCTCCCGTCAGCGCGCCGGCCGCCCGCCGGCCGGCCGTCGTCGAGAGCGGCGGGTTGACGTTCTACACCTCCCGCACCGACTTCGACGCGGCCAACCCCGGGACCACGCTCGAGGACTTCAACGACATCGCCGCCCCGGTGGGCACCTGGTGCGGGAGCACGAGCCCCGCCGACGAGAACACGGACAACGACTGCGTCTCGGCGGGCGACATCTCGTCCGGCCTCATCGTGAACGCGAACGGGCACGGGGGAGAGGTCGACGCCCTCGTCGGCTGGGGCGAAGGCGTCCTCAACCCCACCGTCACCTTCGGGGCGAACTACTTCTCGCACAACACGGAGCTCCAGTTCAACCCGGGCGTGCAGGCCGTCGCCGCCGACGTGTACGCGTGGTTCGGTAACCCCGGGACCACGGTCTTCGTGTACGACACCGGCGGCAACCTCCTCGGCTCGACCTCGATCCCGGGCACGTTCGGAGGCAACTTCTTCGGCGTCCGCTCCGACGGGGCGCTCATCGGCTCCGTCCTCTTCGACGACACCGTCAGTGACACCTCCTTCCTCGACGACGTGGCCTTCGGCGGCGGGGGCGGCGGCGGGCCGCTCTCGGTGCTCTACGCGCCCTCCGAGGCCGACGACCCCGCCTACCGCGCCGCCATCGCCGCCGCCCTCGGCGCCGGCGCCACCGTCGACTACTTCGACGCCACCC
>DATGQT010000139.1:0-11217 GCA_035304085.1 Rubricoccaceae bacterium
CGGCGGAAGTGGGCCGAGCCCGCCCCGCCCTTCCCGCTGCGGACGGTGATGGTGACGTAGTCGACGAACTTCATTCGATGGGGTGGTGCGCGACGTGCGCTGCGTGAATCGCCGGGCGACGGGCGGGGTTCTCGAAAGTTCGCCTCCGCTGCACCTTCCTGCCGGTAGCTTTCCGAGGACCCGGTGCGCCCCCCCTACACGCAACACGCAACACGTATCAAGAAGCACGTCACGATCTACACCGACGGGGCCTGCTCCGGCAACCCCGGCCCCGGCGGCTGGGCCGCGCTGCTGCGCTACGGCGCGCACGAGCGCGTCCTCACCGGCCACGAGGCCGAGACGACGAACAACCGGATGGAGCTGACGGCCGTCGTCGAAGCGCTCGCCGCGCTCACGGAGCCCGTCGCCGCCACCGTCCACACCGACAGCGCCTACGTCGCCAACGCCTTCAACGAGGGCTGGATCGAGGGATGGCGCCGCCGCGGCTGGACGACGGCCGACAAGAACCCCGTCAAGAACCGGGACCTCTGGGAGCGCCTCCTCGCCCTGACCGCCCGCCACGACGTCCGCTTCGTCAAGGTGAAGGGCCACGCGGACGACGCGATCAACAACCGCGTGGACCAGCTGGCCGTCGCGGCGTTGAACGAGGGCCGCGCCGCCCGCGTCGGCTCGTAGGCCCACCCTGCTCTCTCGCAACGTATCGTCCTGAGGAGCGCGGCGGCGACGGATCCACGGCCGATGAGCCGGAAGCACCACGTGACCGCCGTCGTACCGAGGCTAGATCCTTCGCTCAGGATGACCGATCCGTTCGATTGCCCCAGGTACGCTCGAACGGGCACCTCCACCATCGTCCGCCCTCTACCGTCCCCCATCCACCTGTCCATGCCGAGAACCAACTTCCGCGTCCGCCAGCGCCTCCAGGTCCGCCGCTCCGGCATCCACGGCCGGGGCGTCTACGCGAGGGAGTTCATCCCCGCCGGCACCCGCCTCATCGAGTACCGGGGCGAGCGCATCCCCAACGAGGAAGGCGACCGGCGCTACCCCTGGGAGGAGGGCGTCCCCCACCACACCTTCCTCTTCATGCTCGACGACGAGACGGTGATCGACGGCGCGCGCAAGGGCAACATCGCCCGCTGGATCAACCACTCGTGCGACCCCAACTGCGAGTCCATCACCGAGGACGGCCACATCTACATCGACGCCATCCGGGACATCGAGCCCGGCGAGGAGATCACGTTCGACTACCACCTCGTCACGGCCGAGAGGCACACGGCGAAGGTGAAGGCGCGCTACCCGTGCAGCTGCGGCGCGCCGAACTGCCGCGGCACCCTCCTCGGCAAGAAGCGTTGAGCTGGCTGACGGGTAGCGCCGCGCCGTCGAGGTGGCCGAGGGAGGTGATCCGGGTGGAACCCTGGGGCCCGCCGGGTGTGCTCTCGGTCCCCACGTGCCCGTCTCCCCTCTCCGGCAGGTCCCCATGCGCCCCTCCCCTACCGCCCTCCTCCCCGCACTCCTCCTCACGCTCGCCGGCGCCGCCTGCACCCCCCGCGACGGCGAGATGGCCGACGCCCCCGGCGCGCCGACGGCCGCCGACGGCCCTCGCACCGACACCACCGACTGCGAGCCGCTCGAAACCCGCGCGCCGAACGGATCGGGGCAGCAGCCCGCCTTCCCCGAGCAGACCCGCGCCTGCGCGGCCCCCTCCGACGTCGCCTTCGAGGTCGTCGTCCTCGCCGACGGGCTCGAGCACCCGTGGGCCGTCGAACCGCTGCCCGACGGCGACCTGCTGGTGACGGAGCGGCCGGGGCGGATGCGCGTCGTCTCGGCCTCGGGCGAGGTGGGGCCGCCCATCGCGGGCCTCCCCGAGGTGGACGCCCGCAACCAGGGCGGCCTCCTCGACGTCGCGCTGAGCCCGGACTTCGCGACGGACCGGACGGTCTTCTGGAGCTTCGCCGAGCCTCGCGACGGCGGCAACGGCACCTCCGTCGCCCGCGGCGTGCTCTCCGAGGACCGGACCCGCCTCGACGAGGTCGCGGTCATCTTCCGCGCGCTGCCGACCTACGACAACGGGTTGCACTTCGGCTCGCGGCTCGCCTTCGGCCCCGACGGCACGCTCTACGTCACCACCGGCGAGCGCTCGGACGCCTCGATGCGGGAGCACGCCCAGCGCCTCGACGGCCACCTCGGCAAGGTCCTCCGCATCCGCCCCGACGGCTCCGTCCCGGACGACAACCCGTTCGTGGGCGAGGAGGGCGCACGGCCCGAGGTCTGGACGCTCGGCCACCGGAACGTCCAGGCCGCCGCGTTCGACCCGCAGGGGCGGCTCTGGACCGTCGAGCACGGCGCGCGCGGCGGCGACGAGGTGAACCTCATCGAGCGGGGGGAGAACTACGGCTGGTCCATCCAGGCCTACGGCATCGAGTACTCGGGCCGGCCCATCGCCGGCTCCTCGACGGCCCCCGAGGGCTACCGGCAGCCCGTCTACTACTGGGACCCCGTGATCGCGCCGTCCGGGGCGCAGTGGTACACCGGCGACGCGTTCCCGGCGTGGCGCGGGAGCCTCTTCGTGGGCGGCATGGTCGCGGGCGCGCTCGTGCGCCTGGAGATGGAGAACGACCGGGTCACGGGGGAGGAGCACCTCCTCGCCGACCGCGGCCGGCGTGTGCGCGACGTGCGCCAGGGGCCCGACGGCGCGCTCTACGTCGTCACCGACCACGAGGACGGGGAGCTCTGGAAGCTCGTACCCCGCGCCGGCGACGCTCAGGACCGGTAGTCCACCGGCCGGAGCCGCCCGGACTCGTCCACCACGTTCGTCTCGACGCCCGGCACGACGTCGGTGTTGTGGGCCGCGGCGCAGCGCCAGCCCCCGGCCGTGCGGTGGACGACGAACGTGAAGACGTTGGTGCGGGGCCGCGGCGCCTCGACGCCGGCCACCGACGTCTGCCCGGTCAGCCGCATCCGCGCGTGGACGACGGCGACGTCGGCGCGGAGCCGCTTCACCTTCACGCGCACCAGCTCCAGCGTCGAGTCCGGGAAGATCCGCTCGAAGCCGTAGGCGTGGGCGCGCTCGATGGCCGCCCGGTCGTGCCACCAGAGGCCGACGACGTTGACGAACTCGGCGTCCTCGTCGAACAGCGCGGCGAGCGCGTGCGCGTCGCGGCGGTTCCACGCCTCGACGAACGCGCGGGGGATGCTCTCGGGGCTGTCGAGGACGGGGGGATCCGGCATGGTGCGAGCGCGGGTGATCCCGCCGGCTACGGCGCGGGCTGGTCGGTACGCAGCCGCTCGCGGAACGGGGCGTGACAGGCCATGCAGCCGACCTGCACCTCGCCGAGCCGGCCGAGGACCGCGTCGAGGTCGCGCGCCTCGACGGCCTCGTGTAGGCGGAGGGCGGCCTCGTGGACCGCCTCGTCCGCCGCGACGAACCGGTCCATCTCTGGTCCGAGCGCGGACCGGATACGCTGCAGCTCCTCGGCGGATATGGGTGGGTGGTTCACGATCGCGTCCGAGAACGTCGCCATCCGGGCGTAGTCCTCCAGCCACAGGGCCTGCGTGAACCCGGTCATGGCGGCCCCCAGCTGCTGCATGATGGGGCGCAGAGGCAGGGCCTCCCCGTCCGCGCCGCCGTGGGCGTCGTGCCCGGCGTCGTGGGGCGCCCCCTCGTCGTGGTGCACCTCCCCGTCGTGCTCACCAGCGGGGCCGGCCTCCCCGCCGGGATCGGCGTCCTGGTCCTGCGGCCGGCAGCCCGTGGCACACGTCGCCGTGACGGCGAGCAGCAGGACGCACGCGGTTCGTCTCATGGGATCTCCCTGACGGTGAACGAGGCGGGAGGAGCGAACGCCCCAGCCCGCCATCCGTTCAGCCGGGGCCGCCCCAGCGTCACCTCGACGAAGGCGGCTCAGACGGCGCACGCCCCGTCGACGCACGCCTCCGTCGCCGCCTCGGCGGAGGCCGCGGCCTCCTGCTGGATCGCTTCGAGCACCTGCAGGAACGTGGACGTGGGCTGGGCGCCCTGGACGGCGTAGCGGCCGTCGAAGACGAACGTGGGCACGGCGCGGATGCCGAGGCGCTGCGCGTGCGCGATCTCGGCCCGCACCTCGTCCGTGCCTTCGTCGGAGGCGAGGTAGGCCGCCGTGCGCCCGCGGTCCAGCCCCACCTCCGCGGCCAGGTCGGCCAGCAGCGCGGGGTCGGCGATGTTGGCGCCGTCGGTGAAGTGGGCCGCGAACAGGCGGTCGGCCAGTGCGCGCTGCGCCTCCGGCCCGGCCTCCTCCAGCGCGAGGCGGAGGAGCCGGTGCGCGGCGAGCGTGTTGACGGCCAGCGCCCGGTCGAACCGGAGGTCGAGGCCCTCCTGCTTCGCCACCGCGGCCGTGTGCCGCAGCGTGGCCTCCAGCCGGGGGCCGAACTTCGCCTCCAGCGACTCCGCCAGCGGGCGGGGCGTCTCGGGCAGCGAGGGGTCGAGCTGGTAGGGGCGGAAGACGACCTCGACCCGGTCGGCCTGCGGGAGGGCGTCCAGGGCACGGAAGAACCGCCGCTCGCCCACGTAGCACCAGGGGCAGGCGACGTCGGAGTAGATCTCGACTTTCATGGGATCGGGGGCGAAAAAGGGGGAATCAGGCAGTCGGAACGACGCGGAGCGGGGTGCCCCACGGGTCCTCGGCGCGCCAGCCGCGCTCGTCGCGGGCGACGGGGTAGCCGGCGGCCTCGACGCTCCTCTCAGCGGCCTCGGCGTCCTCGGCGGTCGGGACGACGACGGTCCATTCGAGCAGCTGCGCGTCGTCCTCGCCGGCCGGCGGGGCGCCGGTGGCCCACGTGTTGAGCCCGAGGTGGTGGTGGTAGCCCCCGGCCGAGAGGAAGAGCGCGCCGGGGTAGTCCCACACCACCTTGTCGAGCCCGAGGGCGGCGTGGTAGAAGCCCGCGGCGCGGCCGAGGTCGCCCACGTGGAGGTGGACGTGTCCGACGACGGTGCCCGCCGGCGCGCCGGTCCAGGGCGCGTCGCCCGCCGCCTCGATGAGACTCCGCACGTCGAGCGGGTTCGTCGCCATGGCGATCTGGCGGCCGTCGCGGCGCCACGCCGCGCGCGGGCGGTCGGCGTAGACCTCGATGCCGAGGCCGTCGGGGTCGGTGAGGTAGACGGCCTCGCTCACGAGGTGGTCGGACATCCCGACGGGCACGCCCGCCTCGGCGACGTGGCGGACGAACCGCCCCAGCGCCGCGCGCTCCGGCAGGAGGTAGGCGACGTGGAAGAGCCCGAGGAGCCCGCGCCGCGGCACCGGCCGCACGCCCGGCTTCTCGACCAGCTCCACGAGCGGGGCGTCCGCGCCGAGGGCGGCCGTGCCCCCGGCGCGGTCGAGCACGCGGAAGCTGAGGACGCCCTCGTAGAAATCGAGCGACCGCGCGAGGTCGGCCACCTGGAGCCGCACGCGCCCCAGCCGCGTGGCGTCGGGGAGTCGATAGCCCGGCGGCGCGAGGCCGACCGGGAGGGCGGGGTCGTGGGCAGGGGGCATCATGGCGTTCGCGGGCGTGCAGGTGAGCGTGCTACTGTCGTACGGCCTCGATGGCGATGGTGATCTCGACCTCGTCGCCGATCATCCCGACGCCCTCGACGAGCTGGTTGTACGAGACGCCGAAGTCGTGGCGGTCGATGGTGGTCGAGGCGAGGAAGGCGATCCGCTCGTTGCCCCAGGGGTCCGGCCCCTGGCCGCGATACTCGCCGGTGAGGACGACGGGCCGCGTTGTGCCGCGGATCGTGAGGTCGCCGTGGACCTCGATCCGGTCGCCGTCCTGCACGACTCGGTCGCTCGTGAAGGTCATCGTCGGATACTCCTCGGCGGCGAAGAAGTCCGGCGTGCGGAGGTGGGCGTCGCGCTGCTCGTTGAGCGTGAGGATGCTCGCCGTCCGTACGGTCACGTCCACGGCCATCGTCGTGAGGTCGGCGGGGTCGACGGTGAGGGTGCCCTCCCAGTCGGTGAACGTCCCGAAGACCCGCCCCATGAGGTGGCGGATGCGGAAGCTCAGCTCGGAGTGGACCGTGTCGATCTGGTACGTCGCCACCTCGGCCGGCGCGGCGGCGACGACCGCGGCGGGAGGCTGGGGAGCGGGGGGGGCCGGCGTCGGGCTCAGGAAGATGAACAGCCCGACGATCAGGTGCATCAGGAGGGTCGGCATGGGTGTCAGGGTGTTGGGAGGGTCGGAGGGTCGTGGTCTGCGTCAGCGGGCACGGCGGCGGAGGCCGTCGAGGCTCCACCGGCCGGCGCCGGCGGCGGCGAGGAAGGCGAAGACGAGCCCGAAGAGGAGCGCGAGCTCGCCGTGGTTCTGGATCGGGAGGCCGCCCTGCGGCGCGTGCGCGGTGACGTAGGCCGCCACCATCAGGAGCGCGAGCACGGCGGCGACGGGCCGCGTGAGGAGCCCGAGGACGACGAGGGCGCCGCCGAAGAACTCGAGCACGCCGGCGAGGCCGAACTGCGACATCAGCGGGACCGTAGCGCCGGCCCCGTCGACGCCGCCGAGGAGGCCGAAGAGCTTCTGCGCGCCGTGCTGCATGAAGAGGAGGCCCGCGCCGACGCGGAGGACGGCCTGGGCGACGGGCGCGAGCGTGATCTCGGCGAGAGCAGAGGTGCGTGAGGGCTGCGCCGCACGCGCGGGCGTGGCCGAGAGGGAGGCGGAGGTCGGACTGGGGGTCATGACGTTTGGGTGTTTGGACAGATTGTGTTTACAACACACGTTCGGGCAAAAGGGGGGTCACACCCCCTCCCGCGCGGACGCGAGGAGGTCGATGAGCGCGCGGAGCCGCTCCTCCCCGAGGTGCCCGAGCCGGCGACGGTGGTCCTCCAGCAGGACCGCGTCGAGCTGGTCGAGGAGGCGGAGCCCCTTCGGCGTGATCCGGGCCTTGACGTGGCGGCGGTCCTCGGGGTCGCGCGTGCGCTCGACGAGGCCGGCGGCTTCCAGGCGGTCGAGGAGCCGGGTCACGTCGGGCCCCGGCGTCACGAGGCGGTCCCCCACCTCGTAGCGGCAGAGCCCGGCGTCGCCGGCGCCGCGGAGGATGCGCAGCACGTTGTACTGCGTCGGCGTGAGGCCGTGGGGCTTCAGCGACTCCGTGAGCCGGGCGTCGAGGACGGCGGCCGTGCGGGCGATGCTGAGGAAGGCCTCGGCCTCGAGGCTCGCGAACGGCTTCGTCTGGCGGATCTCGTGCTGGAGGGTCTGGCTCATGGGAGCAATGTACGTGTTGACAACACGTGTTGTCAACACCCATCGCCGAACCTTCACGTACGACCGGCCCGGCAGGCACCGGCCGGAGCCCTCGCCTCGTGAGGCGCGTCGGGGAAGTCCTGTTACGGCCCCCGCCTCAGAACCCCGCCCCTGAGGGCCGGTAACAGCGCCGCTCATCTCCCCCTCACCTCAACCCCGAGAGCCATGCTCGTCCGAGAGATCATGACCGCGAGCCCGGCCACCTGCACGCCCGACACCCCCCTCCGCGACGTCGCCCGGATGATGGTCGAGTGCGACTGCGGCGCCATCCCCGTCGTCGCCCGGAACGACGGCGAGCAGCCCGAGGGCATCGTCACCGACCGCGACATCGTCGTGCGGCTCGTGGCCGAGGGCCGCAACCCCCTCGACGCCACCGCCGGCGACGCCATGACCACCTCCGTCGTCACGGTCCGGGCCGACGACGACGTGGAGACGGCCGCGGAGCAGATGAAGGCCCACCAGCTCCGCCGCCTCGTCGTCGTGGACGGCGGCGGGCGCATCACCGGCGTCGTCGCGCAGGCCGACCTCGCGCTCGAAACGAGCGATGCGCTCGCCGGCGACGTCGTCGAAAACGTCTCGCGGCCGGGCCGCTAGCGCCGCCCTCACGCCACGCGCTCGGCCGGCGCGGGCTCGGGCTCCGGCGCGTACGTGAGCTGGACGTACCCCTCCTCCTCGGCGGGCGTGACGACGAACGGCCCGAGGCGCGCCGTCTCCCCCTCCCCCTCGAGCAGCGCGCCGACGGGCTCCGTCGACCACGTCGGCCCGGGGATGCCGAAGAAGCGGTGGAGCTGGCCGACGGTGCTCTTCGCCGAGAACGTGAGGGTGAGGCCCGGGTCGAGGTCGGGCGTCTCCGCGCCGGGGTCGAAGAGCCGGTCGATCACGGGCGTGAGCTCCTTCCGCATGGCGACGAAGACGTGGTCCCCCGGGCGGAGCCGCGTCGTCCCCCGCGGCACGATCACCTCGTTCCCCCGGACGGAGAGCGTCATCACGACGCCGTCGGGGAGGGCGAGGTCGCGGAGGGCCTGCCCCGCCACGCGCGCCGACGGCGCCACGGTGTACTCGACGATCTCGCCGTTGACGCGGCGCAGCGCGTTGATCTCGACCGAGACCGGCGGCTCGCCGTCCGACGGCAGCGCGAGCCCGAGCCACCGCGCCACCACCGGCAGCGACCACCCCTGCGTGATCGCCGAGACGAGGACGACGAAGAACACGACGTCGAAGAGCAGCGCGGCCCCCTCGACACCGGCCATCAGCGGGAACGTCGCCAGCGTGATCGGGACGGCCCCCTTCAGGCCTACCCACGAGAGGAACGTGAACTCGGGGAGCCGGAACCGGAACGGGATCGTGGAGACGAAGACGGCCACCGGGCGCGCCACGAAGATGAGCCCGAGGGAAACGAGCAACCCCGACCCCGCCACGGCGAGGAGCCGGCTCGGCGTGCTCAGCAGGCCGAGCATCACGAAGAGGACGATCTGGCCGAGCCACGCGCCGGCGTCGTGGAACAGCAGGATGCCCCGCTTGAAGACGATCTCGCTGTTGCCCAGGGCGATCCCGGCGAGGTAGACGGCGAGGAACCCGCTCCCCCCGAGCACGGCCGCCAGCCCGAAGGCGAGGATCCCGCACGCGGAGACGAGGACGGGGTAGAGCCCGGCCGCGTCGAGGTTGACGCGGTTGACGGCCCACGCCGCCCCGCGCCCGACGCCGACCCCCACGAGGGCGCCCACGCCGAACTGGAGCACGAACAGCAGCCCGAGCGCGCCCGCGGAGCCGGCCGCCCCCGTGATCACCTCCGTCAGGCCGACGGTGAGGAAGATGGCCATGGGGTCGTTCGACCCGCTCTCGATCTCGAGCGTGGCCTGCAGCCGCTCCGGCAGCTTCACCCCGCCCGAGCGGAGCACGGCGAAGACGGCCGCGGCGTCGGTCGAGCCGACGATGCCGCCGAGGAGGACGCCGTGGAGGAGGGGGATGCCGAGCACCCACGCCGCCGCCACGCCCGTCAGTACCGACGTCAGTAGAACGCCCACCGTCGCCAGCGAGAGCGCCGGCCGCCACGTCGCCCGTACGTCGTCGAAGGAGGTGCGGAGGCCGCCGTCGAAGAGGATCAGCGCAAGGGCGATGCTCCCGATCGCGTTGGCCAGCCCGTAGTCCTCGAAGGCGATGCCGCCGATGCCCTCCGAGCCGGCCGCCATCCCGAGCGCGAGGAAGAGGACGAGGACGGGGAGCCCGAGCCGCGTCGAGAACTTGCTCGACGCGATGCCGAGGAGGAGGAGGAGACCCCACACCAGCATGAGGGCGTTGACGTTGAACATCCTTGTGGCGGAGGGGCCTCGGGAGGGGCGAGGACAGGGTGAGATGGAGGGGGGAAGCTCGCGCCACACACGCACTTCCCGCCCGTCAGGTTCGGGGGGCGCCGTGCCGAAAGGCCGGCGCCCCCCGAGACTCAGGCGGCGAGCGCGTAGACGACCACCAGGATCAGCGCGACCACCATGACGCCCATGAAGGCGTAGAAGGCGATCTGTTCGCCGCGGCTGCCGGTGACGTTGTCGGCGTGCGCCGGCGCGGGAGCCCCCTTCTTCGAGGGCTCGGTACGGGGGTTAGACATCGTTCGAGTGGGTTGGACACGGGCGTTCGTCCACGCCGCACCCATCCAGCACAGCGATAGGCCCCGTCACCTCGACGGCGGCCGGGCCGCACGGGCGCGGCGTGGACACGAGGGGGTCGGCGGGGAGGGCGCCCGCTCGGGCGCACCGGCTCCCCTTCACCCCCTCAGAGCCGGTAGACGCAGTGCAGCCGGCACCGCTCGGCGCCCGCCACCACGGGGGCGTCCGTCCGGTACCCGTGTCCTATCCCTCCGATTCCCTCACGATGCGGCACCGCCGCCGGCGACGCGACGACCCCGGCTGAGGCACCTTCGGGCCCGGCGGCAGCCCGCGCGTACGGCAACTCGACGGGCGCGCGGGCGACCTCGGCCGCCAGCGGGAACGCGACGAGCGGCGACGCGCGCACGACCTCCTCGCCTGAGGCCTCGCCCTGCCACATCCACACCCCGACCCCCTGCCCCGCGATGGACCACGACGACGGGAGCGCACGGACGCCCGCCAGCGTCATGGCCAGCAGGACGACGTGCGGGCCCAGCGGGCCGCGGAGCAGGGTGCGGAGCTCTCTCACCGGAAGAGGAAGCAGGGGTGTCGGGATGTTACGCCGAAAGCGGGGCGTGGTCTCCCCCTCCTCTCCACGAATCGCGGCGGACCGTGTAGCCGGCCTCTTCGATGGTCGCCTCTATGGCGGAGCGGTCGACGCGTGTGGGATCGAGGCAGACGCGCGCCTCGCCGATGGCGACGTGCGTGACCTCGACGCCGGGCGTCGCTTCGAGGGCGCGGCGGACGGCCGCGACGCAGTGGCCGCAGCTCATGCCGTCGATGGCGATGGTCTCGGTGATGGGCTGGGACTCGGCGGTGGAGGGGGCGTTCGTGTTCATGGCTCGTCGGGTCGGGTTCAGGAAGGGGTGGGCTTGCAGGTGCAGTCGAGGCAGCCGTGGGCGGCGCAGAGCCGGCACGTCGCCTCCAGCCGCGCGCGGAGCTGCCGCCGCGCCCGGTGCCGCCGCACCTTGAGGTTGTTCCGCGTCACGCCGAGCGCCTCCGCGACGTCCTCGGGGTCGCGCTCGGCGAGGTCGGCCTCGATGACGGCGGCGTACTCCGGCTTCAGCGTCGGCACGAGGTCGAGGACGCAGGCGCAGACGGCCGCCCGCTCCTCCGCCAGCAGCGGCGCGTCGTCCTCGGCCCCGGCGGCCTCCGCCGCGTAGCGGGCGAGCGCCTCGCCGGCCCGCCGCTCCCGCCGGTACGCGTCGAGCGCGGCGTTGCGGACGACGGTGGCGAGCCACGGGGCGATGGGCGCGTCGTAGTCGAGGTCGGGCGCGGCGCGGAGGGCCCGGAGCAGGCTCTCCTGGAGCACGTCCTCGGCGAGGTCGGGATCGCC
>DATGQT010000140.1:0-6350 GCA_035304085.1 Rubricoccaceae bacterium
TCCGGGCCGAGAAGCCGACGGAGTAGATGGGGTCCTGGATCGCCTCCGAGAACGGCTTCCCGATGTCGTTCACCTCGCCGCTCAGCGGGTCGAAGAAGCGGAAGCCGATGGTGCCCCACGCGGCGCCGGCGTCGGCGAAGAGGACGAGCTCGGTGGGGAGGTAGGGGAAGTTGATGAGGCCGTACTCCGCGACGCCGAAGAGGGGGAGGCGGAGCTCGGCGCTGGCGACGCCGAGGCGGCTGCCGTAGAGGCGGTCGAGGAAGTCGCCGTAGGCCTCGTCGTTCTCGAACGAGCCCGAGGAGTAGCCGCGGACGAGGGTGCCGAAGCCGAGGTAGAGCGGGTTGAGCCGGCCGCTCTCGGCGTCGGGGCCGTAGCGGCCGTAGTGGAGGCCGCGGAGGGCGAGGGTGACGGGCAGGCGCGTCGGGAAGCCCGGCGGGCGGAGGAAGACGTACGTCCGGTAGTCCGCCGTCACGGTGGCGAGGTTGATCGTGCCGAGGATGCCGTCGACGCCGAAGCGGTAGCGGCTGCCGCGCACGGGCGAGGCGAACCCGAAGAACGAGTGGTCCCCGACGAAGGCGGTGCCGCCCTCGAAGAGGTGGAGCGTGGTGAAGAGGCTGTCGGAGCCGGGCACCTCCTCGCGGTCGAAGAACAGGGCGTCGTCCTCGAGGAGGAGCCGGTCGTACTCGAGGTCGTAGCCGATGCGGCGGTAGCCGGCGCTGGCCTCGAAGCGCTGGCTCTGGTTGAGGGGGTAGCTGGTCAGCCCGGCGGCCTGGCTGACGTAGGTGCGGAGGTAGTAGCGCGTGAGGTAAGGCTCCGGCCCGGTAGGCGTCTGGAGCGGCTCGGGCGCCGTCCCGATGAAGGCCTGGAGGTAGGGGACGTGCCCGACGAAGGCGCCGTAGTTGAGGCGGTTGCCCTGGTTGATGTAGAGCGCCTGCCCGCCGATGTCGCGGAGCGTCCCGTTGGCGGCGACGGCCACGCCGAGGACGTTGTCGGAGAGCTGGTCCGAGAACAGCATCATCACGCCGCCGGCGATGCCGAAGCTGCTCCCGCCGTAGTCGGGGTCGTAGACGCCGCCGACCGTCGGCTGGCTGACGTAGTCGAGGGAGAGGCGGGGGCTGTAGTCCCGGCTGGGGAAGGCGCCCGACTCCGGGAGCCCCGTCTCGGCGTCGGCGAGGTACTCGGCGACGACGGAGCGGCCGAGGGCGTCGGCGGGCGGGAGCACGGCGGCCGGCGCGAGGCCGCCGTCGGCGTAGGCGCCGCCCGCGAGGGGGGTGCCGGCCGTCTGGTCGGGCTCGAGCGCGTAGACGGCGTAGTCCTGCCCCTCGAACAGCGAGAACATCAGGCGGCCGCTCGTCCGGGCCACGGAGAACGCCGGGGAGAGGTCGGTGATGCCGGCGACGCCGGTGGCGACGTCCGTCACCTGGAAGCGCGCGCCGGTGTCGAGGTCGAGCCGGTAGATGTTGTTGAAGCCGTCGGGGTTCGAGAGGAAGTAGAGGCTGCGGCCGTCGGGGCTGAAGGCGGGGTTGACGTGCTTCGACCCCTCGAAGACCGTGCGCACCGTGACGTCGCCGGTGGCGAGGTCGTAGAAGGCGAGGCGGGTGGGGGCGAAGGTGAGCGCCTCGAAGTCGGTGCCCGGCCCGCGGTCGGTCACGAAGGCGAGGCGGGCGCCGTCGGGGCTCCACGCCGCCTGGAGGTCGGTGTAGCGGTCGTTGGTGAGCTGGCGGACGGTCTCGGTCTCGAGGTCGACGAGGTAGAGGTCGGCGATGCCGCCCTTGAGCCCGGTGAAGGCGATGTGGCGGCCGTCGGGGCTCCAGGCGGGGTCCGAGAGGGCGCCGAGGCCGCGGACGGCGATGCGGCGGACGACGTCGCGGCTCTCGACGTCGAGGAGGGCGATCTCGTTGTCGCCTCCGGCGAAGACGACGTAGGCGAACTGCCGCCCGTCCGGGCTCCACGTCCCGGCGCTCTCGATGAACCGGATGGCGTCGAAGTGGGGGTCGGTGCCGACGGACTCCAGCTTCTTGATGATCTGGCCGGTCTGGGCGTCGGCGAGGAAGAGGTCGATGCCGAAGAGGTCGCGCTCGGAGAGGAAGGCGACGTATCGGCCGTCGGGGCTCACCTGGGGTGCGATGTTGAGGTCGCCGGCGTCGACGTCGCGGGCGAGGACGCGGCGGGCGGCGAGGCGGGCGAGGGTGTCCGGGTAGACCGGCTCGTCGTCGTCGGCGAGGGCGGCGGGGACGGCGCGGCCCTCGGCCGGGGGCAGCTGCGTCGCGCGCATGAGGGCGCCCCAGCGGGCCGAGAGCGAGTCCGGCGTCAGCCCCGTCACGGCGACGATGGCGGAGTCGAGCGGGGTCGTGAGCGCCGTCTTGAACAGGCGCACGGCCGCCTCGTCGCCGTACGTCCCGCCGACGTAGGCCCAGAACGGCTGGCCGTACTGGTACTCGTTGTACTCGGCGCGGTTACCGAGGTCGTCGAGCGTCGGGAAGGCGTCGCGGAGCACGGCGTCGCGCATCCACATCGCCGTCAGGGGGTCCACGCGCCCGACGGAGAAGTACTCGGCCATCCCCTCGACGATCCACAGCGGCAGCCGGATGAACTGCTGGAACGAGCCGTCGCGCGTGGCGATGTCGTACTGGAACTGGTGGACGAGCTCGTGGCCGAGGACGTGCTCGGTCTCGGCGTAGGTGGACTGCATGGGGAGGACGACGCGCTGCTTGAGCCCCTCGGTCACGCCCTGCGTCCCCTCCCCGATGAACCCCGTGACGACGTTGGTCTGCCGGAAGTCGGCGTCGTCGGCGTAGAGCACGATGGTCTTCCGCTCGTCGAACTCGTGGCCGAGGACGGCCGAGAGCCGGGCGTACCACCGCTCGGCCATGCGGCCGACGTCGCGGGCGGCCTGCTCCTCCTCGGGGTAGTAGTAGAGGTCGAAGTGCTCGGTCTCGAGGATGCGGAAGTCGAAGTCGTCGTAGCGGACCTTGTTGCGGCCGAAGTACTGCGCGGCGGCCTCCGGGGCGGCCAGCGGCGCGAGGACGGCGGCGACGAGGAGGGCGAGCCCGAAGGGCACGAGGCGCGCGGCGGGGCCGGAGCAGGAGGAGGCGGCCATCGGAGGGGGGTGATGCAGGAGCGGGTGGGACCGTGCAGAACGCCGGAACGCCGGGGCACGGGGTCACGTGGGGCACGCGGAAAGGCCCGGCGCGGCCGTCGGCCCCGGGCCCGGGAGGGCCGGCGCGACGGCGCGGGGCTAACCCGCCAGGAAAGGCGGGGTTCTGAGGGCACCGAAGATGGTACCGCCCCCGAGGGCGCCCCGCCCGCCCGGCCGGCGAACCCCCGCTGCCCGGTCCGGTATAACTTCGCTCCGGCCCGACACCTGCGCCGGGCCTCGCTCGCCGCGCCCCCGCCCACATGAAGTACGCCCCCACGACGTCGAAGGAGGAGGTCCGCCTCCGCCTCCGCATCTTCACCCTCCTCACGCTCGCCGTCCTCGGCGCCCTCGTCCTCCGCCTCGGGCAGATGCAGCTGCTCGACCGCGAGCGCTACCAGATGGAGGCGGAGGGGAACGCCATCGAGACGAAGCTCGTCCGCCCCGCCCGCGGCTACATCTACGACCGGAACGGGCAGCTCCTCGTCGACAACCGGACGACGACCTCCGTCCTCGTCTCCCCGCGCTACTTCGACCCCGCGAACCTCCCCCTCGTCGCCGAGCTGGCCGGGGTGCCGGACTCCCTCGTCCGGGCGCGCTGGGACGAGATCGTCGCGCGCTCGGCCTACCAGACCGACGTCCTCCTCGAGGACATCCCGTTCGCGGCGTTCGGGCGGCTGAAGGAGGCGCAGTTCCGCCTCCGCGGGCTCACCTTCCGCGAGGACCAGCAGCGCCGCTACCACACGCCCCCCCGCCTCGCCCACGTCCTCGGCTACGTCAAGGAGATCGACGCCGACATGCTCGCGGCCATGCGCGAGCAGGGGTACCGGATGGGGGACATGGTCGGCATCGCCGGGATCGAGCGGGAGTACGAGCCGGTGCTCCGCGGGCGGGTCGGCCGCGAGCTCGTCCTCGTCAACGTGCACGGGATGGAGGTGCAGCCCTACGAGGGCGGCGTCCACGACGTGCCCCCGATGTCCGGCGTCGGCCTCCGGCTCACCATCGACGCCGCGACGCAGGCGCTGGCCGAGAGCCTCTTCGTCAACAAGCGCGGGGGCGTGGTCATGATGGACGTCCGGGACGGCGGCATCATCGCCATGGCGAGCGCGCCGGACTACGACCCCAACGTGTTCCGCGGGCGGATGACGCAGGCGGACGTGGACTACCTCTACCGGAACCCGGACAAGCCGCTGATGGTGCGGGCGACGCAGAGCTACCAGCCGCCGGGGTCCACGTGGAAGCCGTTCATGGCGCTCGTCGGCCTCCAGGAGGGGCTGATCGAGGAGGACACCCGGCTCATCTGCGGGGGGGGCTACGTGTGGGGGGGCCGGCTGTACCGGTGCCACGGGGGCGCCCACGGCGCCATCACGGTCAAGGACGCCATCCGCGTCTCGTGCAACACGTTCTTCATGCGGATCATGAACGACACGTTCCGGACGCCGGACGGCCCGAAGCGGCTCGACCTCACGACGTGGAGCACGTGGGCGCACCGGTTCGGGTTCGGCGTCCTGGCGCCGATCGACTTCCCGCAGCAGAGCACGGGGCTGATCCCGGACTCGGCGGCGTTCGACCGGGCGTACCCGCAGGGGTGGACGAGCGGGTACACCGTCAACCTCGGGATCGGGCAGGGGTACATGGGGGTGACCCCGCTCCAGCTGGCCCGCTACACGGCGGCCGTCGCCAACGCCGGCACCCTCGTCTCCCCCCACCTCGTGCTGGCGCAGATCGACCCGCTGACGGGCGAGCTGCGAGAGCCGGTCATCCCGCGGGCGCGCCCGATCCCCATCGACCCCGAGAACTGGCAGATCGTCCGGCGCGGGATGGAGCTCGTCGTCGAGGCGGGGACGGCGCGGCGGGCGGCCATCGCCGCCACGGACAGCTTCCCCGCCATCTCGGTGGCGGGCAAGACGGGCACGGCCGAGAACCCGCAGGGCGAGGACCACTCCGTGTTCATCGCCTACGCGCCGACGGAGGACCCGCAGGTGGCCGTCGGCATCATCGTCGAGAACGCCGGGTTCGGCTCGACGACGGCGGCGCCCATCGCGAGCCTCATGATCGAGCAGTACCTCCGCGGCACCGTCACCCGGCCGGACCTCGTGCAGTTCGTCCGCGCCCGCGTCTCCGCCGGCGGCGGGGGCGCCTGAGAACGGCGAACGCCGAAGTGCGATCTCCGAAGTAACCCCCCTGCCCGTTCGACGCTCACCGTTCGACGCTCACCGTTCGACGCTCGACGCTCCCATGCGCCCCTGGTATCGCAACCTCGACTGGACGATCATCCTCCTGTGGGCGGCGCTCGTCGCCGTGGGGCTCGTGGCGATCTACAGCGCCACCCACGGCCCGGCGCGCGAGTTCCTCCTGCTGTCGGTGCAGCAGAACTTCGACCGCCAGCTCCAGTGGTTCGCGATCTCCGGCGTCGTGATGCTGGCGGTGCTGTTCACCTCGGCGCGGTTCATCTACCGCGCCGCGCCGTGGATCTACGCCGCGTGCATCGCGCTGCTGGTGGCGACGCTCGCGGCCGGCACCGTCGTCAACGGCGCGAAGGCGTGGCTCTACCTCGGCCCCATCGGGCTGCAGACGGGCGAGATCGCGAAGGTGGGCACGGTGCTGATGGTGGCCCGCTTCCTGTCGTCGAACAAGGCGCGCGAGGGGAAGCCGCTCTACCTCCTCCTCGCCCTCGCCCTCCTCGTCTTCCCGGCCGGCATCATCCTGATGCAGAACGACACCGGGACCGCGCTGGTCTTCCTCGCCCTCGCGCCGGTGTTCCTGTTCTGGTCCGGCACCGTGCCGCTGGCGTGGCTGGCCCTGCTCATGGCGCCGGCCGTGGCGGGCTACCTCGCCATCGTCGACGTCACCGTCGCCGTCCTCTTCGCGGCGGTGTTCACGGTGGGGATGCTGATCCTCTCGCGGTCGAAGGCGCTGGGGGCGCTGGGGGCGCTCGCCTCGTTCGGCACCGCCATCGGGGCGTGGCTGGGGCTGACGAAGGTGCTCCAGCCGCACCAGGTGGCCCGCATCGTCGCCTTCGCCGACCCCGAGGCGTTCCGCTCGACGGCCGGCTTCCACGTCATCCAGGCCAAGGCGGCCATCGTGAGCGGCGGCCTCTTCGGGAAGGGGTTCACCAACGGGACCCAGACCCAGCTCGCCTACATCCCCGAGAACTCGACCGACTTCATCTTCTGCGTGATCGGGGAGGAGTTCGGGTTCGTCGGGGCGACGG
>DATGQT010000141.1:0-20912 GCA_035304085.1 Rubricoccaceae bacterium
GTAGGGGAGGGGGACCGTCTGCGCCTTGTGGAAGCGCTGGGCGAGGATGCGGTAGAGCGTCTGGTTGACGAGGCTCGACTTCCCGCTCCCGGAGACGCCGGTGACGACGGTGAGCGTGCCCAGCGGGAGCGCGAACGTGACGTCGCGGAGGTTGTGGCCGCGCGCGCCGCGGAGGACGATCTGCTTCCCGTCCCCCGGCCGCCGCTCGGTCGGGACGGGGATGCGGCGGCGGCCGGAGAGGTAGGCCGTCGTGAGGCTGTCGGAGACGCCGTCGCCGCCGGGGTGCGCGATCTCCTCGGGCGGCCCCGCCGCGAGCACGCGCCCGCCGTACTCCCCCGCGCCGGGGCCGAGGTCGACGACGAAGTCGGCCGCCTCGATCATCTCGCGGTCGTGCTCGACGACGAGGACGGAGTTGCCGAGGTCGCGGAGCGCCTTCAGGCTCCCGATGAGCTTGGTGTTGTCGCGGGGGTGGAGCCCGATGCTCGGCTCGTCGAGGACGTAGAGGACGCCGGTGAGCTGGGTGCCGATCTGGGTGGCGAGGCGGATCCGCTGGCTCTCGCCGCCGGAGAGCGTGCGGGCGGTCCGGTCGAGCGTGAGGTAGTCGAGGCCGACGTTGAGGAGGAAGTCGAGCCGCTCGCGGATCTCCTTGACGATGGGCGCGCCGATGACGGCCTGCCGCCCCTCCAGCCGGAGGTCCTCGAACCACCGCCGGAGGCTCCGCAGGTCCATCTGCACGAGGTCGGCGATGGAGGCGTCGCCCTCGTACGTCTTCGTGTTGCCGACGCGGTAGGCGAGGGCCTCGGGCTTGAGGCGGCCGCCGCCGCAGACGCGGCAGGGGCGGACGCGCATGAACGCCTCGGCCCAGCGCCGCTGCGTGTTCGAGGAGGTGGTGTCGTGGGTGTGCTGGATGTGGCCGTAGACCCCGCCGAAGCGGTGCTTGTACGTCACCTCGCGCCCCTTGTAGCGGTAGACGATCTCGAACTGCTCGTCGCCTGCCCCTTCGAGGATCACCCGCCGCTGCTCGTCGGTGAGCGCCTCCCACGGCGTCGCGAAGTCGAACCCGTAGGCGTCGGCGACGGCGGCGAGCTGGGAGAACACCCACACGTCGCGCGGCGGGCCCAGCGGCGCGAGCGCGCCCTCCCCGATGGTCCGGCGCGGGTTGGGCACGACGAGGTCGGGGTCGATCTCGCGGCGGACGCCGAGGCCGTTGCAGGCGGGGCAGGCGCCGTAGGGGGAGTTGAACGAGAACGTGTTGGGGCTCGGGTCCTCGTAGGAGAGGCCGTCCTCGGGGCTGGTGAGGTGGCGGCTGAGGACGACGTCGCCCGGCGCCGGCGCCGCCCCCTCCGGCACCGACAGGACGTGCGCGATGAGCGTCCCGCCGCCCATCCCGAGGGCGAGCTCGACCGACTGCGCCACGCGCGGCCGGAGCCCCTCGCGGATCACGAGCCGGTCCACCACCACCTCGACGTCGTGGACCTTGTAGCGGTCGAGCTGCATCCCCTTCTCGATCTCGCGCAACTCGCCGTCGACGCGCACGCGCTCGAACCCCTGCTTGGCCGTCTGCTCGAAGAGGTCGCGGTAGTGCCCCTTCCGCCCGCGCACCACGGGCGCCAGGAGGATCACCTTCGTCCCCTCCGGCCAGCCGGCGATGGTGTCGATGATCTCGTCGTCGCTCTGCCGGCGCATGGGGCGGCCGGAGACGTACGAGTAGGCGTCGGCCGCGCGCGCGTAGAGCAGCCGGAGGAAGTCGTAGATCTCGGTGACGGTGCCGACGGTCGAGCGGGGGTTCCTCGAAACCGTCTTCTGCTCGATGGCGATGACGGGGCTGAGGCCGTCGATGAAGTCGACGTCGGGCCGCTCCATGACGCCGAGGAACTGCCGCGCGTAGGCGGAGAGCGACTCCATGTAGCGCCGCTGGCCCTCGGCGTAGATCGTGTCGAAGGCGAGGCTCGACTTCCCGCTGCCGGAGAGGCCGGTGATGACGACGAGCTGGTTGCGGGGGATGTCGACGTCGACGCCCTGGAGGTTGTGCTCGCGGGCGCCGCGGATGATGATGGCTTCGTCCATCGGAGGGCGGGGGCTAACCGGGCTCGAACCGGGGCGACGGCGGACCGTTCCGCCTGCGGCGCTCCGGCCGGTGAAGTCCGGGAGGATCGGCGCCCCGGCTGACGACGGGGTGTCAGCGCGCCCGCCCGAGGCGCGCCCCGGCGACCTCGGCCGACGTACCGTAGCTTGCTCTCCCACCGCTGCGCGCGATGCCCGCTCTCGACGATACCCACCCCGACGCCGAGCGGGTCCGGCTCCGGCTCCTGCGCGAGGCCGGCACGGCACGCCGCCTCGCCCTCACCTTCGGCCTGACCCAGCAAGCGCTCGACCTCTCGGCCGAGGCCCTCCGGCGACGACACCCGGACCTCCCCGAGCGCGAGCGGCGCCTCCGGGCGGTTGCCCTCCGCTACGGCGAGGCGCTGGCCTGCGACCTCCGCGCCTACCTCGACGCCCGCCGGTGAGCCACCCCGACCCGGACCTCCTGGCGGCCACCCGCGCGCTGGTCGCCGCGTTCGAGCGCCTCGGCGTGGATTACTTCCTGGCCGGCTCCGTCGCCAGCTCGGCTTACGGCCTGCCGCGCACCACCCTCGACGTGGACCTCGTGGCCGACCTGCGGCTGGAGCACGTCGCGCCGCTCGTCCGCCTCCTCGAAGACGACTACTACGTCTCGGCCCCGATGATCGCCGAGGCGCTGGCGCACCGGTCGTCGTTCAACGTGATCCACCTCGCCACCATGCTCAAGGCGGACGTGTTCGTGGTCAAGGCCACGGCCTACGACCGGGAGGCGTTCCGGCGCGCGCGGGCCCAGCGCCGCTCCTCCGAGGCCCTCCCCTTCGTGCTCGGCACGCCCGAGGACATCGTGCTGCACAAGCTGCTCTGGTACCGGATGGGCGACGAGGTCTCCGAGCGGCAGTGGCACGACGTCCTCGGCGTGCTGAAGGTGCAGAGCGAGGCGCTCGACGGGCCGTACCTGCACCGGTGGGCCGCCGCGCTCGGCGTGTCGGACCTCCTGTCCCGAGCACTGGCCGAGGCCGGCCTCACGCTCCCCGGCGCCTGAGGGCGTGCGCGCGGAGCACGGCCTCGGCGTGGGCCAGCATCGCGGGCGTGTCCACGTCCTGCCAGAACCCATCGCCGACGTCGAGCGCGGCCATGCGGCCGGCGGCGGCGAGGCGGCGGACGCCGTCGGAGAGCGAGGCGTCGCCGCGCTCGTGGTAGACGGCCTCGAGCGCGTCCAGCAGCCCGTCGGTGCAGACGAAGACGCCGGTGTCGACGGCGTTGAAGCCCGCGAGGTCCTTGCCGATGGCGACGACGCGGCCGGCCTCGACGCGCACCTTCGTCGCGTCGTCCATGTCGAAGATGGTGTCGAGCTTGTAGTCCACGAGCAGCGTCGCGCCGCCCGGCTCCGGCACGTGGCCGCGGGCCAGGTCCATCACCTCGTCGCCCACGACGTGGTCGGCCATCGTGAGGACGAAGGGGCCGTCGAGGTGGGGGCGTGCGGCGAGGACGGAGACGCCGTTGGCGAGGTCGTACCTCGGGTTGACGACGAACGCGAGGGCGAGCGGCCCCGTGTAGGCCGCCGCGATGCCGGCGCGCGTGGCCTCCGCCCCGTGCCCGAGGACGACGACGGCGCGCGTGCAGCCGGCCCGTTCGAGGCTCCGCAGCGTGCGCACGAGGAGCGGCGTGCCCGCCACCGGCGTCAGCGGCTTGAGCGCCGTCTCGGGCACGGCGCCGGCCAGGCGCGAGCCGAAGCCCGCCGCCAGCACCAGCCCCGTGCGCCCGGCCGCGTCCGCCCCGCTCACGGCGCCTCGTTCTCGTAGCGCGCGTAGTGCTCCGAGAGGTGCGTCAGCGGCTCCTCGCCCATCATCACGCGGAGCGTGTTCTTGAGGCGGAAGTGCTGGATGAACAGGTCGTGCTCGGGGACGTGCCCCTCCTCGACGTGCGGGCTCTTGAAGTAGAACGAGAGCCACTCCTGGACGCCGCTCCGCCCGGCGCGGCGGGCGAGGTCGAGGAACAGCGCGAGGTCGAGGACGATGGGCGCGGCGAGGATGGAGTCGCGGCAGAGGAAATCCACCTTGATCTGCATCGGGTAGCCGAGCCAGCCGAAGATGTCGACGTTGTCCCACCCCTCCTTGGCGTCGCCGCGCGGGGGGTAGTAGTTGATGCGAACCTTGTGGTAGAGGTCGCCGTAGAGCTCGGGGTAGACGTCGGGCTGGAGGATGGAGTCGAGGACGCCGGACTTCGTGACCTCCTTCGCCTTGAAGCTGTCGGCGTCGTCGAGCACCTCGCCGTCGCGGTTGCCGAGGATGTTGGTGGAGAACCACCCGCTGATGCCGAGCATGCGCGCCTTCATGCCCGGGGCCAGGATCGTCTTCATCAGCGTCTGGCCCGTCTTGAAGTCCTTCCCGGCGATGGGCACCCCGTTGGCCTCGGCGAGCTGCTCGAGGGCCGGCACGTCGGCCGAGAGGTTGGGCGCGCCGTTCGCGTAGGGGACGCCCTCGCGGAGCGCGGCGTAGGCGTAGAGCTGCGACGGGGCGATGGCCGGGTCGTTCGCGCGCAGCCCCGCCTCGAACGCCTCCACCGACGCGTGGCACGCGGCCGGGCGGAGGTAGACCTCGGTGGAGCCGCACCACACCATCACCGCGCGCGCCGCGCCCGTCTCGTCCATCCGCCGTCGGATGTCCTCGCGCAGCGCCTCGGCGAGGTCCCACTTCGTCGCCGCCTGCTTCACGTTCGGCCCGTCGAGGCGGCGGACGTACGCGCGGTCGAAGGCGGCCGGCATCGGGCGGACGGTGCGGAGGAAGTCCTCCAGCGGGGCGAGGTGCCCGGCGTCGAGGACGTCGGCGCGGCGGGCGGCGTCGAAGGCGTCGTCGTCGAACACGTCCCACCCCCCGAAGGCGAGGTCGTCGAGCGGGGCGAGGTCGCAGAAGTCGCGGACGAGCGGGCTGCGGTTCTCGGAGCGCCGGCCCAGCCGGATCGTCTGCATCTGCGAGAGCGAGCCGAAGGGCCGGGCCTGCCCGCGCCGGACCAGCTCGACGCCGGCGATGAACGTCGTCGCCACCGCGCCGAGGCCGGGCGTGAGCACGAGGAGCTTCCCGTCGTGCGGGGTTACGGAGTGGGGGACCATGCGGGTGTAGGGGCCGGAGGGAGGTGAGGCGCGAAGAACTTACGCCTCGCAGCGCACGCGGAGGATCAGGGGACAGAAGACAGAGGACAGAAGTCAGGGGAACTTCTCCGGCCATGTCCCTGCCCCTCTGACCTCTGACCTCTGACCTCTGACCTCTGACCTCTGACCTCTGACCTCTGACCTCTGACCCTCACCCGAGCATCGCGACCGTCACGCCGTCGCCGCCCTCGTTCCAGGGGGCGGAGTCGAACGAGGCCACGTCCGGGCGGGCGGCGAGGTGCTCGCGGATGGCCTGGCGGAGCGCCCCGGTCCCCTTGCCGTGGAGGATCTCGACGCGGTAGACGCCGGCCGCGACGGCCTCGTCCACGAGCCGCATCACCTCGGGCACCGCCTCCTCGACGCGCTGCCCGCGCACGTCGATCCGCGTGCGGGCGTGGACGACGGCGAGGTCGGCGGCGGCGCCCGAGCGCGGCGCCCGGACCTCGACGCGCTGCGCGCGCGGCCCGCCCACCTTCGCCAGCCGGTCCAGCTTCGCCCGCGTCGTCATCTGGCCGAAGGCGACGACGGCCTCCCTGCCTTCGAGCGCCAGCACCTCGCCCACGGCCTGCCCGCCGTCGAGGCGGACCTGGTCGCCCGGCGCGATGGGGCCGGCGGCGACGGGTGCGGCGGCCGTGGCCTGCCGCCGCTGCCGCGCGCGCTCCCGCCCGCGCACCTTCTGGTGCCGCTTCTCGACCGTCTCGCGGAAGGCCTCCAGCCGCTCGCGCGCCGCCCTCGTCGCCTCCTTCTCGGCCTCGGCCTCGCGGATCTCCCGGATGGTGTTCTCGACCAGCGCGTTGGCCTCGCGGACGATCTGCTCGGCCTGGGCCAGCGCCTCGGCGCGGAGCCGGTCGCGCTCGGCCCGCATGCGTTCGAGCCGCTCTTCGTAGTCCTTCCGCAGGCGCTCGGCCTCGGCGGCGCGCCGCTCCGCCTCGGCATACGTCGCCGCGGCCTCGGCCGTCCGCCGCTCCATCTCGGCGATGAGGTCCTCTAGCGCGGCCTTCCCCTCGCCCACGAGCCGCCGCGCCTCGTCCACGACGGGCCGGTCGAGCCCCACGCGCTGCGCGATCTCGAAGGCGTAGGAGGAGCCGGGCACGCCCGCGCGGAAGCGGTACGTCGGCGCGAGCGTCTCGCGGTCGAACTGCATCGAGCCGTTCTCGACGCCGGGCGTCTGGTGGGCGAAGGCCTTGAGCGTGCCGTGGTGCGTGGTGGCGATGGTGCGCACGCCGCGCCGGGTGAGTCGGCGGAGGACGGCCTCGGCGAGCGCGCCGCCCTCGGCGGGGTCGGTGCCCGTGCCCGCCTCGTCGATGAGGGCGAGCGAGCGGTCGTCGGCGTCCTCCAGCATCCGCTGGATGTTCTGGAGGTGGCTCGTGAACGTCGAGAGGTCGTCGGCGATGGACTGCTGGTCGCCGAGGTCCACGAAGAGCCGGGTGAAGACGGGGAGCGTGGTGCCGGGCGCGGCCGGGACGGGGATCCCGCACTGCGCCATCAGGCACAGCACGCCGACGGCCTTCAACGCCACCGACTTCCCGCCCGCGTTGGGGCCGGTGATGACGAGGGTGACGTAGTCGCCGCCCAGTTCCAGATCCAGGGGGACGACCGTGCGCGGCTTCGCCTCCCCTTCGCCGGCCTCCCTCCGGCGCTCGGCCTCGCGGCTGAAGTGGAGTTGGAGGACGGGGTTCCGGGCGCGGACGAGCCGCACGAGGCCGTCGTCGTTGAGCGCGGGCGCGAGGGCGTCGAGCTCGTTGGCGAGGCGGCCGACGGCGGCGAGCTGGTCGAGCCTTCCGAGCGCCTCCAGCCCGGCCTCGACGTCGGTACGGTGATGGCGGAGGTGGCCCGTGACCTCGCGGAGGATCCGCTCGACCTCGCGGCGCCGCTCGGCCTCCAGCTCGCGGATCTCGTTGCCGAGGTCGAGCACGCTCGCCGGCTCGATGTAGACGGTCTGCCCCGAGGCCGAGACGTCGTGGACGAACCCCGGCACCTTCCGCTTCGCCTCGGCGCGGACGGGGATGACGGCGCGCCCGCCGCGGATCGTCGGCTGCTCCTCGGTGGCCCAGCCCTCGGCGATGGCGGCGCGGAGGGCGCGCATCAGCGTCTCGCGGAGGCGGCCCTCGCGCTCGGCGAGCTGGCGCGTGATCCGGGCCAGCTCCGGGCTCGCGTCGTCCTTCACCCGCCCCACCTCGTCCACCGTCCGCTCGACGTGCTCCTCCAGCTCCTTCAGCACGACGATCTCGCCGCCGATGCGCCAGAGCGCGGGGTACTTCGCCTGCCTGCCCTTGAGGTACGCGTGGAGCGCGCGGAGCTGGCGGAGCACACGCGCCACGGCGGCCAGCTCCTCGCCGTCGGCGTAGGCGCCCTTGGGGGCGATGCGTTTGAGGAGCGGGCGGAGGTCGTCGGCGCCGCCGAGGGGGAAGGGGTCGTCGAAGCCGAGGACGGCCTGCATCTCGCCCGCCGCCTCGAGCCGCCGCGCCACCTCGGCGCGCTCGGCCGAAGGCGCGAGCGCCTCCAACCGCTCCCGCCCGTAGGGCGTGCGGCTGTGCCCGAGGAGCCGGGCGCGGAGGACGTCGAAGCCGAGGCGCTGCCCGGCGTCGGGGGGAACGAGTTGCATCGGATGATCGGGAGATCGGGTCATGGATGATCGGAGGGTTCAACGCCAGATCCGGTCATCCGATCACCCGATGATCCGGTCCTTCAATCCTCCACCCCCACCGTCGCGTGGTCGCCGATGTTGAGGCTCCCGGCGAAGCCGCGCACGCGCGCGTGGTGGCCCACGACGGCGTCGTCCAGCGCCGACTGCTCGACGGTCGCCCCCCCGAAGACGATCGTGTTCCTGACCGAGGAGCCGGTGACGGTGGCCTTCCCGTGGATCGCCACGAAGGGCCCGACGACGGAGTCGCGCACGACGGCCTCGGGGCCGACGAAGACGGGCTCGATGAGCGTGCTGTTCTCGACACGCCCCTCCTGCCGCGCCTCGCCCTCCTGGCCGAGCACCACCCGCGTCGTCTCCTTGAGGGCCGGGATGGTGCCGGCGTCGAGCCACGCGGAGACGGAGGCGGTCTTGAACGTCTGCCCGGCCTTGAGCATGCGGTCGAGCGCGTCGGTGAGCTGGTACTCCCCGCCGACGCCGGTCACGTCGTGGTCGAGGAGGTACTGGAGCTCCTGGCGCAGCGTGGCCCCGTCGCGGACGTAGTAGATCCCGATGATGGCCTCGTGCGAGATCGGCTCCTGCGGTTTCTCTACGAAGGCCGTGATCCGGTCGCCTTCCTTGACGACGACGCCGAAGCGGCGGGGGTCGTCCACGTGCTTGACCCAGACGACGGCGTCGGCGTCGAGGTCGGGCGCGGCGTCCATGGCGAAGAGGGTGTCGGCGAAGACGACGACGCACTCGCCGTCGAGGTGCTCGCCGGCCTGGAGGACGGCGTGGCCGGTGCCGAGCGCCCGCTCCTGCACGGCGAAGTGGGGCTCCAGGCCGTGGCGCGCGCAGATGTCGGCGAGTTGACGGCGCACCTCGTCGCCGAAGTCGGGCCCGAGGACGAAGACGGCCTCGTCGAGCCCGCGCGGGAGCACGCCGGCGAACGTCTCGACGATCCGCTCGACCATCGAGCGGCCGACGACGGGGAGGAGCGGCTTGGGGGTGACGTGGGTGTGGGGGCGGAGCCGCGTGCCGCGGCCCGCCATCGGGACGATGAGCTTCATGCGGAGGGGCGAGACGGTGCGATTCGCAGGGGCGCAAGGATACGCACGCCGCCCGCGCCGGATCGGCCGCGGCGCATCCTTTACCCGTCCCTCACACCGGCGCGGAGCGGCCTCTCGTCCATAACGCCCGCAGGACGAACGACGGGCCGGTGTCAGCGCCCCGGGCCGACCCTTGCCGGGCGCCCCTCCCCCGCCCCATGTCCCGCCTCTCCCGCTCCGTCTCCCCACGCCCCACCCCATCGGGTGCGAGCGACGCGCCGACGAACGGGGCGTCGCCGGACCCGTGCGCGGGGCGCGCGGGCAGGCGGGTGGCGGAGGATCGGATCGCCCGCCTCCTCCTCGCCGACGCGCAGCCGGTCTACCGCGAGGGCCTCCGCCGCGTGCTCGACGCGGCCCCCGGCCTCCGCGTCCTCGCCGAGGCCGACACGGGCGAGGCCGCCCTCCGCGCCGTCCGCGCCGGCGGCTTCGACGCCCTCGTCCTCGCCGCCGACCTCCCCGACCTCGACCCGCTGGAGGGCGTCGTGCGGGTGCGGCAGGAGCGGCCCGAGACGGCCGTCCTCGTCCTCGCCGCCCGCCCCACGTCCGACTTCGCGCTCCGCGTGCTCCGGGCCGGCGGGGCCGGCTGCCTCGGCCGCGACGCCGCGCCGGCGGCCGTCGTCGAGGCCGCGCGGGCGGCAGCCCGGGGGGAGCACGTCGTGTCGGCGGCGGTGCGCGAGGCGCTCGTGGCGCAACTCCACCGTCCCGCCCACGCGCTCCCGCACGAGCGCCTGAGCCAGCGCGAGTTCCAGGTCCTGCGCCTCCTCGCCCTCGGCCACACGATGCCCGAGATCGCCGGGAGCCTCGCGCTCAGCCCGAGCACGGTCCGCACCTACCGGGCGCGGGTGTTCGAGAAGATGGGGCTCGCGCGGGAGGCGGAGCTGGTCCGCTACGCCCTCGATCACGGGCTGCTCGACTGAGCGCGTGTGTAGCGCCTGCGCGACGGCCCTGTCACGGCAGCGGTGACGCTCGGACGGGCGCCGCGGCGACGGGAGGATGAACGCGCGGGCGGCAGGACCAGACAGCAGGCACGGGGAGATTGAGAGGCCCCTCGTTCCCCGCCCCGTCGTCATGCCCGCTCCCCCCCGTCCTCCTGCACACCCCGACGCCGGACGCCTCGCGCTCTGCCTCTCCGGCGGCGGCCTCCGCGCGGCGCTCTTCCACCTCGGCGCCGTGCGCCGCCTCGCCGAGCGCGGCCTCCTCGCCCGCCTCGACCTCGTCTCCGCCGTCTCCGGCGGCGCCATCCTCGCCGCCTTCCTCGCCGACCGCCTCCGCCCCTGGCCCGACGCGGGCGCCGGCCTCGACACCGACCTCTTCGACGCCGTCGTGGCCGACCCCTTCCGCGCGCTCGCGGCCTCGAACCTCCGCCGGGGGCTGGCCCTCCGGGCCCTCCTCCACGGCTCGCTCGTCGAGGGAATGCGTGCGCTCTACGGCCGCCGCCTCTCGGCCCGCGGCCTCGACGCCCTCCCCGAGCGGCCCCGCTTCGTCTTCAACGCCACCGACCTCAACTTCGGGACGAACTGGGTGTTCGAGCGGGACCGCGTGGGGAGCGACCGCGCCGGCTACGCGAGCCCTCAGCACCCCGGCGGCTCGGCGCGCTGGACGGTGGCCCGCGCCGTGGCGGCCTCGGCGTGCTTCCCGCCGCTGTTCCGCCCGATGCGGCTGCGCTTCGCGCCCGAGCGGCTCCGCGGCGTCCGCCGCTGGACGGCCCGCTACACCGAGCTCGCCGCCCGCATCGACCTCACCGACGGCGGGCTCTACGACAACCTCGGCCTGCAGCCGGCCCTCTCGGCCCGCCACACGGTCCTCCTCGTCTCCGACGGCGGCGCCCCGTTCCGCCGCCTCGCCACCCGCGGACGCGCGGGCGAGCTCGTCCGCTACGCCGAGATCCTGCAGGGGCAGGTGGGCGTGCTCCGCCGGGCCCACCTCCTCGCCGCGCTCCGGCAGGGCCGGCGGCGCGGGGCCTACTGGGGCATCGGCGGTGCGTCCGCGGGCGGCGACGAGGCGCTCGACGGCTACTCCGACGCCCTCGCCGCCGAGGTCCTCGCCGGCATCCGCACCGACCTCGACGGGTTCTCCGACGCCGAGCGGGCCGTGCTCGAGAACCACGGGTACGCGCGCTGTGAGGCCGCCCTCCGCACCTCCCTCCCCGACCTCGACGGCGGCGAGGCCCCGTTCCGCCTCCCCTTCCCCGAGTGGGCCGACGAGCTGCGCGTGCGCCACGCGCTCCGGCACAGCGCCCGGCGCCGGCTCGTCGGCCGCCGGTTCCCTCCGCCGCGACCGGCCCCCCCGTTCCTCATGACCGACTTCCTGTCCGACGGCACCTGACCGGGTGACGGGCCGTTACCTGCGCCCTCACGGCGGCGGCTTCCGGGGTGGCCCCCTCCGTGCCCTGGCCCTCCGCGCCCCTGCTGGGCGTCCAGAGGCGACACGGAGGGTGCAAGAAACCGCCCCGCTCGGCCGTTCTGACCGCCCTCGCGAGATGGAACGGAACTTGAAAGCCCCGCCCCGCCATTCAACGGGGCCCCTCCCCGCCTCTTCCCCCCGCCACCCACCGCATCCCACTGCCATGAACCGCTATCGTACGCGCCTCGCCGCGCTCCCCCTCGCACTCCTCCTCCTGATCAGCGTCTCGCAGACCGGCTGCGGGACGAGCAGAACCGCCCAGGGCGCCGTCATCGGCGCGGGCGCGGGCGCCGTCGTCGGCGGCGTCATCGGCCGCGCGACGGGCTCGACGGCCCGCGGCGCCATCATCGGCGCGGCCGTCGGCGGCACCGCCGGCGCCATCATCGGCCGCCAGATGGAGCAGCAGGCCGAGGAGCTCGACGAGGAGCTCGAGAACGCCACCGTCGAGACGGTCACCAACCCCGAGACGGGTGAGACCGCCGGCATCGCCATCCGCTTCGACAACGCGCTCCTGTTCGACTTCGACAGCGCGAACCTCCGGCCTGGCGTCCGCGCCGACCTCGCCGACCTCGCCTCGAGCCTCCGCACCTACGACAACCACGACGCCGTCATCGTCGGGCACGCCTCCACCGACGGCTCGGCGCAGTACAATCAGGGCCTCAGCGAGCGCCGCGCCGCCGCCGTCCGCGACTACCTCGTCTCGCTCGGCGTCGAGTCGTACCGCCTCCAGGCCTTCGGCCGCGGCGAGACCGACCCGCTCCCGGGCATCCCCGGCACCTCGCCCGAGAACCGCCGCGTCGAGATCGCGATCTACGCGAACGAGGAGTACCGCCAGGGCCTCCAGAGCGAGTACGGCAACTGACGCCCCGAGGGTGAACCCCACCGGCTCCGGCCGGTATCTTCCCGGCTCCCGGCCCCCATCGGCCGGGAGCCGCTTTTTTTTCGACGCGATGCCCGACTCCCACATCCCGCAGGAGACCCCCTACCAGGCCCAGAAGAAGATGTCACCGGCCGAGCAGGCCGAGTGGCAGGCCACGCGGATCCGCGACACCTGGCGCATCTTCCGCATCATGGGCGAGTTCGTCGAGGGGTTCGAGCGGCTCTCCGAGATCGGCCCCAGCGTCTCCGTCTTCGGGAGCGCGCGGACGAAGCCGGGCACGCCGTACTACGAGATGGGCCGGGAGGTGGGCCGCCTCCTCGTCGAGCACGGGTACGCCGTCATCACGGGGGGCGGGCCGGGCATCATGGAGGCGGCCAACCGGGGCGCGCAGGAGGCCGGCGGCGTCTCGGTCGGCCTCAACATCGTGCTCCCCCACGAGCAGCGCGTCAACCCCTACGTCGACCCCGACAAGGCGATCCAGTTCGACTTCTTCTTCGCCCGGAAGTCGATGTTCGTGAAGTACGCGCAGGGGTTCATCGTGCTGCCCGGCGGGTTCGGCACGATGGACGAGCTCTTCGAGAGCCTCACGCTCATCCAGACGGGGAAGACCGCGCGCTTCCCCGTCGTCCTGATGGGGACGGAATTCTGGGGCGGCCTGCTCGGCTGGCTCCGCGCCATGATGCTCGAGTCCGGCAACATCGCCGAGCCCGACCTCGGCCTCCTCACCGTCACCGACGACCCGGCCGAGGCCGTGCACGTCGTCGAGGCGTTCTCGCAGGAGGTGGGGGTGGCCCCCAATTTCTGAGGGCCGGGGCGGCGCCCGGGCGGGGCACCGTCCACACCGCTGCACACTTCCGAGCCGATACGGGCGTTATACCGGCCCTGGCCGCCCCGGCACAGTCTTCGCACCCGTAGTGCAAAAATGCGGTGCACGCGGCAACCCGCGGCCTGCTCGCGCATCTACAGCCGTCCCGCTCACACCGAACAACCAGGAGGTTTATGCTTCGTACCGCCGCCCTCGCCGCGCTCGTGGCCGCCGTCGGTTTCGGCGCCACCCCGGCGTACGCCCAGGAGACCCCCCCGCCCCCCGACACCATCGTCGTCCGCACCCCCGAGAACGACGCGCGCCGGCGCTTCAACGAGGGGAACGACCTCCTCCGGCAGGAGGACTACGAGGGCGCCCTCGCCAAGTTCGAGGAGGGCCTGGCCCTCGACTCCACCAACGGCCGGAACGCCTACGGCCGCGCCCTCGCCCTCGTCCAGCTCGACCGGGAGGACGAGGCCGTCGAGGCGTTCCAGCAGGCCATCCGCCTCTCCGAGGCCGACGCGGACGCCGAGACGGCGACGGCGGCGCGGCGCGCCGTGGGGATGATCCTGTACAACCGGGCGCTCGGCCTCCTCGCGGCCAACCCGCTCCCGCAGGCCACCGCCCAGGAGGCGCTCCCCCTCCTCGAGCAGGCGGAGGCCGGCGAGGTCGACGCCGGCCAGCTCCCCTACCAGCTCGCCCGCGTCCACAACGTCCTCGGCAACTACGAGGACGCCACGCGCTACGCCGAGCAGGCCATCGAGGTGAACGAGGGGCAGGACGACATGTCCGCCTACTACATCGAGCTCGGCCTCGCGCGCCAGGGCGCCGGCGACACCGAGGGCGCACGGGCGGCCTTCGAGCAGGCGCGGAACGGCGCCTGGAGCGGCTGGGCCGAGCACTACCTCCGCGAGCTCGACGGCGCCGCCGAAGGCGGCACCAACGGCATGACGGACGGCTGAGCCCGCTCGCCCTTCCCCAAGCAGGGAAGCCGCGCCGGAGCATTCGGGCGCGGCTTCTCTGTTGAGGCGGTGCGCGCTCGACGTCGAGCGTGACACATCACCCGCCGGTCACACCGTATTCCGGCTGCCGTACCAGAGGAGCAGGATCAGGAGGACGAACGGGATGAGGACGCTGGCGACGGGCATCCATTCGAGGCCGGTGCCGTAGCCCTCGGGGAGCGGGCTGAGCGCGAGGAGGAGCATCGTGGGGCGAGCGAGGGTGAGGGTACCTTCGCCCCGAACGCCCGCCGCCCCGCTCCGATCCCGACGGGGTAGCGCCTCTCGACGAGCGCCGGACGCTTCCTCCGTTCGCCGCTCGCGTTCGACGTTCGACGTTCCCGGGAGCCGGCGAGGGGCGCGCGGCGTAGCACCGCCGCCCCTCGCACCTGCTCCCCTCCCCCATGCTCATCCGTACCGGGCGCGGCGGCCGAAGCGGCGGAGGCCGCCTCATCGCCGGCCTCATCGTCGCCGTCATCGCCGTCGTCTCCTACTTCGCCACGACGACCGTCGAGGACAACCCCGTCACGGGCGAGGCGCAGCGCGTGGGGATGAACGCGGACCAGGAGATCGCGCTCGGCCTCCAGGCGCAGCCGGAGCTGGCCGCCCAGCACGGCGGCGAGTACGCGAGCCCGCAGGACCAGGAGGCGCTCGAAGCCCTCGGCGAGCGCATCGTCCGCGAGAGCGCCGCCGGCACCACCCCCTACGCCGGATACTTCGACTTCCACCTCCTCGCCGATCCGCAGACCGTCAACGCTTTCGCCCTCCCCGGCGGGCAGATCAACGTGACCGCCGGGCTCGTGCGGGCGCTCCAGCCGACGGAGGGCGAGTTGGCGGGCGTGCTCGCGCACGAGATCGGCCACGTCGTCGGGCGGCACTCGGCCGAGCAGATGGCGAAGGCGCAGCTCACGCAGGGCCTCGCCAGCGCCGCCGCCATCGCCGCCTACGACCCCGACGACCCCGGATCGGCCGCCTCCTCACAGATCGCCCTCCTCATCGGGCAGGCCATCAACATGCGGTACGGCCGCGAGGACGAGCTCGAGGCCGACCGCCTCGGCGTCCGCTTCATGGCCGAGGCCGGCTACGACCCCCGCGCGATGGCCTCGGTGATGGCGAAGCTGGCGCAGGCCGGCGGCGGCGCCCGCGGGCCGGAGTTCCTCTCGACCCACCCCAACCCGGAGAACCGGATCGCGCGGATCGAGGAGGCCATCGCGGAGCTGTACCCGGACGGCGTCCCGCCCGGGCTGACGCGCTGACCGTGGCGCTCGCCCTCCGCCTCGCCACCCCCGCCGACGCCCCCGGCGTCGCCGCCCTCTACGCCCCCGCCGTCCGCGACGGCCACGCCTCGTTCGAGGGCGTGCCGCCGGACGCGGCGGAGGTGGCCGGGCGCATCGCGCGCACGCTCGAAGGCTTCCCCTGGCTCGTCGGCGAAGGCGATGGGCAGCTCCTGGGCTACGCCTACGCGGGTCCGCACCGGAGCCGCGCCGGCTACCGGTGGTCGGTCGAGGTCTCCGTCTACGTCGCGCCCGCGGCGCACCGGCGCGGGATCGGGCGGGCGCTCTACGCGGCGCTGCTCGCCCTGCTCCGGGCGCAGGGGTACGTGAACGTCTACGCCGGCATCGCCCTCCCCAACGACGCGAGCGTGGGGCTGCACGAGGCGCTCGGCTTCCGGCTCGCCGCCCGCTACCCGGCGGTCGGCTTCAAGGCCGGGGCGTGGCGCGACGTGGGCTGGTGGCACCTCCGCCTCAACCCGCTCGCGCCCGCTCCCACCCCGCCCGTACCCCTCCCGGCGCTCGACGCCGAGATCATCGCGGAAGTCCTCGAAACGGGCGTGGCGCGGCCGTGCGGGGCCCGTTGAGCGCGCCTGTGCGTAGCTTCAGACCCTTTCCGTTCCCCCGGCCTGTGGACTTCCGGACAGCAGAGACGGTGACAGCGTTCTCGGTGGCCTCCGCCCCTGCTTGCGATACGAGCTGCGTGAGGGGGAGGCGCCAGTACGCCCACACATCACGTAACACGGAGCACGCATCGCCCCCATGTCGTCGTTCGTCTACACGGCACCGGTGAAGCTCGCCCAGGTGGGGCTCGGCGCGTGGGGGAAGAACCTCCTCCGCAACCTCGTCGCGCTCCCCGGTGCCGAGGTGGTGTGGGCGTGCGACGTGAAGGAGGCAGCGCTGGGGGAGGTGGGGCAGCGCTACCCCGGCCTCGCCACGACCGCCCGCTTCGAGGACGTGATCGAGGACGAGCGCGTCGAGGCCGTCGTCATCGCGACGGAGACGCCGCAGCACTTCCCGCTGGCCGAGGCGGCGCTGCGCGCCGGCAAGCACGTGTTCGTCGAGAAGCCGCTGGCGCAGACGGCCGACCAGGCCGAGCGCCTCGTCGCCATCGCGGCCGAGCGGGACCTCCGCCTCATGGTGGGCCACCTCCTCCTCTACCACCCGGCGTTCCGGTACGTCGAGCAGCTCGTGCGTGCGGGCGAGTTGGGGGAGATCCGCTACCTCTACAGCGTCCGCGTCAACCTCGGCGTGGTGCGCCGGCGCGAGAACGCGTTCGAGAGCCTCGCGCCGCACGACCTCGCCGTGGCCCTCGCCCTCGTCGAGGCGCCGCCGGTGGCCGTAGCGGCGCAGGGGCAGGCCTACCTCCAGGCGGGCGTCGAGGACGTCGTCTTCGCGACGGTCCACTTCGCCGACGGCGCCCTCGCCCACCTCCACACCTCGTGGCTCGACCCCCACAAGGTGCGCCGGACCACCGTCGTCGGCAGCCGCCGCATGGCCGTCGTGGACGACATGGCGCCGGCGGAGAAGGTGCGGATCTACGACAAGGGCGCCGAGGTGACCGAGGGCGCCTTCACAGGGTACGCCGAGGCCATCAGCGTGCGCTCGGGCGACATCGTGATCCCGAAGGTCGAGGCCGACGAGCCGCTCCGCCTGGAGTGCGAGGAGTTCGTCGCCGCCGTCCGCGAGGGGCGCGCGCCGCGGACCGACGGCCGCAACGGCCTCGCCGTAGTCCGCCTCCTCGACGCCGCCCGCCGCTCGCTCGACGCCGACGGCGCCCGCATGACGGTGTGACGCGTTCAACGATACACGTTCTACGTTCAACGTTACACGTTCAACGTTACACGTTCAACGCGTCAACGGAGGAGCCGCGCCACGACGCGCGCGAGGGCCGGACGCCACGGCGCCGCTGCGATCCCGAACGCCGCTTCGATCCTGGCGCAGTCGAGCGCGACCTCGGCGGGGCGGCGCGCCGCCGTCGGGTACTCGTCGGTGCGGATGGGGACGACGTCCCTGACGGCGAGGGAGCGCCACATCCGGGCCTCCTCGACGACGGCCTCCGCGAAGCCGTACCACGAGGTCGGCGGCTGCCCGGCGTAATGGTACGTGCCCCAGCGGCCGGGCACCTCGATCACGGCCCGCGCGACGCCGAGGAGGGCACGGGCGAGGTCGTCGGCGGCCGTCGGGCAGCCGCGCTGGTCGGCCACGACGCGGAGCGTCTCGCGTTCGGCGGCCAGCCGGAGGATCGTCCTGACGAAGTTGTGCCCGTGCGCGCCGAAGACCCACGCGGTGCGGACGATGACGTGGCGCTCCAGCCGCGCACGCACGGCCTCCTCCCCCTCCCACTTGCTCCGGCCGTAGGCACCGAGCGGGTTCGGCGCATCGTCCTCGACGTAGGGCGTGCCCTTCGCGCCGTCGAACACGTAGTCGGTCGAGACGTGGAGGAGGGGGACGCCGGCCGCGGCGCAGGCGGACGCGAGGTTCGCGGCCCCGTCGCGGTTGACGGCGAAGGCCCGCTCGGGCTCGGCCTCCGCCCGGTCCACGGCCGTGTACGCCGCGGCGTTGACGACGACGTCGGGGGCGTGGGCCTCGACGGCGCGGCGCACGGCCCCGGCGTCGGTCACGTCGAGCGCGGCGCGGTCGAGGGCGACGAGGGCCACGCCCTCCGCCGCCTCTACGAGCGCGCGGCCGAGCTGCCCGGAGGCGCCGGTGACGAGAAGGCGCGGGAGGGGGGAGCGCGGAGGGCGAGATGGCGAAGCCATTCCCGAAGGGAGTGCGGAGGGGACCTCGCTCATTCCGCACTCCGCATTCCGAACTCCGAAATCACCGGAAGGTCCCCCGGCCCCAGGTCCTTCAGCCGCGGCAGGCGGCGGTCCTTCTCCGAGAGCAGCGGCGCCTCGACGGGCCAGGCGATGCCGAGGTCGGGGTCGTCCCAGGCGAGACCGCCCTCGTCGTCGGGGCGGTAGTAGTCCGTGCACTTGTAGAGGAAGTCGGCCTCGTCGGAGAGGACGCAGAAGCCGTGGGCGAGGCCGGGCGGGATCCAGAGCTGGCGGTGGTCCTCGTCCGAGAGCGTGACGCCGTAGGAGCGGCCGAAGGTGGGCGAGCCGCGCCGGAGGTCCACGACGACGTCGTAGACGGCGCCGCGGGCGCACTCGACGAGCTTGCCCTGGGGGTGGCGCCGCTGGAAGTGGAGGCCGCGGAGGGCGCCCCGCCGCGAACGCGAGTGGTTGTCCTGCACGAACGCGGCGGCGATGCCGTGCGCGCGGTAGCGCTCGGCGTGGTAGCGCTCGAGGAAGAACCCGCGCGCGTCGGCGAAGACGCGGGGCTCGACGAGCAGGACGCCCGGGATCTCGGTCTCGTGGACGGTCAGGGCTGCGGTCGGGCGATTGGGTTCTGGGCGGCCAAGCTACGGCCGGACGCGCCGCGCCCCCTCCCCTCGGGCGAGAGGAAGGGGCGCGCGGGTGGCGCCGCGTACGGCCGCCTCAGGCCTGCGCCGGGAGGTAGCCCTCGCGGACGAGGTAGTCCATCACCCGCTCGACGCTCTCGGCCACGCTCATCTCCTGCGTCGGCAGCACGACCTCGGCGTCGGTCGGCTCCTCGTAGGGGTCCGAGACCCCGGTGAACTCCTTGATGATGCCGGCGCGGGCCTTGGCGTAGAGCCCCTTGACGTCGCGCTTCTCGCACTCCTCGATGGGGGTGGCGACGTAGACCTCGACGTAGCCGCCGTGGGCCTCGATGGCGGCGCGGTTCGCCTTCCGGTCGGCCTCGTAGGGCGCGATGGGCGCGCAGAGCGCGATGCCGCCGTGCTTCGTGATCTCGGAGGCGACGTAGCCGATGCGCTGGACGTTCGTCGAGCGGTCCTCGCGCGAGAAGCCGAGGCCCTTCGAGAGGTGCGTCCGCACGACGTCGCCGTCGAGGAGCGTCACGGTGCGGTCGCCGTACTCCATGAGGCGGTCGAGGAGGGCGTTGGCGATGGTGCTCTTGCCCGAGCCGGAGAGGCCGGTGAAGAAGACCGTGAAGCCCTGCTTGCTCCGGGGCGGGTGGCTCTTGCGGAGCTCGGCGACGACCTCGGGGTAGGTGAACCACTCCGGGATCGCGGCGCCGCTGTAGAGCATCTCGCGCTGCTGCGTGCCCGAGATGTTCTCGAAGGCCTTGCCCTGCGCCTTCGCGTCGTCGATGGGCATGTAGGCGTCGTCCTCGGGGACGTACACCATCAGCTTGAAGTCCACCATCCGGACGCCCATCTCGTCCTCGTACCGCTGGAAGAGCTCCTGGGCGTCGTAGGGGCCGTAGAAGGGCTGGCCGTTCGAGTCGTTGCCCGGCCCGGCGTGGTCGCGCCCGACGATGAGGTGGGTGCAGCCGTAGTTCTTCCGGATGAGGGCGTGCCAGATGGCCTCGCGCGGGCCGCCCATCCGCATCGCCAGCGGGAGCAGGCTCAGCATCGCCTCGCCCTCGGGGTACTGCTTGAGGATGGCCTTGTAGCAGCGGACGCGCGTGTAGTGGTCGACGTCGCCCGGCTTCGTCATCCCCACGGACGGGTGGATGAGGAGCTTGCCGCCGATCTCCTTCGCCGCGCGGTGCGTGAGCTCGTAGTGCGCGCGGTGCATGGGGTTGCGCGTCTGGAAGGCCACGACGCGCTCGGCCCCCAGCGCCTCGAGCTTGGCGCGCAGCTCGGCGGGCGTGTTGCGGAGCTCGGTGTAGTCGTAGTGGATGGGGAGCTGGACGCCCTCGAGGGGGCCGCCGAGGTAGACGCTGCCGGCGCGGTCGAAGAGGTAGCCGACGGCGGGGTGCTTCTTGTCGAGGGTGCCGAATACGCCCTGCGCCTCGCGCGCCTTGTCGGGGGTCCACTTGCTCTCGACCGTCATCACGGCCAGGAGGAGGCCCGTCTTGTCGCGGAGGGCGACGCGGTCGCCCTCGCCGATCCCCTCGGCCGTCGCCTCGTCCACGTCGAGCGTGATGGGCATGGGCCAGAGGGTGCCGTCGGCGAGGCGCATCTCCTCGACGACGCGGTCGTAGTCGGCCCGGTTGAGGAAGCCGCGGAGCGGGGAGAAGCCGCCGTTGAGGAGGAGCTCGATGTCGCAGAGCTGGCGGTCGGTGAGGGTGATCGAGGGGAGGTGGAGCGCCTCCCGGCGGAGGGCCTCGGCGGCCTCACCGGTGCGGACGAGGTCGCAGAGGGTGCCGCCGTGGGGGGCGTTGAGGGTGGCCTCGGAGAGCATGGAAAGGGGGGTTAGCGGAAAGTACGCGGCGGAAAATCACGAAACGGCCCCGCCGCCGCAAGGCACCGGGGGCGTACTCACACGAAGTGCTTACTGAGGCGGCCGTTTAGGCACGGACCACGGTCAGGGGACAGAAGGCAGAGGGCAGAAGACAGAAGGCAGGAGTCAGGGAACAGGAGTCAGGGGAACTTCTCCAGCCATGTCCTCGCCCCACTGACCACTGACCACTGACCACTGACCACTGACCACTGACCACGGACCACGGACCACGGACCACGGACCACGGACCTCAGAACCACAGGAAGTAGATCATCCCCAGCGCCACCGAGCCGTACGTGAGCGAGACGGGGAGCCCGGCGCGGAGGTAGTCCGAGAACTTGTACCCGCCGGCCGACATC
>DATGQT010000142.1:0-2503 GCA_035304085.1 Rubricoccaceae bacterium
ATTCGGCGGGCTGGGTGGGAGGGGTAGGGGTGTGGCCTTCGTGGCCGGCCCCGGCCATGGCGCCGACGGCGGCGGCGAGGCGGGCCTCGGAGTCGATGAGGAACTGGGCGCCGGTGACGACGCGCGCGCCGGCCTCGACGCCCTGGAGGATCTGCACCCGCCCGTCCGCCTCCTCGCCGAGGACGACGGGGACGGGGCGGAAGCGGCCCCCGCCCTCGTCCACGACCACGACGGCCTCGGTGCCGGTGCGGATGACGGCGTCGGCGGGGACGGTGGGGGCGGCCTCGGCCAGCGGGCCGTAGAGCGTGACGGTCGCGTACATCCCCGGCTTCAGCCGCCCGCCGGGGTTGCCGACGGTGACGCGGGCCGTGCCCGTGCGGAGCTGGGGGTCCATGGTGTCGTAGACGTAGCCCACGCGGCCGGTCGTCGTCACGCCGGGCTCGCTCGGCAGCGCGATCTCGGCGCGGACGCCGGGGCGGACCCAGCCGAGGTCCTGTTCCGGCACGGCCGTCTGCACCCAGAGTGTCCCGAGGTCTACGATCTGCATGAGCGCCTGCCCCGGCGTCGCCTGCATCCCCTCGACGGCCACCTTGTCCACGACGGTCCCGGAGGCGGGGCTGTAGATCGTGAGCGTCCGCTGCACCTCGCCCGTCTGCTCCAGCCGGGCGACCTGCTCTTCGGAGACGTCGAAGAGGCGGAGGCGCGTGCGGGCGGCCTCGACGAGCCGCTCGGCCTCGGGGCCGCCGCCGAGGAGCTGGCGGTTGCGGAGGGCGAGGAGGTACTCCTGCTGCGTCGCCACGAGGTCGGGGCTGTAGAGCTCCAGCAGCGGCTGCCCGCGCCGCACGCGCTGGCCCTCGACGTTGACGTGGAGCCGCTCGATCCACCCGCCCACCTTCAGCGTCACCGCCGTCCGCGCGGCGTCGTTGGCCTCGACGGTGCCCGTCGTGCGGAGCGTCCGCTCCAGCGTCTCCAGCGTCACCTCGGCCGTGCGCACGCCCATGTTCTGGAGCGTGACGGGATCGATCTCGACGAGGCCGGCGGGGCGGCCGGCGCCGCCGGTGGGGACGCGCGTGAGGGCCATCCCGCAGACGGGGCACAGGCCGGGCTCGTCCTGCACCACCTCCGGGTGCATGGCGTCCTGGTAGACGTACCCGTCGCCGTCGCGGTCGTGCGCGGCGAGGCCCGTCGCGGCGGCGGGCGGCGGGGGCGGCGCGGCCGGCTCGGGCTCCCCGCCGCAGCCGGCGAGGAGGAGCAGGAGGACGACGGACCACTGACCACGGACCACGGACCGGCTCTGTCCGTGGTCCGTCGCCCGTCGCCCGTCGTCCAACAAAAGAAGGCGCGTCATGGCAGTACGGTGTTCAGGGCCTCGTACGAGGGGAGGCCGAGGGCGCGGGCGAGGCGGGCGGCGGCGACGCCGTAGCGCGACGCTACCTCGGCCTCCATCAGGCGGAACTCGAAGAGCGCCCGCTCGGCGTCGAGGAGCGCGAGGAAGTCGGCCTGGCCCGTGGTGTAGGCGGCGAGGGTGGCCTCGGCGGTGCTCGCCGCCTGCGGGATGAGGCGGTTGCGGTAGACCCACAGCGTCTCGCGCTCGTGGTGCATGTGGTGGAGGTGCGCGGCGATGCCGGCCTCGATGGCCGAGTCGAGCGCCTCGCGCCGGGTCTCGGCCTCGCGGGCGCGGAGGCGGGCGGCGTCGAGGCTGGCGCGGCGGCTGGCGCGGTCGAGCGGCACGCGCACCGTCACCCCCACGGCCAGCGCGTCGGCGCCGCTGGTGGTCGTGGCGGGGGCGTGGTCGGAGGCGGGGACCTCGGTGGCGGCCATGTCGAAGTAGGTCACGCTCGCGCCGATCTCGGGGTAGAAGGCCTTGCGGGCGAGGGCGACCTCGGCCTCGGCCCGGCGGCGCTCGGCCTCCAGCGCGGCGAGCTCCGGCCGGAGGCGGCGGGCCAGCGCCGTGAGCCCCTCGACGTCGGTCTGGATCTCGGGCTCGGCGACGACCACGGTCCCGGCCGTGACGGCGAGGGCGAGGTCGGGGCGGTCCATGAGGCGGGCGAGGTCGGCCAGGGCGAGGGCCTGCTCCTGGCGCAGCTGCACGAGCCGCTCCTCCATCCGCCACGCCTCCGTCTGCGCCCGCAGGATGGCCGCCTGCGGCCCGCGCCCCACCTCGTAGCTCACCGCGGCCGACTCGGCGAAGGCGTCGAGGCGCCTGCGGAAGGCGCGGACGAGCGCCTCCTCGGCCTGCACGCGCGCCAGCGTGTGGTACGCCTCCTGCGCCTCCAGCGTGAGGTCGAGGAGGAGGGCGTCGGCGCGGGCGGCGGCGGCGGCGGCGGCGTGGCCGGCGGCCTCGCGGCGGAGGCCGAGCGTGCCGGGCCACGGCACCATCTGCTCCAGCCGCCACTCGCTCCGCTGCGACCCGTGCGCCGTCTGCATCGGGAGCGGCTGCACGCCGACGCCGAAGGTGGGGTCGGGCCACGCGTCGGCCGCGTCGGCCTCGGCGTCGAGCGCC
>DATGQT010000143.1:0-25344 GCA_035304085.1 Rubricoccaceae bacterium
GGCCGACGTGCGGAAGGAGGGGAGCGCGTTCGACCTCCCCATCGCGCTCGGGCTGCTGGCCGCCCTCGGCGAGGCCGTCGAGCAGGCGGCGCTCGACGACCTCGTCATCCTCGGCGAGCTCTCGCTCGACGGCTCGCTCCGCCCCGTCCGCGGCGTGCTCCCGTCGGCCGTCGGCGCGCGGGCGGCCGGGCGGCGCGGCGTCGTCGTCCCGCACGAGAACGCCGCCGAGGCCGCTGTCGTCGAGGGGCTCGAGACGTACGCGGTGCGGACGCTCCGCGAGGCGTTCCGGCTCCTGGCCGAGCACGGCGGACGCGGGGCGCCCTACCGCCCGGACGGCGCGCTCTTCGACGAGGCCGCGCGCGCCGCCTACGCCGTCGACTTCGCCGACGTCCGCGGGCAGGGGCACGTGAAGCGGGCGCTGGAGGTGGCGGCGGCCGGCGGCCACAACGTGCTCATGATCGGGCCGCCCGGCGCCGGCAAGACGATGCTGGCCCGCCGGCTCCCGACGATCCTCCCGCCGCTGACGCCAGACGAGGCGCTGGAGACGACGAAGATCCACTCGGTCGGCGGCCACCTCGCCGCAGGGAAGGGGCTCGTCGCGACGCGGCCGTTCCGGTCGCCGCACCACACCATCTCGAACGCGGGGCTGTGCGGGGGCGGGTCGAACCCGATGCCGGGGGAGATCTCGCTGGCGCACCACGGCGTGCTGTTCCTGGACGAGCTGCCGGAGTTTGACCGGGCGGTGCTGGAGGTGCTGCGTCAGCCACTGGAGGAGGGGGAGATCGTGATCGCGCGGGCGCGGCAGTCGGTGCGCTACCCGGCCCGCTTCATGCTCGTGGCCTCGATGAACCCGTGCCCGTGCGGGCACCTCAACGACCCGGGCCGGGCCTGCGTCTGCGCGCCGGCACAGGTCCAGCGCTACCTCGCACGGATCTCAGGTCCCCTCCTCGACCGGATAGACCTCCACGTCGAGGTCACGCCCGTCCCGTTCGACGACCTCGCCGGGCGCGCGCCCGAGGAGCCGAGCGCCGCCGTGCGTGAGCGCGTCGTCGCCGCGCGGGAGCGCCAGCGCGCCCGGTTCGCCTCGGACCCGAAGGCACGGGGGGTCCACGCCAACGCGCAGATGCCGAGCCCGCTCGTCCGCCGCCACTGCGCGCTCGACGCGGCGGGGCAGGGGCTGATGAAGCAGGCGCTCGTGCGCCTCGGGCTCTCGGCCAGGGCCTACGACCGCATCCTCAAGGTGGCCCGGACGATCGCCGACCTCGCGGGGGCCGAGGCCGTGGGGCCGGCGCACCTCGCCGAGGCCATCCAGTACCGCTCCCTCGACCGCGCCGGCTGGGCCGGATGAAGGAGCCCGGGTAGCGGCGCGGCCCGCCCGGGGGTGGACGGGCGGGCCGCGCCGCGGCGCCGTCACTTGCCGGCGCGCTGGACGTAGATCTCGTACGTGTCGCCGTCGCCGGCGACGGAGCGGACCTGGAAGTCGTCGCCGTAGTTGCGCTTGAAGAAGTTCCGCACGCTGACGACCTGGTTCTTCGAGCCCGTCATCGCGATGACCTGGTTCTCCTTGAGCCGCTCGGCCTCCTTACCGAGATCGGTGTAGCGGCTGCGCCGCCCGCGGCCCTTGCCGCGCGTACGCTTCTCGAATTCCGAAGCCGAGATGACCTCGTAGTCTATGTCTGCCATGACGCCGTAGGGTTGGTGGGGCCTACAGAATATCCTCAGCCCACCACGGGTTCCCGAAACCCCATACACCTTCCCCGCCGACCGTGCGCTTTAAGGAGCACCCCGGTTGAACCTTTCACGACGTCAGCCGGATTACTTCCTCACGCTCCTCGGGACGTGCGGCCAGACCATGCAGTGATTACGTGACACGTAACGGGTTGAGCCTACCACGGTGTCTCCCATCACGCGTTACGTAATCGACTCGCGTTGTGCCCTATGCCCGATGCGCCTGTTGACGGCCGACCGCCGTCGGCCGTCCGTGGTGGCTTCGGAGCCCTCCGCGGCCATCGGCGGTCAGCGGTCGGTGGTCCCCGGCCCTGACAAGCCCTGGACCACACCACTCGGGGCAATCATTCCTCCCGCACGTCCGTCGCGAGGGCGACGCGCATATCGAGGGCGCTGCCGGCGCTGGCGACGGCGGCGAGCTGGCCCACCGTCGCCTCCTCGTCGGCGTAGACGGCGAGGGCGTCGCGCTCGCCGCGCACCCCCTCGATGGTCGCCACGAGCGCGTCCTCGGCCGTCTCCGTGTCTTCCACGAAGAACCGCCCGTCGTCGGTGATCGTGACGGCGACGTACTGCTGCTCCAGCGGGGCCGACTCGCTCACCTGGGGGAGCGTGACCTGGACGCCGCGCTGCACGCTGAACGAGCTCGTGAGGAGGAAGAAGATCAGCAGCAGCAGCACCATGTCGGTGAGGCTGGCGAGGCTGAACTCGACGACGGGCTTGCGTCCGGTGGAGAAGTCGAGCGGCATGGCTTTGAGGAAGGGAGAGAGGGAGAAGGGGAGAGAGGGGGAGGGCGGCGTCTCCCATTCCCCCCCTCTCTCCCATTCCCCTTTCTCAGCGAGCGGGCATCTGGAGGAGGTCGATGAAGTCGGTCGAGGCCCGCTCGAGGTCGTTGACGGTGCGGTTGATCCGGTTCGTCAGGAAGTTGTACATGAACAGGGCCGGGATGCCGACGATGAGGCCGGCCGCCGTCGTGATGAGGGCCTCCCAGATGCCGCCCGCGAGGATGGCGGGGTCCGCGGTGCCCCCGTAGCGCTCCACGGCCTGGAACGCCTCGATGAGGCCGGTGACGGTGCCGAGGAAGCCGAGCATGGGCGCGAGGGCCGCCGCGCTCGCGATGAGGTCGGTCCGCTTCTGGAGGTTGTACGTCTCCCGGCGCCCCTGCGTCTCGACGGCCTCCTTGATGTCGGCGATGGGCCGGCCGACCCGCTCCAGCCCGTGCTGGATGATCCGCGCGGCGGGGTTGTCCTGCGCCCGGCAGTACCCGATGGCGCCGGAGAGGTCGCCCGAGCGGACGTACTGCGAGACGGTCTGCGTGAGCTGCTCGGGGTTCGCGTTCGCCCGCCGCAGCGCCAGCAGCCGCTCGACGAAGAGGTAGACGGCGAGCACCGACAGCAGGAGGATGGGGAACATCACCCAGCCCCCTTTGAGGACCATGTCGAGGCCGCTGGTCGGCTCGATCGGGGGGGCCTGCGGGAGGGTGACGGGGTCGGTGACGGTGGTGAGGGAGTCCTGGAGCGCGAGGAGGAGGGCGAGCAGCGGCATGGACGACACGGGCGGGGGGACGAGGAGGGGCGGGCGTTGGCCGCGCCTATTCGAGGCGGAGGACCCACGCCCCCGTCGGGGCGCCGGGTGGGAGCGCGGAGCGGTAGCGCTGGGCCTCTTCGAACGAGGCGAACTGGCCCACGACCACGCGGTGGACGGTGTGGCCGCCGGACGTGCCGGTGAGGACGTCGGCGCGGTAGCCCTGCTGGCGGTAGCGCTCGGCGTCGCGCGCGGCGCCGGCGCGGCTGCCGGAGCCGAGCACCCACGTGGCGCCCCCGCGGGCGGGGTCCACGCCGCCGGGGCCGCGGAGCGGCGCGGGGATGCCCGCATCCGGCTCCGGTTCCGGCGGTGCCTCGGCGGTGGGCGGCGTGGGCTCGACGGGCGCCCCTTCCGCTCCGTCCTCCGCAGCAGCGCCGGGGGGCGGCGTGGCCGTGCGCGTCGTGTCCCCGCGGGCAGGCGCTTCGCCCTCGGGGGCCTCGGCGCGCGCGGCGGAATCGGGGAGGGTGGCGACGGGGGCGGAGGGCTCGGACGGCGTCACCGCCGCCTCGTCCGTCCCGTCGCCGCCGAGGCGGGGCCAGAGGAAGACGGCGGCGAGGGCGACGAGCACGACGAGGAGGAGGAGCCAGAGGCCGAGGCTACGCGTGCGACGGCGCTCCCGCCCGGCCCGGGAAGCCGGCGCCGGGGCCGGCGCCGGCGCGGCCTCCGTCGGCCCGCCCGGCTCGACGGCGGGCGACGGGATGGGGGGCGTGACGAAGCGTGGAGGGATAGCGCGCTCGGCGGCCCCGCGTTCTAGCTCGTCCGACCGGGCGGCGCCCATCCCGGGCACCGCCTCGTCCGGAGGCACGGCGGTGGGGGTGGGCGGTGCAGGCTCCTCGGTCGGCGCTGTCGGTGCCGCCGGCTCGCCGACGAGGTCGTACTCGGCGTCCTCGATGACGGGCTCGGACGCCGCGCCGAGGGGGTGGTCGGGGGCGGGGGGCTCCGAGGGGGCCCAGACCCCGGCGATGAGCGCGTCGAGGTCGTCCTCGGGCGCGGCGGCCGCTTCCTCGGGCGCGGTGGTCTCCTCCTCGCGAGCGAGACCTTCGGCCTCGGGCGCCGCCTCAGCGGGCGGCGCCTCGTCCAGCGCGTCGGCGGGGGCGAAGGGGACGGCGATGGGGGCCTCGAGCGGCGTCGCCTCCTCGTCCACCGGAGGCTCGCCCGCCACCTTCGAGGAGAGGTCGCGGAGGGGGGGCTCGGGCGCCGGCGTCGGCACCGGGATCTCCTCGGGCGCCGCGAAGGCGTCTTCCTCCGAGGCCTCGGGGGCCTCAGCGGCGGACGATGTGATCGTGGGCGCCGTGGGGATGGGCGCGATGGGTGTGTCGGTCGCCTCGGCGGTCGTGCGGGGGCGCTCCGGCTCCGGGGCGTCGAGCGCTGGCGCCGCCTGCTCGTCGTCGTCCTCGACGGGCGCGCCCGGCTCCAGCGGCACCATGAACAGGGCAGAGGTGGTGTCCGTCTCCTCGGGCTCCCCCTCGGCTGGTGCGGGCACCTCCTCGGGGGTGGGGGGGGCGACCGCGACGGGTGGCGGGGGCGGTGCGGCGGGGGCGACGGGCGGGAGCCCCGCGAACGGGGCGTTGATCGCCGCCAGCAGCGTGGGGTCGGGCTCGAAGGCGACCGTCCCGTTGCGCCGGTAGAAGCGGCCGACGCCGTCGAGCGTGCCGGCACCCTCGGCGTCGAGCGCCTCGCGCAGCGCGTCGAGGAGCACGTCGAGGGCGGGGCGGGCGGCCTCGGGCGGGAGGCCTAGGTGCCGGGCGAAGGCCGTGAGCAGCGCGTCCATCAGCCGTGGGTTTCGCCAGCGGGGGCGCGGTCGTCGGGCTCGAAGACGACGGTGTGGTGGGGGGGCAGGAGCACGCGGCGCCCCTGCGCGTCGATCTCGACGCGCGTGGGCTGGTGGCGGCGCCGGAGGGTGCCCACGCCGGGGAGCACCACGGCGCCCTCGGCGAAGAGCCGCTCGCGCACGGCGAGGGCGAGGGCCTGGGCCTGGTCGGGCCGGATGCGGACGGGGTCTGCCATCGGTGCTCGGGGGGGTAGGGGAAAATAGGGCGACGCGCGCCACCGATGAAGCGGGGTCAGCGGGAGAAGCGGAGGCCGGCCATCACGGCGAAGGGCACCTGCGGGAAGCCCGGCCAGCGCTCGGCATGGCCGAGCAGCCGCTCGCCCCGGAGCACGACGCTCACCCCGCCGGCGAGTTCGTAGGCGCCGTAGGCCGTGAGCGTGGCCCAGCCGTCGGCGAGCGGGCGGCCCTCCGGCGAGCGCGTCGTGGGGCGGCTGCCCTCGCCGTAGGCCGCGAGGCCGAGCCGCCCGCGCCCCCGGTCGAACGGCACCTGCAGGCCCAGCCGGCCGACGGTGGCGGCGAAGAACGGGATCGCCTCGTCGAAGTCGGTGAGCTGGCCGTCGCGGTAGGCGACGCCGGCCGTGGCCTCGACGCCGGAGGCCGTCGCCACCGTCACGTCGGCGCCGACGGAGAACACCCGGGCGTTGTCGTAAGCGGGGGCGTAGAGGCCGCCGCTCTGCTCGAAGAACTGCCGGGTGGGGCTGAACGTGGCGCCCCCGTACGCCTTGAAGCCGACGATGCCCGCGCGCACCTCGACGCCGGCCTGGGCGTCGACGGTGTGGACGTCCGGGGCGAGGAGGGCGAGGACGGTGTAGGGGTTCTCGGCGAGGAGGTCGGCGAAGCCGCGCTGCGTGAGGCCGGGCTCGGTGAAGGCGAACAGCCGCGCCGAGAGCCCCACCGGCACCTCGACGCGGGCGACGGGCGCGAACACCGTCGTCGAGGCGCCGGCGCCGCCGTCGGAGGAGACCTCGTAGCCGAGGAGGCGGACGCCGAGGGCGAACGCCGCGCCGCCGGGCCGGTGCGCCTGGAGGACGAGCCCGGCCTCGTAGTCGAAGAGGCCGTCCTGGCCCACGGCGCTGGAGAACGACGACGTGCCGAAGGCGCCCTCGAGGCGGACGAGCCGCCGGAGCACCTCGACGTGCCCCGCGCCGTCGAAGCGGAGCCCGGCGGGGGTCGCCCCGCCGCCGCCCGCGAGGCCCTCGTCGTCGGCGCTCGTGCGGGCGACGCCGAGGCGGAGGGCGGCCGGGGTCTCGCCCTCCACGTCGAGCGTGCCGGTGACGGCGCCGTGGCTGACCGTCCGCTCGGGCTCGAACTCGGTGCCGAGGAAGGGGAGGCTGTAGGCGTCGCGGGCGTAGCGGCCCTCGAGGCCGCCGCGGATGGCCCCCGTCGAGCGGGCGCCGCCGCGCACGTCGAAGCGGTCGAAGCGGACCTCGCCGTCGTCGTCCGGCGGCTCGTCGCCGAAGGAGACCGTCGGGCCGACGCCGTCGTAGGCGCCGCTGAGGAACAGGATCGCCGGCCCGGCGCGGCCGGCGGCGTCGAGCCGCGCGTAGCGGGCGGCCTCGATGCCGGCGCCGACCTCGACGCGGAAGGTCCGCCCCTCGGGGAGATCGGCCCGGGGGTCGGGCGGCGCGGCGAGGGCGAGGGCCGGGAGGCCGTCGAAGGGGGGGCCGTAGGGCTGCGTCGCCGGCTGCCGCTCGGCCGGGACGACGTAGGAGCGCGGCGGCGGGCCGAACCCCGAGAGCGGCTGGCGCTCGAGCTGCGGGAGGTCGATCTCGAGCTCGCCCTGGATCTCGAACACCGACGGCGTGAGGTCCGGCAGCCGCTCGTCGTCCGGCTGCGCCGCGGCGGCCAGCGGGAGGAGCGCGAGCAGGAGCGCAGGCGAGCAGGTGCGCAGGAGCGCGGACAGGGGATTCCGATGGAGGAGGGGGGACATAGGGATCAGCAGCTTGCGCTCGGGCACGCTCGCGTTCGTACGCGCTCAATCGCCGGCGGCGCGGCGGGCTTCCTCGGCGGCGGCGGTGTCGGGGTAGGCGGTGAGGAGGCGCTCGATGCGGGCGTCGGCCGCGGCGTCGTCGCCGAGGAGGCGGAGGGCACGGGCCTCGGCCCAGAGCGCGGCGCCGATGCGCTCGGCGTCGCCGGGGAAGCGGCGCTCGTAGCCGTCGAGGGCGTCGGCGGCACCCTCGGCGTTGCCGGCCTCCAGGAGCGTCTCGCCGAGGCGGAGGACGGCCTCGGCGCGGAGCGGGCTGTCCGGGTAGCCGTCGGCGAGGCGGGCGAAGGTGGCGGCGGCCTCGGTGAACCGGCCGAGCGCGGTGTAGGCGTTGCCGAGGGTGAGCAGCGCCGGCGGGATCAGCGCGGGGTCGCGCGCCTCGCGCACGAACGCCTCCAGCGCCACGACGGCCCCCTCGAAGTCGCCGTTCTGGTAGAGCAACTCGGCGCGGCGGAGGCGGAGGCGGTCCTGCGCCGCCGGGTCGGGGTTGGAGGCCTGGTGGGCGGCGACGATGGCGTCGAGCTCGTTGCCGCGGCCGAGCCCTTCGAGGGCGTACTCGAGCCCGTCGATGGCGTTGGCGACGAAGGGGCTGTCCGGGTAGCGGCGGAGGACCTCGCGGTAGGCGGCGACGGCCTCCTCGAGGCGGCCGGCGTTGTAGTGGGCGTCGCCGATGCCGTAGAGCGCCTTCGGCGCGATGGGGCTGTCGGGGTGCTGCTCGACCACCTGCCGGTACTCGCGGATGGCGCCGTCGTAGTCGCCCTGGTTGAAGAGGAGGAAGCCGCGGGCGTAGCGGGCCTGCGGGCGGATGGGCGACGACGGGAAGTCGCGGAGGACGCGGTCGTAGTGGGCCATCGCCTCGGCCGGGCGGCCGGCGGCGGCGTGGGCCTGCCCGATCTGGAAGAGCGCGTAGTCGTAGCCCTGGCGGTCCGGCGTGGCGCCGGCGACGCGGTTGTAGACGGCGATGGCTTCGTCGAAGCGGCGGAGGGCGTAGTACGAGTCGCCGAGGCGGAGGAGGGCGTCGGCGTAGTAGGGGACGGACTCGGCGGAGCGGGTGTAGGCGGAGAGGAACTGCTCGAAGGCGCGCGCGGAGGCAGCATAGTCTCGCCGCTTGAAGAGGGTCCAGGCGAGGACGTAGCGGGCGGCGTCGGCCTGCCGGTGGTCGGGGTAGTCGCGGAGGAGGCGGCGGAGGAGGTCGTCGGCGCGGCCGTAGTCGCGCGCCTGGAAGGCGGCCTCGCCGGCCCAGAAGAGCGCCTCGCCCGCGCGCGGCCCGGCGGGGGCGTCCTCGGCGACGGCGACGAGGGCGGCGACGGCCTCGTTGTAGCGGCCGGCGCGGAAGAGCCCGTAGGCCTCCATGAACGCCACCTCGGCGCCGAGCGAGGGGTCGGCGGTGCCGAGGCGCTCGGCCAGCTCGTAGGCCTCACGCGCGCGGCGGGTGTCGCCGAGGGCGGCGTAGGCCTCGCCGAGCATCCGGGCGGCCTCGCCCGCGTAGGGCGACGTCCCGTAGGTGTCGACGAGCGAGCGGAGCGCGGTAGCGGCCCCCTCGAAGTCGCGCCGCTCGAAGCGGAGGACCCCGAGCTCGAGGAGGGCGGCGTCGGCGTAGGCGCCGACGGGGCGGCGGACGGTGGCGGCCTCCAGCAGGCGCTCGGCCTCGCCGAGGTCGCCGGTCTGCTTGCGCGCGAGGCCCTCGAAGAAGGAGGCCTCGTGGGCGAGCGCGTCGTCCTGCCCGCGGTCGTCGGGCTCGCGCGGCCCCTCGCGGACGGCGGCGAAGCCCTCGGCGGCGGCGGCGTAGTCGCCCGCGTCGAAGGCGAGGCGGGCGAGGCCGAAGCGGGCGCGTCGGCCGTACGGGCTCTCGGGCGGGACGGCCTCGAAGTGCGCGCGCGCCTCGTCGCGGCGGCCGAGGCGGAGGAGGGCGTCGCCGAGCAGGAGGTCGCCGCGCGCACGCTCGTCGCCGGTGAGCGCGGGGAGCCGGCGCTCGGCCTCGGCAGCCGACTCCTCGAAGCGGCCGAGGCGGGCGTAGGCCTCGGCCAGCCCGAGCCCGGCGTCGGCGTTCTGCGGGCTCTCGGGGTACTGGCGGGCGAGGCGCTCGAACCGCTCGGCGGCGCCGGCCCACTCCCCCTGGCCCACCTGCACGAAGGCCCCGGCGTAGAGCGCGCGCGGCGCCGTCTCGGTGCCGGTGTAGCTCGCGGCGCGGTCGAACGCGGCGACGGCGGCGGCGGGCCGCTCCTGCGCGAGGGCCGTCTGCCCGAGGAGGTAGTGGAGGCGCGCCGCGTTGGCGTCGGTGTGGGCGACGAGGAGGGCGTCCTGGAGGGCGGCCTCGGCCTCGTCGTAGCGGCCCTGTCCGTAGAAGAAGGTGCCGAGGGCGAGGGCGGCGCGGCCGGCCAGCGCGTGCGCCGGGTACTCGGCGCGGAACTGCGCGAAGCGGGCGGCGGCGCGCGCCTCGTCGCCGGCGTTGAGGGCGGCGTCGGCCTCGTAGAAGAGGGCCTCGGCGCGGCGCGGGCTCTCGGGGTAGGCGTCGCGGAAGCCGCCGAAGGCGTCGGCGGCGCGGGCGAAGAGGCGGGCGTCGTAGAGCGCGCGCGCCGCCTCGTAGGCGTCGTCGGCGTGGCCGAGGGCGGGGGCGCCGGGCGCGGGCGCCGTCGGCGACGGGGCCGGCTGCGCCGCGGCGGCGAGGGGGGCGCCCGCGAGGGCGAGGAGGACGAAGAGGCGGGCGAGCGCGGGGCCGGCGGGCGACGGGGTCGCACGCGGGCCGGCACCCGTGCGGGGGCGGACGACGGGCCGGACGGGCATTCCTCCGAGCGGGTTGGGGGGACGAGGCGGCGGAGGGGCCGAGGGATGGCCTAGTATACGTGCACTCGCGGCTTCTTCGTATCGCCCGCGTCCCATCCACCGAAACAATTGGGTGGCGGGACGGTGTACCCACGGCCCGGGACCGCCGCGTCCGGCGCCTCTCCTCTTGCTTTTCTTCCCTCCCCGTCATGGCCAAGACCAACGCGAACGACACCCCCAACGCCGGCCCGCCGGCCGAGCCGACCGCCGCCTCCGACCCCGCCGCGCCCGACGCGAGCATCGAGCCCGAGGCGCAGGCCGTGGCCGCGGCGGCCACCACGCCCGGCGCCGTCGAGGGCGCCGCCACCACCGGCGGCACGGCCGGCAGCGACACCGGCGCCACGGCTCGCCCTGCCGAGCCCGTCCTCCCGCCCGCCCCCGCCGACTACGCGATGCCCGACGACTACGAGACCGACACGTTCGGGCAAGTGCGGCGGTGGGTCGAGGACAACCCCGTCCTCGCCATCGCCGCCGCCGCCGGCCTCGGCCTCGCCATCGGCCGCCTCGTCACGGCGCTCATCCCCGAGCCGGAGCCGCCGACCTTCGCCGCGCGCGTCGAGAAGCGGGCGAAGCAGATCCGCAAGGACGCCGCCGTCTACGCCGACGACGCGGGCGACGTCCTCGCGGCCAACCTCAAGAAGGCCGCCAACGCGCTCAGCGACGCCGCCGAGGTCGTGGCCGAGAAGGCCGAGGTCGGCTACGAGAAGTCGAAGGACCTCGCCGAGGTCGTCGGCGACGCCGTGAAGGCGGCCGTGGCCGGCGTCGTCGCCAAGAAGGCCGACGGCTGGCTCTCCCGGCTCCGCGACTGAGCCGATTTCGGATTGACGATTTACGATTGACGATGGGAGCGGCCTTCCCATCGTAAATCAGAAATCGTCGACCGGCACGGTCGGGTATCTTCGGGGCGGTTTTCTTCCCACCGCCCCGTGCCCATGACCGTCCCCACGGGCCCCTCCAGCGCCCCCGTCCTCGTCGTCGGCACCGTCGCCTTCGACTCCATCGAGACGCCGTTCGGGCACGCCGAGCGCATCCTCGGCGGCTCGGCCACCTACGTCGGCCTCGCCGCCCGCTTCCTCACGGCGCCCGTCCGCCTCTGCGCCGTCGTCGGGCGCGACTTCCCCGACGACTACGTCGGGCTCCTGGAAGAGCGGGGGCTCGACCTCGACGGGCTCGTCCGCGACCCCGACGGGGACACGTTCTTCTGGGCGGGCCGGTACCACTACGACCTCAACCAGCGCGACACCCTCGCGACGCACCTCAACGTGCTGGCCGGGTTCGAGCCGGAGATCCCGCCGTCGTACCGCGACAGCCGTGTGCTCTGCCTCGGCAACCTCGACCCCGCCGTCCAGCTCGCCGTCCTCGACCAGGTCGAAGGCCCCGACGGGGCCGGCCCCGACCTCGTCGTGCTCGACACGATGAACTTCTGGATCGAGCAGACGCCCGAGGGCCTCCGCGAGGTGCTCCGCCGCGTCGACGTCCTCATCATCAACGACGCCGAGGCGCGGCAGCTGGCGGGGGAGCCGAACCTCATCCGCGCCGCCCGCCTCATCCGCGCGATGGGGCCGGAGACCCTCGTCATCAAGAAGGGCGAGCACGGCGCGCTGCTGTTCGCGAACGAGACGGTGTTCTCGGCGCCGGCGTACCCGCTCGAGGACCTCCACGACCCCACGGGCGCGGGCGACACGTTCCTCGGCGGCTTCGCCGGCCACCTCGCCCGCCTCGGCCGCTACGACGCCGAGGCGATGAAGCAGGCCGTCGTAGTGGGGAGCGCGCTGGCCTCGTTCGTGGTGGAGGCGTTCGGGCCGGAGCGGTTGCTGGACCTCACGCCCGGGGCGGTGGAGGAGCGCGTGATGGCGTTCCACCGCCTCTCGGCCATCCCCGAGGGGCTGCTGGTGGTCAGCGAGTGAGCGCCCCGGGATTCAGGCCCCCTGCGTCATCATCGACTGGTACTGCTCGAAGAGGACGGACTGGGCCTCGAAGATCCACTGGTGCATGATGACCTCCTCCGGGACGTCCAGGAGGCCGCTGATGCGGCGGGCGTCGGCGCGGCTCCAGCGGGCCATCTCGTCGAGCGTCGTGATGCCGGCGGCGTAGAGCTGCTGCTGCAGCTCGGGCGTGATGCCGGAGATGACGGTGAGGTCGTCGCCCTGCACAGGCGGGGACGGCGGAGCCGGAGGGGTCGCCGCCGGAGGCGGGGCGGGGGCCACGGGGGGCACCGGCGGCTCGAACGCGTCGGCCATCGGCGTGAAGGGGGGCGTGGCGGGCGGCGCCGCCGGGGCGGGCTCGTGGCGCCCGGCTGGCGTCGAGGCCGCCGACGGCGGGGGCATCGCCGAGCCGTCGCCGCTGGCGAGGGCGGGGCTCCACGACGGCGGTGCCGGGGCGGGCGCAGGCGGCTGGGGGACCGGGGCCGCTTCGCCGGGTCCTTCGTCGAGTGTTGACGCCTCCTCGAGGGAAGACGCTTCCTCGGGCAGAGGTACCTCCTCGGGGAGAGGCGTCTCTTCGGGGGAAGGCACCTCCTCGAAGGCCGCCTCGTCGTGGGTGGGCGTCCCCTCGTCGAACGCGGCGTCGAGCGGGATCTCCTCGAAGTTGAGCTGGACCTCCTCGAAGGGGGCCGACCAGGCGGCAGGGGAGGGCGGCGCAGCGGGCTCGGGCGGCGTCTCCCACGCCGGCTCGTCGGAGGAGGGTGTGCCGGACGGCTCGGTCGCGAACGTCGCTCCCTCGAACGGCGGCGGGGTCGGATCGGGCTCCTCAGCGTGAAGCTCCTCGGCGTGGGGCGGCTCGGGGGCTTCCGCGTCCGGCTCGAACGAGGACGCGGGAGCGGGCTCCGGGGAAGGCGCCGCCGGGGCGGGGGGCAGGGCCGCGGCCGGGTCGCCCCCCTCCGGGAGCGTCGGCATGGACTTCCAGAAGGCGTCGAGCGCGGAGGCGAGCTGCTGGCGGAGTTCGTCGAGCTCGCCGTCGCGGCGGCGGATCTCGTGGCGCAGCTCGCTCTTGAGCCCGTCCATCTTCCGGTCCTGCGTGTTCATGTGGGTCCGGATCTCGTCGAGCTTCTGGGCGAGGTGCTGGCTCTGCGTCTCGGAGCGGATCTGCTGCTGCTCCATGAGCGCCTCGATGCGGGCGCGGATCTGCGCGATCTCCTCGGCGCTCTTGGCCCGCTGCTCGACGGCGTTGACGGGCATCGTCTCCTCCGTCTCGGGGTCGTAGGCGTACCCCCGCTTCTCGCGGAGGCGCGCCACGGCGTAGTGGTAGGCCATGAGGCCGGCCACCGCCGCGGCGAGCACGAGCGTGACGGCGAGGATGAGGTGGGTGAGGACGCTGCCGATGAGAGGCATGGCGGGGAGTGGTTGGCGGGGGTGTGCGCGGGGTCAGGCCGGCTCGGCGAGGAGGACGGGGGCGCCCCGGCGGGGCACGATGGTGAGGCGGCCGGGCGCGACACCCGCCGCCTCGAAGAGGTTGCGGAGCGTGGCGGCGCGGGCCTCGGCGAGGGCGGGGTCCGGCGCCGAGACGCGCACGAGGAACGAGACGGAGCGGACGTTGAGGCGGCCGGCGAGGCGGAAGGCGTAGGGCCGGAGCGTCGGCTCGACCTGCACGCTCCGCTCGCCGAACCCGTGCTGGAGCGCGTCGAGGAGCCGCGCGAGCTCGACCTCGAGCGGCTCCTCGGCCGCCTGCTCGAGCGCCGTCAGCACGCCCGACGGGATCGGCTCGGGGTCGTCCGCGAACACGACGTCCGGGGCCGCCGAAGCGGCGGGGCGATCGGTGGCCGGGCGGGCGACGCCGCCGCCGGCCGCCGTCGCGGGGGCGGGGCCGTCGAGGGCGAGGGCGGGCTGCCCGGGCTCGGCGGCCTCGAACAGCAGCGCGGCGAAGAGGGCCAGGCACACGAGCGCGAGGGCGCCGACGAGGAGGACGGCGCGGCTCGAGAGCGGGGGCCCAGAGGGAACGCGGGGAGGCAATCTCGTAACGGGAGCGGCAACAAGGGGGCGGCGCGGGCACGGGTCCGCGCCACCGGAGGCAGGCGGCAAGGCGTGTTCCAAAATGAGACGACGCCCGATCAGGGGGCCGGAGGGGGCCCTGACGCCGCGGGCGCCCCTGGGTATTTTCGGCGCGGCACGGCCACTTCTAAAGGCCGCGCGCGTCTTCGCCGTCCCCCATGCCCGTGTACCGCCCGGTCCTCCTCGCCTCCGCGCTCCTCACGGCGGCGGCCTGCGGCGCGCCCGGGGAGGGGGGCGACGGCCCTCCCGACGGGGGCCCCGCCGCGGAGGCCGCCTCCTTCGTCGGCGACGAGGCGTGCGCCTCGTGCCACGCCGACCTCTACGCGAGCTACCACGCCACCGGCATGGGCCGCTCCGTCAGCGTGTTCGACCCCGCCACGGCGCCCGAGCGCTTCGGCCCCGACGGGCGCGGGCCCGTCGTCTGCCACGAGCCGAGCGGGTACTGCTACCAGGCGCTCGTCCGCGGCGACACCCTCTACCAGCGGGAGTTCCGGCCGGACACCCCCGGCTACGAGCGCCTCCACGCCGCCAGCCACGTCGTCGGCTCCGGCAACGCCACGCGCTCCTACTTCATGACCGTCGGCGCGGGCGGCGCGGGTGGCTACGTCACAGAGATGCCGCTTACGTGGTACGTCGAGCGGGCGATCTGGGACCTCAGCCCGGGGTACGCGCAGGAGAACGACCGCTTCGAGCGGCCCATCACCCTCGAGTGCATGACGTGCCACAACGGGGCGCCCGGCTTCGCCGAAGGCACCCGGCACTTCTACACCGACGTCCCCCTCGGCATCACGTGCGAGCGGTGCCACGGGCCCGGCTCGGCCCACGTCGAGGCGCGGCTGGCCGACGCCGGCGACGGCGGCCCGGACCCCACCATCGTCAACCCCGCCCGCCTCGACGCCGCGCTCCGCCTCGCCGTCTGCCAGCAGTGCCACCTCACCGGCCTCACCGTCTTCGCCGACGGCGAGGACCCCACGACGTACCGGCCGGGCACGCCGCTCACCGACCACCGCCGCGTGTTCGTCCGCCAGGAGCAGGTGGACGACCCCGAGCGGTTCGGCATCTCGTCCCACGCCCTCCGCATGATGCGGAGCGCCTGCTTCGAGGCGACGCAGGGGACGGACCACGCCCTCACCTGCACGACCTGCCACGACCCCCACCGCCCCACGGCGGCGATGGACCCCGGCCACTTCAACGCCGCCTGCCGCTCGTGCCACGGCGGCGCGGGCGACGCCCACGGGGCCTTCTGCTCCCGCCCCTCGGCCGACGTGCCCCGCGAGGCGGCGACGGGCGACTGCGTGAGCTGCCACATGCAGCGCGCCGGCACCGACGACATCCCCCACGTCGTGTTCACCGACCACTGGATCCGCCGGACGCTCCCGCCGGCGCGCCCGCCCGAGGACATCGCGCGCGGCGGCGTCGTCACCGAGCCGTTCGTGCTCGTGGACGCGACGGCGCGCGAGCAGGCGATGGCGCGCGAGGACGCCCGGGCGGCGACGGACACCGAGGTGGGCCTCGCTTACTGGATGCTCTACGAGACGGAGCACCGGCTGCCGGCCTACCTCCCGCGCATCGTCGACCTCCTCCGCCGCGGCATCGAGGCCGGGGACCGCCGCCCCGACGCCTACGTCGCCCTCGGCGGGGCGCTCCGCGAGTCCGGCGCGCTCGCCGAGGCGGCCGAGGTCTTCGCCGAGGGCGCCCGGCGCTGGCCCACGGACGTCCACCTCCTCTACGGCCTGGGCGACGTCCGTCTGCGCCTGGGCGACGCGGGCGGCGCCGTCGAGGCGCTGGCGCGGGCGGTGGCTGCGCAGCCGCGGCTCGTCGAGGCCCACCTCCGATACGCCGAGGCGCTCGCCGCCGCGGGGCGGCCCGAGGAGGCCGTCGCCGCCTACCGCGCCGGGCTCCGCCGCGCGCCCGACCTCCACGCCGACGGCTGGAACAACCTCGGCTTCCAGCTCCTCCAGATGGGCCGGACCGCCGAGGCCGCCGACGCCCTCCGCCGCGCCGTCGGCCTCCGCCCGACGTTCGTCGAGGCGCGCGCCAACCTCGGCGCCGCCCTCCTCGCCGCGGGCGACCTCGGCGGCGCCGCGGCCCAGTTCGAGGCCGCCCTCCGCTACGCCCCCGACTACGTGCCCGCCCTCGGCAACCTCGCCGTCGTCCGCGCGCAGCAGGGGGAGACGGCCGAGGCCCGCCGCCTCCTCGAGCGCGTCCTCGAACTCGACCCCGGTGACGCCCAGGCCGCCGCGTATCTGCAACAGCTCGAGGGATAGGCATGCGGGCGTGCAAGCAGGCCCGAGCGCGAGCCAGTGAAGTCGTCCAACCTCTCCATCCCATGCGTGCGCTCCTGCGCTCCTGCACCCCTGCGCTCCTGATCGCCCTCGCCGCCTGCGGCGGCGGCCCCTCCGACGGCCTCGCCGTGGACCTCGACAAGAGCAACGAGGACGTCCTCCTCCGCTACTACCTCGGCGGCTACGTGGGCCCCGGCGGCGGCGATCCCGCTGAAGCGGGACTGATGGTGGAGGAGGGGGGGCTGGCCGTCCGCCCCGAGGCGGTGCCTGAGCCCTACCGCGACGCCCTCCGTGACGTCAACGGCGACGGCACCCTCGACTGGGACGAGTTCGTCGCCTTCGTGGAGGCCACCTACGCGCGCGCGCGCGGCCTCCCGCCCACGCTCGACGCCCTCCGCGCCGAGGCGCCCTACGCCGAAGGCGACTCCGCCTGGTTCGTGACGGAGGTCGAGGGCTCCCCGATGACGACGGCGCGGCGGCGGATCTACGTCCCCGTCGCCGCGCTGCGGGAGGGGCTGGCGGGCTACCGCGCCGCCGGCGACCGCCTCCTCTACCCCGAGGGCACCGTCATCGTCGGCGAGCACCGCGAGGGGGAGCGGGTGCTGGAGACGACCGTCAAGCGCCGCCGCGCCGACGGCTTCTGGGACTTCGCCGTCTACGGCGCCGACGGCCGCCTCGCCGGCGCCACCGCCACGCCGCCGCGCCCGCTCCGCACGCCCATCCAGTGCACCGGCTGCCACCTCGGCCGCCGCCTCTTCGACCCCGAGAAGACGTTCCCCGCCCCCGCGCCCGACGGCCCCCACGGCCCCCGCGCCGTGGTCGTGGACGGCGCCGTCCGCGCCGCCGTCGAGGCGCACGACCTCGCCATGCGCTTCGACGAGCACGCGAAGCGGAGCGACGGTGTGCTCGGACTCTACGGCACCCTCTACGTCGCCCGCCTGCTGGCCGACCGCGAGGCCGGCCGGCTCGCGCCCGAGGACGCCGCGCTGCTGGAGGCACTGGGCTTGTGAGAGAGGGAGAATGGGTGAACGGGTGAGCGAGGGAAGGGCAGGGCGTAGCTTCCGTCTCCCTCTCCTCCTTTCTCCCTTTCCCGACCCGTGCTCGCCACCGTCCGCCTCGTCAACGCCGTCTTCTACGCCCACCACGGCGTGATGCAGGAGGAGCACCGCATCGGCGGGCGCTTCGAGGTGGACGTGGCGATGGACCTCGACGTGGACGAGGCCGCCGTAGAGGACGACCTCCGGAAGACGGTGGACTACGAGCGCGTCTACGCCTTCGTACGGGAGGTCGTGATGGGGAACAAGTTCTACCTCATCGAGCGGATCGCCCACCGCATCGCCCACGCCGTGCTCGACCACTACCCCGAGGTGCAGCGGGTCGAGGTTACGGTGCGGAAGCCGAACCCGCCCGTCGGCGGGCCGTGCGACCGCGCCGAGGTGGCCTACCGCGCCGCGCGCTCGTGACGGCGGTCCCCGAGGTGACGGCCTACGTCGGCCTCGGCGCCAACGCGGGCGACCGGGCGGCGGCCCTCCGCGCGGCCGTCGCCGCTCTCGACGCCGCCGAGGGGATCCGCGTCGAGGCCGTCTCGCCTGTCTACGAGACCGAGGCGCACCGGCTGCCGGGGCAGCCGCCCCAGCCCGACCACCTCAACGCCGTCGCCCGCCTCCGCACCGCCCTCCCTCCCGACGCCCTCCTCGACGTCTTCCACGCCCTGGAGCGGGCGGCGGGGCGCACCCCCGACGCGCCGCGCTGGAGCCCGCGCCCGCTCGACCTCGACCTCCTCCTCTACGACGACCTCGTCCTCGACACGCCCGCGCTCACGCTCCCGCACCCGCGCCTGCCCGAGCGACGGTTCGCCCTCCGGCCCCTCGCCGACCTCGCGCCCGACCTCGTGGTCCCCGGCACGGGCCGCACCGCCGCCGACCTCCTCGCGGCCTGCCCGGACACTGCCCGCGTCGAGCCGACCGACCTCGTCATCCGGTTCGGCTGAGGAGGCGCTCGACGGCCTGGACCCTCAAACCCCGAAGCTGCACGTGATCATCGTGTAGGAGCGCACGCGGCGGCCGTCGTCCTGCGCGGGGCGGAACTGGTAGCGGCGGGCCGCGTCGAGCGCGGCCTCGTCCATCCCGTAGGGCAGGCTCGGCACCAGCTCCTCGCGGTCGCCTCGCCCGAGCATCACCCGCTCGACGATCCGCGCTTCCTCGACGCGCCCCCGGTCGTCCACGAGCACGCGGACGCGGACGCGCGCGCGGATGCCCTCGCGGCGCGCCTCGGGCGGGTAGGCCGGCTCCGAGAACCGCACCGGCACGGGGCTCCGCGACGGCCGCTCGACGAGCGGCGCCGGGCCCTCCTCGGGCTGCGGCGGGCCGGGTGGCGCAGGTGGAGCGGAAGGCGGCGCCGGCGGCGCGTTCACCGTCGGCTCCAGGGCCGGGAGGTCGATCACCGCGACGCGCTCCTCGACGACCCGCTCGTCCGGCACCTCGACCGGCGGCAGCGCCACGTCCTGCGGCGGGGGCGGCGGCGCGGGCGGCGCCGTCTCGCGCTGCACCGTCGGCTCGATCAGCTCGATGTCCACCTGCTCGCGCGGGCGCTCGACGCGCTCGAAGTCGGCGAGGGTGGGGCCGGGCGCCGCGGGCCAGAGCCGGAACGCCGCCAGCACCACGAGCACGCTCGCGGCGAGGCCCCCGAGGGCGCGCGTCTGGTAGAGGCGCTCGCGGGCGGCGGGGTCGGTGGGGGGGCGGCGGGGCATCAGGGGGTGAACGGGCGGGTCGTTTCCGTTCGCGTACGGCAGGATAACGCGGCGGATGGGGCGGGCGACAGGCGCTTCGGGGCGCCCGGGCGAGCGTGTTGTGAAGACGGCCCCGGCGCCTTGCCCCGGCGCCCGCGGACCCGTAGTTTTCGCGTCCGAAGCCGGTCTCCGGGGTGCCCGCGCCCCGGGTCCGAATCGGAACCCGTTCGTCCCCCCTGATGCGCGGTCGCACCCTGCCTCACAACCGAGCCTGCTGCCCCGGTCCCGGCCCCCGCGCCGGCCGCGCCTGAGCCTTCCATTGGGAGGCTTTTTTTGTATCCAGCCGCCATGTCGAAGATCCCGGATCCGAACGCCCGCCCGCTCGCCAAGCTCGCTCTCGAGGACGGCACCGTCGTCACCGGCCGCGCCGTCGGAGCGCGCGGGGAGACGGGCGGCGAGCTGTGCTTCAACACCTCGATGAGCGGGTACCAAGAGATCCTGACCGACCCCAGCTACGACGGGCAGGTCATGATGATGACGTACCCCCACATCGGGAACTACGGCTGCTTCGACGCCGCCGCCGAGGCCGACCGCCCGATGGTGGCCGGCCTCGTCGTCCGCGCCTTCACCGAGGTCCCCTCCAACGCCGACGCCGAGGAGAGCCTCGACGCCTACATGCGCCGCCACGGCCTCGTCGGCATCACCGGCGTGGACACCCGGCGGCTCGTCCGCCACATCCGCGAGCGGGGCGTCATGAACGCCGTCATCTCGTCGGAGGACCTCGACGACGCCAGCCTCGTGGCGAAGGCGCGGGCGCTCCCGAGCATGGCCGGCCTCGAGCTCGCCAGCCGCGTCACCTGCACCGAGCCCTACGACTACGCCCTCGGCGAGGGCCCGGACGCGAAGCGCATCGCCGTCTACGACTACGGCGTCAAGCGGAACATCCTCCGCTCGTTCCGCAACCGCGGCTGCACCGTGCGCGTGTTCCCGGCCGGGGCGCCGCTGGAGGCCGTCCTCGCCTGGCAGCCCGACGGCCTCTTCTTCTCGAACGGCCCCGGCGACCCCCGCGCCATGCCCGAGGCCGTCGAGACGGTGAGGGCGGCGATCGGGACGGGCCTCCCGATCTTCGGCATCTGCCTCGGCCACCAGCTCATGGCGCTGGCCGAGGGGCTCGAGGTCTACAAGATGAAGGTGGGCCACCGCGGCGCCAACCAGCCCGTGCAGAACGTCGAGACGGGCCACGTCGAGATCACGACGCAGAACCACGGCTTCGCCGTCGAGGAGGAGACGCTGTCCTCCGAAGTCGCTTCCGTCAACCACCGCAACCTCAACGACGGGACGGTCGAGGGCCTCCGGTTCAAGCGGTTCCCCGGCTTCTCGGTGCAGTACCACCCCGAGGCCTGCCCCGGCCCCCACGACAGCCACTACCTCTTCGACGAGTTCCTGGAGATGGTGAGGCAGCATCAGCCCGCCGAAGCGCGTGTCGCGTGACGCACATTCGCGCCGCCTCAGCCACGCAGTACGAGACACGGAATACGTAACCACCCCATGGCCAAGGAACGCAAAGCCCTCCTCGTCCACTACGTCCCCGGCACCCCCGCCGAGGACAGCCTCGACGAGCTCAACCGCCACCTCGCCGACGACTGGGTCGTCGTCTCCTCGACGGCGATGGGCGGGGCCGCCACCGGCGCCGGCCCCACCGGCGACGAGTACCACTTCGTCGCGCTCGTCGTGCTGGAGCGCGAGGAGAAGAAGGCCGTCCGCGGCTTCACCGGCGCCTCGTGAGCGCCACCCCGCATCGCCCCCCGACCTCGTAGGGACACGGCGCGCCGTGTCCCTACTTCACGACCAGCCACCCCGACCGTGCCCAAGCGCACCGACATCCACAGGATCCTCCTCATCGGCTCCGGCCCCATCGTGATCGGGCAGGCGTGCGAGTTCGACTACTCCGGCACCCAGGCCGCGCGCGCCCTCCGGAAGGAGGGCTACGAGGTCGCCCTCGTCAACTCGAACCCGGCCACGATCATGACCGACCCCATGACGGCCGACCGCGTCTACCTCCGCGAGCTGACGCCGAAGAGCATCAAGCGGATCGTCGAGGAGTTCCGGCCCGACGCCGTGCTCCCGACGATGGGGGGGCAGACCGCGCTCAACATCGCCGACCAGCTCCACCAGGAGGGCTACTGGGAGGCGCAGGGGATCGAGATCATCGGCGTCGACATCGACGCCATCCACATCACCGAGGACCGCCAGCGCTTCCGGGACCTCATGGAGCGCGTCGGCCTCGACCAGGCGCGGAGCCGCGTGGCGAAGTCGCTTCTCGAGGCGAAGGAGATCGCGCAGGAGCTCGGCGGCGAGCCCATCGTCATCCGCCCGAGCTTCACCCTCGGCGGCGCCGGCGGCGGCATCGTCTGGACGCACGAGGAGTTCGAGCGGAAGGTGGCGCGCGGGCTGGAGCTCTCCCCCGTCCACGAGGTGCTCATCGAGGAGTGCCTCTTCGGGTGGAAGGAGTTCGAGCTCGAGCTCCTCCGCGACAACAAGGACAACGTCATCATCGTCTGCTCCATCGAGAACGTGGACCCCATGGGCGTCCACACCGGAGACTCGGTGACGGTGGCGCCGCAGCAGACGCTGACCGACCAGCAGTTCCAGATGATGCGCGACGCGGCCATCCGCGCCATGCGGAGCATCGGGACGTTCGCGGGCGGGTGCAACATCCAGTTCGCCTTCCACCCCCAGACGCACCGGATGGTCGTCATCGAGATCAACCCCCGCGTCTCGCGCTCCTCGGCCCTCGCCTCGAAGGCCACCGGCTACCCCATCGCCAAGGTCGCCGCCCGCCTCGCCGTCGGCTACACCCTCGACGAGCTGCCCAACGACGTCACCGGCACCACGAGCGCCTGCTTCGAGCCCGCCCTCGACTACGTCGTCACGAAGATCCCCCGGTTCAACTTCGACAAGTTCGAGGGCGTCGACGAGGAGCTGACGACGCAGATGAAGGCGGTCGGGGAGGTGATGGCCATCGGGCGGACGTTCACGGAGAGCCTGAACAAGGCGTGGCAGAGCCTGGAGCAGGGCTACGCCGGCCTCGGCGCCGACCGCCCGCTGCCCGACCGCGACACCGTCCGCGCCCGCCTCCGCCGCCCGCTCTGGGACCGCCTCTACCACGTCCGCAACGCCTTCCGCCTCGGCGCCTCCGTCGAGGAGGTCGCCGACATCACGCGCGTGGACCCGTGGTTCCTCTACCAGCTCCAGGCCCTCGTCGACGTCGAGCGCCGGATCGAGGCGACGACGCTCGCGGCCCTCGACCGCGACCTCATGCTGGAGGCCAAGCAGCACGGGTTCTCCGACGAGCAGATCGCCTTCCTCCTCGGCGACGGCGTCACCGAGGACGACGTGCGCCGCAAGCGCGAGGAGGCCTTCGGCCTCCGCCCGACGTTCCGCGTCGTGGACACGTGCGCCGGCGAGTTCGAGGCGCGGACGCCCTACTTCTACTCGACCTACGACCAGGGCGAGAACGAGTCGATCAGGAGCGACCGCCGGAAGGTGCTCATCCTCGGCTCCGGCCCCAACCGCATCGGGCAGGGCATCGAGTTCGACTACTCGTGCGTCCACGGCGTGCTCGCCGCGCGCGAGGTCGGCTACGAGGCGCTCATGGTCAACTGCAACCCCGAGACCGTCTCGACCGACTTCGACGTGGCCGACAAGCTCTACTTCGAGCCGGTCTACTGGGAGCGCGTCCGTGACGTGATCGAGCTGGAGCGCCCCGACGGCGTGATCCTCCAGCTCGGCGGGCAGACGGCGCTCAAGCTGGCCCGGCGGTTCGTCGAATACGGGCTGCCCATCTTCGGGACGCCCTTCGAGCAGATGGACCTCGCCGAGGACCGGGGCAAGTTCAGCCGCGTGCTGAAGGAGCTCGAGATCCCGTTCCCGCCCTACGGCATGGCCCACGACGTGGAGGAGGCCGTGCGCGTGGCCGAGCAGATCGGCTACCCCACCCTCATCCGGCCGAGCTACGTCCTCGGCGGGCAGGGCATGCGCATCGCCATCAACAAGGAGGAGGTGGCCGAGTACGTCGCCCACATCCTCGCGGCGATGCCGGACAACGAGATCCTCCTCGACCGCTTCCTCGAGAACGCCATCGAGGTGGACGTGGACGCGCTGGCCGACGGCGACGAGGTCCACGTCGCCGGGATCATGCAGCACATCGAGCCCGCCGGCGTCCACTCCGGCGACTCCACGGCCGTGCTGCCGCCCTACAGCCTCTCCGACGAGGTCCAGACGACGATCCGCCGCTACGTCGCCGACATCGCACGGCGCCTCGGCGTCGTCGGCCTCATCAACGTGCAGCTCGCGGTGAAGGACGAGACGGTCTACGTCATCGAGGCCAACCCGCGCGCGAGCCGGACGGTCCCCTTCGTGGCGAAGGCGACGGGCGTGCCCGTGGCCGCCATCGGGACGCGGCTCATGCTGGGCGAGAAGCTGGCCGACTTCCGGGCGCGCGGCGCGCTCGAGAGCACGCTCGTGGGGTACGCCCTCAAGGAGCCGGTCTTCTCATGGGAGAAGTTCCCCGAGGTGAGCAAGGAGCTGGGGCCCGAGATGAAGTCGACGGGCGAGGCCATCGCGTTCGTGGACGACCTCACCGACGAGCACTTCTCGAAGCCGTACGAGATGCGGAACCTCTACCTGTCTCGGTAGGGCAGGGGGAAATACCCCGCCGCGTGGCGGGGGTGCTCCGCCCATGGCAGGGGGCTTGGGGGAAAAGCTGAATCTCCGCACCGGCGGCGGGGATTCACACGGCGCGCTGAACCTGCGGGGGCAGGGCCGGTTAGCTGCGTGCCCCGGCGACGACGAGCGCGAGCGCAGGCCGGAAGCGCTCCTCGCTCCGCTGGCGCACCGACCCCTCCACGCATCCCGCCACTCCCGGCCCGGCACCCGTCCGGCACCGCGCCGAGCCTCCAGCCCCCCCCGATCTCATGGACCGCACGTACCGACGCGGCTACGACCGCGACTTCGATCACGAACGACGATACGGCAGGAACTACGACCGCGACTACGGCCGCCCCTACGACCGCGAGGACCGAGGCTTCTTCGACCGCGCCGCCGACGAGGTCCGCTCCTGGTTCGGCGACGAGGACGCCGAGCGCCGCCGCCACATGGACGAGCGCTACGGAGATCGCTACGAGGCCCGTGACGACTGGCGGGCGGGCCGCGACTACGACCGCGGCTACGACCGGCCCTCGGGCCGCTACGGCCGTGGCGTCTACCCCGGCCGCACGGCCGACTGGGACGACGAGGCCCGCCGCGGCTACGCCTCCGGCCGCTACTTCTACGAAGACCGCGACGAGGCCCGAGACTACGACCGCGGCCGCGACTGGGACTTCGACCGCAGCGAGCCCCTCGACGACTACGAGCGTGACTACAACCGCCGCTACGCCCGCGACTTCGGCGACCACCGCGGCATGCGGGGCCGGTACGAGCGCGCCGCCGGCCTCGGCGGCTACGACCGCCCCTCCGGTCGGGGCTCCTACGACCGGGACTACGGCCGCGAGTACGGCTGGGACTACGACCGCGGCTACCGCACCGGCGGCCGCTACCCGGACTACGACGCCGGCCGCTCCCTCCGCGACCTCGACCGCGACGCGGGCTTTCGGAGCCGTAGCCTCGGGTACAACCGGCGCTCCGACACGGCCTACTGACGAGCCGCGCCCGTTCAAGCCACCTCTCTCCACGCACCTCTAACCCCCCCCTCTCATGGACAGGCGATTCGACCGCGACGACGATCGCGGCTATGACCGAGACTTCGGCCGCGGCTACGGTGACCGCGGCTATGGCTACCGCACCTACGGCCGCATGGGTGGCCGCGACTACGACCGCGACTACGGCTACAGCCGGGGCGAGCACGAAGGCGGCTTCGGGCGTGACTACGGCCGCACCGGCGGCCGCGACCGGTGGGCGGACGACCGATGGGCGAACGACCGGTGGTCCGACGAAGGGCGCCGCGAGGACCGCGGCTTCTTCCAGCGCGCCGCCGACGAGGTCCGCTCCTGGTTCGGAGGCGACGAGGACCGCGACCGGTGGTCCGACGACGAGCGCCGGGGCCGCGGCGGCTACGGCCGGCCGCCCCGCAGCGAGTACTACGGCGCCGGCCGCGGCTCCATGGAAGGGGCCTACGGCCGCGACTACGGCCGCGGGAGCGACTTCGACCACGACTACGGCCGGGCCGAGTACGACAACGGCTACGGCCGCGCCATACGCGACCCGTCGCTGGGCCGCTTCGGTGCCGGCCGCCCCTCCGGTTACGGCGCCCAGGGCGGCTACGCAGGCCGCGGCAGCTACACCGGCATGACCGGCGGCGCCAGCGGCTACGGCGGCAGCTACGGCTCGTCGGACTACGA
>DATGQT010000144.1:0-2331 GCA_035304085.1 Rubricoccaceae bacterium
CGGCTCTTGTCCTCCTCCCCGATGATCCGCTCGATGATCGCCTTGACCTCCTTGTTCGAGACCTCCTCGCCGGAGTCCGTCGTGAGGCCCTCGGAGAAGAAGTACTTCAGCTCGTAGACGCCGAACTCGGTCTGGACGTACTTCCCGTTGACGACGCGGGAGACCGTCGAGATGTCCATGCCGATCCGCTCGGCGACGTCCTTGAGGATCATGGGGCGGAGGTGGCCCTCGCCGTTGCGGAAGAAGTCCTCCTGGAGCGCGACGATGGCGCTCATCACCTTGAGCATGGTCTGGCGGCGCTGGTTGATCGAGTTGATGAACCAGCGGGCGCTCTCCATCCGCTGCTTGAGGAACTGGCGGGTCTCCTCGGCGGCGCCGTTGGCGGCGGCGCGGTCGCGGCCCTTCCGCTGGTCGGCGGAGAGCTGGTTCCACATGTTCCGGTAGTGCCGGTTGATCCGGAGCTCGGGGGCGTTCTTCCCGTTGAGCGTGATGCGGAACTCGTCGTCGACGACCTCGACGGAGAAGTCGGGGGTGACGTAGTTGGTCTGGGCGGAGAACTCGCCCTCGCCGGGCTTGGGGTTGAGGGAGCGGATGAGGTCGTAGGCCGTCTTGAGCTCGGCCTCCGAGATGCCGAGCCGGCGCATGATCTGGTCGAAGTGCTTCATCGTGAACGCCTTGTAGGCGTCCCGGAGCATGGCGAGGGCGTGGGCGCGGCCGGGCGTGCCCTCGGGGAGCACCTCGAGCTGGACGAGCAGGCACTCCTGCAGATCGCGCGCGGCGATGCCGACGGGGTCGAGCCGCTGGATCCGCCGGAGCACGCGCTCGACGTCGTCCTCGGTCAGCATCAGGCCCTGGTTGAACATGATGTCGTCGAGGATGGACTCGATGGGCCGGCGGAGGTAGCCGTCCTCGTCGATGGAGCCGATGATCTGCTCGGCGATGAGTTCCTCGTGGTGGTCGAGGTCGAGCATGAGCACCTGCTCGCGGAGGTTCTCCGCCATCGAGCGCTGGTGCGGCATGGGGATCTCGCGGTCGTCCTCCTCGGCGGAGTGGTCGACGCGGGCCTTGTAGCCGTAGAGGTCGTCGGGGCTGTTGAGGAACTCGTCCCAGTCGAACTCCTCGTCGGGGTTGCGGTCCTCCTCGCGGGGCTCCTCGCCGTCGGCGGCCTCGGCGTCGGCGGCCGTGCGCTCGTCGCCCTCGTTGGAGTCGACCTGGAGGTCCTCCTCGTCCTCCATCTCCCCCTCTTCGAGGAGGGGGTTCGCCTCGAGCTCTGCCTTGATCCGCTGCTCCAGCGCGAGCGTGGGCAGCTGCAGCAGCTTGATGTACTGGATCTGCTGCGGCGAGAGCTTCTGCTGGAGGCTCTGCTTCTGCTGGAGGTTGAGCATGGCGGCGGTGGCGGGAAGTCGGTATCGGCGGGTGTGGCGGGCCGATTAATGCGCTAGGGCGCGGGGGCGTCGGCGAGGGCGGCGCGGCGGGCGGCGACGGCCTCGCGGAACTTCCGGTACCAGCGCGGCCCGTAGCGCCGCGTGAGCGGCCGTTCCAGGAAGTCGGCCAGCTGGACGCCCGTGCGGCGGCCGTGGCGGACGGCCGGGCTGCAGAGCCCGATCTGCTCGTAGTTCAGCACCTCGACGGCGTCGGCGCCCTCGCCGTGGCGCTGGACGCGGATCGGGAAGAGGTGGCACGAGATCGGCTTCTCGAAGCCGACCCGCCCGGCCTGGTACGCCTGCTGGATGGCGCACTTGGCGACGGGGCGGTCCGCAGGCCCCTCGTAGACGACGAAGACGCACTCGCGGCCGTCGACGCAGGTGGTGGCGTACTCGCCGGGGGCGACCTCCTCCCAGACGCCCTCGCGCCGGATCGTCGCGCGCGCCTCGGGCCGGAGGTCGGCCTCGACGACGGGGAGCACCTGCTCCAGCGCCGCGCGCTCCTCGGGCTCGAGCGGCGCGCCGCTGTCGCCGTGGACGCAGCACGCGCCGAGGCACGCGCCGAGGTGGCACGCGAAGGGCGCGTCGAGGACGGCGTCGGAGACGAGGACGTGGTCTACCGCAAACATGGTTCCAACGTAACCGCCCGCCTCCGGTGGTGTCAATCGAATTCCGGCCGCAGGGAGGCGGGCAGGAGCGCAGGCGGGCAGGAGCGCAGGCGGGCATGCAGCCTGCACGCCTGCATGCGTGCTCGCGTGCGTGCTCGCGTGCCCCGCTGCCACACCCTGTCACCCCCACCGGCGTACCTTCGCCGCAAACCACCCCCGCCCACCATGCCCGAGCAGCCCGCCCCCCGCGGCCCCCTCGACGCCGTCCGCCGCGACGAGGACTTCGAGAAGGCCCTCCG
>DATGQT010000145.1:0-5172 GCA_035304085.1 Rubricoccaceae bacterium
ACGGCGAAGAGCGTCATCGCCTCGGCGGCGCGGTTGATGCTCGTCCGCCACCGCTGCCGGAACAGGAAGAGGATGGCCGAGATGAGGGTGCCGGCGTGGCCGATACCGACCCACCACACGAAGTTGACGATGGCCCACCCCCAGCCGGCGGGGACGTTCAGCCCCCAGACGCCCGTCCCGTTCCAGACGAGGTAGGCGAGGGCGAGGCCGAAGACGCCCATCAGCCCGAGCGCCACCGAGAACGCGAGCAGCCACTGCACCGGCGTCTTCTTCTCCGTGTGGCTCGCGACGAGCTCGGTGACGTCGTGGAAGGAGAGGTTGCCGCGGACGAGCGGCTCGTCCTCGAGCGTCTTCGGTGCGCCGTCGGGGTGGGCCGTGGCGGCGGTGGAGGCGGGGGTAGCCATGTTCAGGAACGTGGGAGCGTAGGGGCGCAGGCGCGTGGGACGACGAGCCGGCGCGGCGCGGCCTGCCGGCCACGTGCTCCTGCGCTCGTTCGCTCATTCGCTCGTACGCTCATCGACTCAGGCTTCGGCGGGGGTGAGCGGCTCGTCCTCGATCGACGCCGCGCGGGCGGCGAGGCGCGGGTTCGGGTTGCGGAGCCGGGCGAGGTAGCTCGTGCGCGGCTTCGTGTTCAGCTCGGCGAGCACCTCGTAGGCGCGGGGGCTCGCCTTCGTCCGGACGACGGCCGAGCCGGCGTCGGCGATGTCGCCGAAGACGATGGCGTCGGCGGGGCACACCTGCTGGCAGGCCGTGAGCACCTCGCCGTCGCGGACGGGGCGGTCCTGGATGTGGGCGTACTGCTGGACGCGGCGCACCCGCTGCACGCAGTACGTGCACTTCTCCATGACCCCGCGGAAGCGGACGGTCACGTTCGGGTTCATCGCCATCTGGACGGTGTCCGGCGTCCGCTTCGTCCAGTTGTAGAAGTTGAACCGGCGGACCTTGTACGGGCAGTTGTTCGAGCAGTACCGCGTGCCGATGCACCGGTTGTACGTCATCTCGTTGATGCCGTCGGGCGAGTGGCTCGTCGCGAAGACGGGGCAGACCGACTCGCACGGGGCGTACTCGCAGTGGACGCACATCATCGGCTGCATCACCATGACGGGGTCGCGGAACGCGCGGTCGTCGTCGATCTCGCGGTCCGCCTCCGCGTCGAGCGTGGTGTAGTAGCGGTCGATCCGCATCCAGTGCATCTCGCGCCCGCGCGCCACCTGGTCCTTCCCCACGACGGGCACGTTGTTCTCGCTCTGGCACGCGACGACGCACGCGTTGCAGCCCGTGCACGCGTTGAGGTCGATGGCCATCCCCCACTGGTTCTCGCTGTACATCGCGTTGCGGATGCGGGGGTCGTTGAGGGACGAGCGGTCGTCGGTCCACAGCGGCGGGTACGCCTCCCAGGGCGTCTCGTCGAGGAAGTGCTCCTCGAACGCCTCCGCCGGCGCGGCCTGGAACTCCTGCACCGTCGCGACGCGGACGATGTCGCGGCCGGCGGTGGTGCCGTGGTCCTGCGTCGAGGCGAGGAGGTAGTCGGCCCCCTCCGCCTCGTACGAGAACCCGCCGGGGAGCACGGCCGGGTAGCCGAGCCGCCGCAGCGGCGCCACGTTCTGGCCGATGGGCGCGCCGTCCTCGCCGAGCGTCGCCGCCGGCGGGCCCTCGAAGTAGACGTCGAAGTCGCGGTCGAAGACCCGCTCGAGGAGGTTGCGGCTGCGGAGCTGGCGGTCGGTCTCGAGGGCGCGGCCGTAGCCGAGCTCGAGGCCGATGGAGCCGTCGGGGTGGCCGGGCTGCACCCACACCGGCAGCGTGACGGCGACGTCGCCCGAGCGGATGGTGAGGCGGTCGGCGTAGTGCTTCCCGCCCTGCAGCCGCACGCCCACGCCGAGGGCCTCGGCCGTGGCCGGGCTCACGACGGCGGCGTTGTCCCACGTCAGCTTCGTGACGTTGTGGGGCAGCTCCTGCATCCAGACGTTGTTGGCGAAGCGGCCGTCGTAGACCTTCGGCGAGAGGCGGAAGGTGAGCTCGAGGGCGTCGGGCGGGAGGACGGGGAGCTGCGAGAGGTCGGGCGCGGCGGCGGCGGCGCCCGTCGTCGGGAACGCCGTGCCGGGGACGAACCCGTCGTGGAGCGCCGTGCGCCAGGCGTCCTCGGTGCTGAGGGCGGCCTCGCCGCCGGCCAGCGTCTCGCGGACGAGCTCGTAGCCGCTGCGGACGGTCCCCGTCGCGAGGAGGTTGACGATCTCGATGTCGGAGTGGGCGTCCTCGTAGAGCGGCGCGATGAGGGGCTGGATGATCGAGACCGTGCCGTCCCACGCGCGCCCGTCGCCCCAGCGCTCGAGGTAGTGGGCGAGGGGGACGTGCCACGTCGCGCGCGCCGCGGTCTCGTCGCGGTGGAGGCCGGCGTGGACCGAGAGGGGCACCTGCGCCAGCGCGGCCTCGAAGCCGAGCTCGGCCGGGAGGTCGTAGACCGGGTTCGTGCCGAGCATGAGGAGCAGCTGCACCCGCCCGCCCGCCATGTCGTCGACGAGCGCGGGGAGCGCCTGCGAGAGCGGCGGCTGCGGCGTGGCGCCGGTGGCGAGGTAGCTCACGGCGGCGGCGCCGTAGCGGCCGTTGAGGGCGGCGCAGAGGGCGTGGACCTGCGCCGGCTGCGTCGGGCCCGCCACGAAGACGGCGCGCGTGCCGGCCGCCTGCACGTCCTCGACGATGGCCTGCACGAAGGGGTCGGAGGCGAAGGCCGCCGCGCCGGGCGAGCCGGCGCCGGCGCCGAGGGCCTGGCCGACGGCCGCCGCGAAGTGCGGGACGTCGGCGGCGCGGAGGGCGCGGCGGTGGTCGGCCATCCCGCCCGTGATGGAGTACTGGCTCTCGACGGCGTAGAGCCGGCTCATCCCCGGCCGCCCCGCCGCCGTGCGCGCCTCGACGCGGCGGCTGGCCGCGTACTCCCGGTTGTTCCAGACCGTGTTGGGGTCCTCGGGCCCGACGAAGTCGGCGTCGAAGGAGACGATGACGTCGGCCTCGGAGAAGCGGTAGAGGGGGCGGGCGACGCCGGCGAGCGCGGCGGGATCGTCGCCGTGGGGGCCGAGCTCGATCCAGCGCGCGCCGGGGAAGCGGGCCTGGAGCTGGTCGCGCAGCCGCGCGAGGGTGAGCGACGACGACGGCTCGGCCAGCACGACGACGCCGGCGCCGTCGCCCGGCTGGAGCCGCTGCACCTCGGCGGCGAAGTCGGCCCAGCTCGACGGCGCCCCGCCCCGGCGGACGGAGCGGGAGCGGTCGGGGTCGTAGAGGTCGAGCAGGCTCGCCTGCGCGAAGACGTCGGTCTTGCCGCGGCTGACGGGGTGCTCGGGGTTCCCCTCCACCTTCGTCGGCCGCCCCTCGTGGCTCTCGACGAGGACGCCGTGGACGACGCCGCCGTGGGGGAACGCCGTCGCGTAGAAGCTGGCGACGCCGGGGACGACGTCCTCGGGCTTGCGCGCGTAGGGGAGGATCTCCTCGACCGGGCGGCGGCAGCCGGTGAGGCCGGCGAGCGCCACCGAGGCGCCCATGACCTTGAGGAACGTCCGGCGGGTGGGGCCGTCGGCCTCCTCGGGGCCGCCGTCGGGGAGGAACTCGCCGGCGCGGAGGGCGGCGTAGCCGGCGGCGTCGGCGCGGTCCTCGGCGCTGCGCCAGAACGCCGTGCGTCGGGGGGACTGCCCCGCGGCCCGGTCGGCGGCCACCTCGGCGGGGCTGAGAACGTCGAGTTCGATCATCGGGTGAGAGGCTGTCGGCGGTCGGCTGTGAGCAGCTGATAGCTGACAGCCGACGGCCCTCAGCCTAGTAGTGACAAGCGGAGCAGTTCTGCGGCGGCTTGATGCCCTCGGCTTCGATGCGGGCGCGGTTCTGGGCGAGGAACGCCTCGAACGCCTCGTCGTCGGCGCGGACCTCCTCGTCGTACCCCATCGTCGTCACGAGGGCCGGGTCGCGGAGCCACGGGGCCGGGTCGCGGTGGCAGTCGAGGCACCACCCCATGCTGAGGGGCTCCACCTGGTAGACCACCGGCATCTGGTCGATCCGCCCGTGGCACGACTCGCAGCCGACGCCGACGTTGACGTGGGGGGCGTGGGGGAACTGCGCGTAGTCCGGGATGAAGTGGACGTTGACCCACGGGATCGGCTTCCCCGTCGCCCAGCTCTCCCGCACCGGCAGGAGGTTCACCGACTCCGTGCGGATCTGCGAGTGGCAGTTCATGCACGTCTGCGTCGGCGGGATGTTGGCGTGCTCGCTCGTCTCGACGAGGTTGTGGCAGTACCGGCAGTCCATCCCGAGCTGGCCCGCGTGGAGGGCGTGGCTGTAGGGCACCGGCTGCTCGGGCATGTACCCGACGTCGGTGAACTCGGGCGAGAAGTAGTACCAGACGAACAGGGTGACGGCGATGGCTCCGCCGAGGACGCCGAGGAGGGTGAGCGTCGGCAGCCCGTTGGCTCTGCGCGGGAAAAGCTGCGGCATCGTAACGAGGCCGGGCCGGGCGGCGGCGGCGCAGGGGCGCCACGAGCCGGCCGGCTTGGGTGAGTCAGAGGGGGGTGGGCGAAGGTAGAAGCGCCCACCGGAGAGGCGGAGCGAAGATAGCTTGAAACGCCGCGGGGTGCTTTCCGAGAGAAACGCCGCAGGGCGCCCCGTAAGGATGACACCCGCCGCACTCCGGCTCGATGGGGAGGTCGATCCGGGTTGTCCTTCGTGCCGGCCGGGACTAGGTTCCGCATCCTTTGTGATAAGCCAGCACGTATTCAGACCGCATGAAGCTCGCGCCGCGACACCCTGGCCTCGCAGCCCTGCTCGCCCTGCTCCTCGCGTGGCCCATCGCAGCCAGGGCGCAGGCCCACCTCACCCGCGTCTTCCCGAACCTCCCTCCCTCGGAGGACTCCTGGAGCACGGGCCTGCGCGTCGCCGGCAACGGGGACAACAGGTTCTACAGGGTCGAGCAGGTCGGGCGCATCACCTCCCTCCTCCGAGACTCCACCGTCAGCGAGGCCCCCGTCTTCCTCGACATCACCGACCGCGTCCTCTACGACGACCTCCCCGAGCCGGGCCTGCTCGGCCTCGCCTTCCACCCGGACTATGCCGAGAACGGCTACCTCTACGTCACCTACGTCACCGAGGACGGCGACGGCCCGTACCGCTGGCGGCTCTCCCGCTTCACCCGCGACGGCG
>DATGQT010000146.1:0-3234 GCA_035304085.1 Rubricoccaceae bacterium
TGGGGCTCATCGGCGACCTCGGCGCCTGGGACTTCGGGACGCCCCGGCCCATGGGGCTCTTCCCCGGCTTCGCCGGCTTCGTCCACCCCATCGGCGGCGAGAACAACGCGATAGACACCTACGCCAACGCGAACATGCACAACTTCCGCAGCGGCGTGTTCATCGGCGTGCGCGACGTGCTTGTCCCCGGCCTCCCCCCGAACTTCCAGCCCACCCCCAAGCCGTTCGAGGTCTTCGCCGTCGGCGGCCAGTTCGACCCCTACGGGACGACCACCGCGCTCCCGACCCTCCCGCTTCGGACCAACTACCTCGAGGCCGAGGGCTTCAACCCGCTGCTCCCCGAGGAGTGGACCGAAGCCACCTGGGACACCGACGTGGGCATCACGGTCACCCGGCGGTCCTACGCCTGGGGCTTCCCCGGCGCGAGCGACTTCATCGTCTACGACTACACCTTCACCAACACCGGCCGCGTCGTCTCCAACGTCGTCGGCGAGGTCGTCCCCAACGTCGGGGACTTCCAGCAGACCCTCTCCGACGTCTACTTCGCCTTCCACAGCGCCATCTCCGTCTCGACCAAGAGCCAGATCAACTTCCACTCCGACCTCGTCGGAATCGCCGCCGGCGCCTTCGGGTGGCAGCCGGAGTCATACCACGACTACTACCACGTCTCCGACGACGAGACCCTCGTCTTCTCGTACAACTACAACGGGGGGGCCGAGCCCACGCCGTGGGACACCTTCCCCATCAAGGAGGGCGAGGCGTGGCGGCAGCGGTTCGGCGACGAGCTCCAGAGCCCTGCCGCCTTCGGGTGGCTCGCCCTCTACGCCGACCCCGACGACGACGACCCCGCCGGCGCCGACGGGCCCGCCCCGGACGTCCTCCGCGTAGACGACCACAAGCAGGGCACCTTCCAGGGCAGGAGCTTCGACATGGAGCGGTTCAGCGTGGCGGGGTACGGTGAGGAGGACTTCTACACGTTCATGACGACGCCGGACCGCCAGAGCGCCCTGGGGAATACGGGGGACCGCCTCAACATCTACACCCTCAGCTACGGCCCCTACACCATGGCGCCGGGCGAGTCCGTCCGCATCGTCGTCGCCGAGATCGCCGGCGTCATGGACTACAACGCCGTCAACGCCGGGGACCCCGATGGCGCCTTCCCCGACGCCACCATCGCCGCCATCGAGGCGAACGCCGAACTAGCTCGAAACGCCGTCGCCTGGGGGCTAGGGGCCACCGTGGACGCCGGAGGCGTGAGCCTCCCCCTCGCCGCCGACGTGCCCGAGCCGCCGCCGGCCCCCGTCACCGACGCCGTCAACGCCTCCCAGGGCACCGAACTGGCTGCCATCGCCGTCACCTGGGACGACGTCGCCGAGACGACGACGATCACCGACGGCTCCGGCGGCGTCTTCTACGACGGCGCCCGCGACCTCGACGGCTACCGGATCTACCGCTCGACCGATTTCCAGTTCGTCGCCGACACCCAGCCGTCCGTGTTCCGCGGCGCCGCGTGGACCCTCCTCCGCGATATCCCCATCGCCGAGGCCCAGCGGTACTTCGACGCTGAGCTCGGGCGGTACCGCTTCGTGGACGAGGAGGTCGAGTTCGGCCGCCGCTACGGCTACTACGTCGCCGCTTACAACAGCGACCCCGGGACGTGGACCTCCGCAAACGGCACCGTCGTCTCGGGCCTCCCCGAGCTCGTCTCCGGCTCCTACAACCGCGACCCCGTGCCAGCGAGTGCCGTGGCCGGGCCCGTCGAGAGCTTCGACGTCTACGCCGTCCCCAACCCCTACGTCTTCGGGGACCCCCAGCGCTCCTACTTCGAGGGCGCAGTGCCGAGCCGCCGGATCGAGTTCCGCAACCTCCCCGAGCGGGCTACCATCCGCATCTACACCATCTCCGGCGACCTCATCCGAACGATCCCGCACAGCCCCGTCCAGTACGAGGGCAACCTCTCCGGCACGGCGGTCTGGGACCAGACCACCGACTCCGGCCTCCTCGTCGCGCCCGGGCTCTACATCTACCACGTGAGCTCTGAGGAGTTGGATCGCCAGCTCACCGGCAAGGTGATGATCATCCGATAGCGGAGCCCCCCATGCTTACCGACCACCGACTCCGCAGCCTGCCGAGGCCCCTCCCCGTGCTCGGCCTCCTCGTCCTCCTCGGGGCCGTCGCCCTCCCGCGTCCGGCCGCCGCCCAGGACGACGGCGCGCCGACGCTGGAGCAGGACGACGACTTCAACAAGGGCGGCCGCACGGCTTTCCAGTTCCTCAAGATCGGCGTCGGCGCCCGCCAGGCCGCCCTCGGCGAAGCCTCCGTCGCCCTCGTCCGCGACGTCAGCGCGGCGTTCTGGAATCCCGGCGGCATCGCCGGCATCGAGCGCTACGAGGCCTCCCTCACCTACACCCGCTGGCTCGCCGAGATGAACTACGCCGGCGCCGCCGTCGGCGCCCGCGTCCGGGGCATCGGCACGTTCGCCCTCTCCGTAGCCGCCCTCGACTACGGCGACATCCCCGAGGCCATCGTCGGCACCGGCAACAGCGATCCCCGCACCGGCAACACGTTCTCCGGCGGCGACTTCATGGCCGGCCTCTCCTACGCCCGCGACTTCACCGACCGCCTCGCCATCGGCGTCGGCGTGAAGTACCTCCACGAGGACCTCTGGGAGGAGAGCGCCGGCACCCTCGCCTTCGACATCGGCACGAACTACGAGGTCGGCTACCGGGGCATCCGCATCGCCATGGCGGCGCAGAACCTCTCCGGCTCGGTGAGCTGGCGCGCCGACAGCCTCACCGACCGCACCGAGGGCTACGACCTCCCGCTCATCTTCCGCGTCGGCGTCGCCGGCGACGTCGTCGGGCCCGACGCCTTCGTGCGCGTGGACGGCCCGCACCGGCTCGTCGCCGCCGTCGAGGCCATCAACACGAACGACTTCAGCGAGCGGCTCCACGTCGGCCTCGAGTACACGTTCAGCGACCTCCTCGCGCTCCGCGGGGGCTACCGCATGAACTACGCCGAGGGCAACTGGTCCGTCGGCGCCGGTCTGAGGCCGACCATCGGGTCGATGCGGGTGCGGCTCGACTACGCCTACGTCGGCTACGAATTCCTCGACGCCCCCCACCGCCTCAGCGTCGGCTTCGCCTTCTGACGTTCGGAGAGGATGGGGAGGAAGGAGGGGTTGGAGGGTGAAGGCCCCGGCCTCGCTCCCCCCTCCAGCCCCTCCACCCCGCC
>DATGQT010000147.1:0-16485 GCA_035304085.1 Rubricoccaceae bacterium
TCGGCCGCGCCGACGGCGCCCCAGGCGATGCCGTAGCGCGCGTTGTTGAGGCACGAGAACGGCCCCTTGAGCCCGCGGATCTCCGGGAACACGTTCTCGTCCGGCACGAAGCAGTCGTCGAAGACCATCTCGCCCGTGATCGAGGCGCGGAGGCTCATCTTGTTGTGCGTCTTCGGCGCCGTGTAGCCGTCCATCCCCTTCTCGACGAGGAACCCGCGGATGACGCCGTCTTCCCCGTCGCCCTTCGACTTCGCCCAGACGACGCCCACGTCGGCGATCGGCGAGTTCGTGATCCACATCTTGGCGCCGTTGAGGACGAACCCGCCGTCCACCCGCGTCGCCGTCGTCTCCATCGAGCCGGGGTCGGAGCCGTGGTTGGGCTCGGTGAGCCCGAAGCACCCGATCATCTCGGCGCTGGCGAGCTTCGGCAGGAAGCGCCGCCGCTGCTCCTCGGTGCCGAACGCGTGGATGGGGTACATCACGAGCGACGACTGCACGCTGGCGAAGGAGCGGTAGCCGGAGTCCACGCGCTCGAGCTCGCGGGCGATGAGGCCGTAGGCGGTGTAGCTCGCGCCGAGGCCGCCGTATTCCTCGGGGATCGTCGCGCCGAGCAGCCCCATCTCGGCCATCTCGCGGGGGATCTCCGCGTGGAAGACCTCGTCCTGGTTGCCCTCGAGCGCGCGCGGCTCCAGCTTGCTCTGCGCGTACTCGCGGGCCGACTGCATGACGAGGCGGTCCTCCTCGCTGAGCAGCTGCTCGAAGAGGAAGGCGTCGTCGGTGTTGAAGGGGGTCCTGGGCATGGGAGTGTCGGAGGGGTTCGGTCGGGAAGGTACGTCCGGCGCTCGGGGGTGGAGGGGGAGGATGGAGTGGAGGAGACGGGAAGAAGGCGCGCTAGTCCCTCCATTCCCCCTCATTCTCCCTCCCCTCCGTCCTCGCGGCCCGGCGGCAGCGTCCGGTCCCAGCGCAGCGCGCCGTGGCGCTCCAGGGCCTCCAGCGTCTCCGCCAGCGGGAGCGCCTCGACGGTGCCGCGGTGGCCCGCGACCGTCGTGGCCTTGAAGAGGGCGTTGTAGACGGCCTCCTCGGTGGCCTCGGCGACGGCCTGGAAGAGCGGCGAGAGCGCGTCGTCGGGGAGCTCGGCCGCGAGGCCGCCGAGAAGGGCGGCCTCGCGGACGGTCGAGAAGGCGACGACGTAGTCGCCGGAGCCGTTGGTCATGGCGGCGCCGGTGCGGGCGAGTCCGGCGAGCGCCCGGCGGGCGAGCCGTTCGAGCGGCCGGGCCGAGAGCGGCGCGTCCGTCGCTACGACGATCATGATGCTGCCGTCGGCGCTGCCGCCGAGGTCGTTCTGGAAGGCGAACCGCCCGAGCGCGCGCCCCACCGGCGCGCCGTTGATGGTGAGCACGCCGCCGAAGTTCGCCTGCACCAGCACGCCGACGGTGTGGCCGCCGAGGCCCTCGGGCAGCCGCCGCGAGCTCGTCCCGATCCCGCCCTTCCACCCGAAGGCGACGGTGCCCGTCCCGGCGCCGACGCTCCCCTCCGCCACCGGCCCGTCGGACGCCTCGGCGAGCGCCCGGCGGACGTGCTCCGGCCGGAGGGGGCGTGCGCGGATGTCGTTGAGGAAGCCGTCGTTCGTCTCGCCCACGACGGGGTTGATGGAGCGGACGTCCTCCATGCCCGGCTGGGCGAGGAGCGCCTCCACCAGCGCGTCGGCGGCCTGCCAGACGCAGAGGGTGCACGTGAGGAGGACGGGCGTCTCGAGCTCGCCCAGCTCGCGCACCTGCGTCACCCCGAGCAGCTTCCCGAACCCGTTGCCGACGTGGATCGCCGCCGGCACGCGCTCGCGGAAGACGTTGCCGCCGTGGGGGAGGACGGCCGTCACGCCGGTGCGGATGGAATCGCCCTCGACCACCGTCACCTGCCCCACGCGCACGCCCGGCACGTCCGTGATGGCGTTGAGCGGCCCCGGCGCGAAGACGCCGACGACCACGCCGGCCTCGCGCGCCCGCGGGCGCTCTTCCGGTTGAGCCTGAACGCCCACGGCGCTCACCAGCAGGGAGAAGAGAAGTAGCGTGCGCACGGCAGGAATGGGGACGGAGGGGACTGAAGGGCTGGAAAGGATGGAAGGGTCAACAGATCGAACGCCCTCCATCCCCTCCGTCCTCCCCACCCCCTCCACCCTCTTACCCGAGGTTCCAGTTCACCCCCCGCCCCACCTCCGGGTCCGGGTAGCTCCACGCCACGGCGCCCTGGTCGCAGGCGTACATGCACGTCCCGCACTCGATGCAGTCCTCGAACTGGAAGTGGACGCGGCCCGCCTCGTCTTTCGTGTAGCACTTCGCCGGGCACACGTACGTCGTGCAGTGGTGGGGGCAGACCGAGTTGCAGATCGCCGTGTCGACGACGATGTGCGGCTTCGCCTCGGCGCGGCCCTGGTTGCGGTAGGCGACCTTGCCGAGGCGCTCGGCGATGGAAAGCGTCTGGGGTTCAGGCATGGGATCGAGGTCGGTATGGGCAAGAGCCAATGGCCATTGGCCATTCCCCCTTCCCCTCAGAGCGAGCGGGCGGCGCGGGCGCCGAGCTTGACGAGGTCCCAGTAGCTCATGTGGGCCTTCCGCACGTCGCGGAGGATCTGGTACGCCTTCCTCGTGGGCCGGTTGTCCACGGTGAAGAACGCCCGCCCGAAGTCGCACACGAGCCGGGGGACCGACGTGAACATGGCGGGGTCGTGGAGGACAGCGACGGCGCCCTGGAAGCCGCGGAGGTCCTGCATCACGTACGAGTTCTCCAGCGCCGTCCGGTAGTTCCGCAGGAAGCCCGCGGAGAAGTCGCCCGCCCGCTTCGCCTCGATGACGGTCTCGGCGGCGAGGAGGCCGGAGCGCATGGCGTAGTCCATGCCCTGGATGGCGCGGCCGGCGTTGAGGACGAGGTTGGCCGCCTCGCCGGCCACGAGGAGCCCGTCGGCGTAGACCTCCTTCGGCATCACCCGCATGTCGCCCGTCGAGACGACCTTGGCGCTGTACTCGACGACCTCGCCGCCGCGGAGCTGGTCGGCCACGACGGGGTGGGCCTTGAACTGGTTGAGGAGGTCGTAGGGCGTGCCCCCCTTGGCCCGGAGGTCGGCCATGCCGAGGACGAGGCCGACGGAGACGGAGTCGCGGTTGGTGTAGAGGAACCCGCCGCCCTCGACGCCGCCCGTGGCGAAGCCGACGAACTCGTTACTCATCCCGCTCTTCTCCGAGAGCTGGAACCGGTCCTCGAGCACCTTCCGGTCGAACCGGATCACCTCCTTGACGCCGACGGCGAGCCCCTCGGCCGGGACGTAGGCCGTCTGGAGGCCCGCCTGCCGCGTCAGCAGGTTGTTGACGCCCTCGGCGAGGATCACGCAGTCGGCGAAGAACCGCTCCTCGCCCGCGCGGATGCCGACGGCGCGGCCGTCCTCCATCAGCACCTCCTCGACGAGGATGTTCTGGGCGAGGAAGGAGGCGTCGGCGACGGCGCTCTGCGCGACGGCCTCCTCGACCTTGCCCGCGAGCCAGCGGTCGAACCGGGAGCGGAGGACCGTCAGGCCGGTGTAGGGCGTCTCGGCGAAGTGGGCCGAGGCGAAGTCGAGCGAGAAGGCCGACCGCTCGTCCATGAACGTGAGCCGCCGGCGGCCGACGTACCGCTCCCACCCCGGCTCGGGGTCCTCCCAGTAGTTCGGCACGAGGCGGGCGAGGTCGGTGCCCCAAAGCACGCCGCCGGAGACGTTCTTGGCGCCGCTCCACTCCCCGCGCTCGATGAGGAGGAAGCGGGCGTCGGCGCGGGCCAGCGCCATCGCGGCGCTCAGCCCCGCGATCCCGCCCCCGACGATGATGCAGTCGAACCGTTCGTCCAATTTCGGATTGCGGATTGCGGATTGCGGATCGTGGATCGGGAGGGGAGCAATCCGCCCTCCGCAATCCGAAATCCGCAATCAGGAGGTGCCCTTCCGCTGCTTGATCGCCTCGATGAGCGGGGGGAGCACCTTGTAGAGGTCGCCCACGATGCCGTAGGTGGCGACGTCGAAGATGGGCGCGTCGGGGTTCTGGTTGACGGCGACGATGACGCGGCTGTTGGCCATGCCGGCCACGTGCTGGATCGCCCCCGAGATGCCGACGCCGACGTAGAGGTCGGGCGAGACGACCTTGCCGGTCTGCCCGATCTGCGCCGTCGCGGGAAACATCCCGGACTCGACGACGGCGCGGCTGGCGCCGATGGCGGCGCCGAGCACGCCGGCCAGCTCCTCGACGAGCCGCTTGCCCTCCGCGTCCTTCACCCCGCGGCCCGCGGCCACGACGACGCGCGCGTCGGAGAGGTCCACCGCCCCGGCCGCGCTGGAGACGACCTCGCGGAGGGTCTGCCGCAGGCTGCCCTCGTCGAACGCGAACGGCACCGCCTCGACCCGCGCCTCGGCGGGGGCCTCACTCGCCTCGTACGAGCCGGCGCGGACGGAGACGAGCACCGGCTTCCCCTCCGCCCGGACGCGCGCCAGGAACTTCGCCGCCATCACGGGCCGCAGCGCCTCGACGGCCCCGTCGCCCGCCACCTCGAAGCGCGCCACGTCCGGCAGCACGGCGGCGGCGGTGCGCACGGCGAGGGCGCCGAGCACGTCCTTCACCCCCTCCGTCGAGGGGAAGACGACGGCCTCGGGCTGCGCCCGCGCGATGACGGCCTCCAGCCCCGCGAGCACCGGCGTGTTGAGGTGGCTCCTGAAGATGGGGTCGCTGACGGCGTAGACCGTCGCGGCGCCGTAGCGGCCGAGCTCGTCGGCGTGCGCGGCGGCGTCGGGGGCGAGGACGGCGGCGGCGAGGTCCGCGCCGCGCGCCCGGGCCACCTCGCGCGCCCGCGAGAGGGCCTCCAGTGAGGACCGCGTCGGCTTCCCGTTCTGGACGGCGACGTAGGAGAGGATCGTGGGCATGGGGTGTCGGGAAAGGGGGAGAGGGAGAAAGGGCGAGAGGGGGAGGGGTCCGTCGTCTCCCTTTCCCCCTCTCCCCCATTCTCCCATTCTCAAATCACGCGCGCTTCCTCCGCGAGGCGGCGCACCACCTCGGCCGCCTGCTCGGCGGGCTCGCCGTCGAGGCGGACGCCGGGGGCGCGCTGCGGGAGCGGCTCGTAGCCGAGCACGCGCACGCGCGGGGCGGGCACCTCGGCCACGCGCTCGGAGGCGAGCGGCTTGCTCTTCGCCTGCATCACGCCGCGGAGGTTCGGGATGCGCGGGTCGTTCATGTCGTTCGAGCACGTGACGAGGCACGGCGTCGGCAGCGCGATCACCTCCTGCCCCGTGTCGCCCTGCCGCGTGACGACGACGGTGTCGCCCTCGAGGGCGAGGCCGACGGCGTTGGTGGCGTAGGGGAGCCCGAGGCGCTCGGCGAGCATGCCGCCCGCGAGGCCGGCGTCGGTGTCCTGCGCCTGCTTCCCCGTGAGGATCACGTCGCAGCCGGCGCCCTCGAAGTGGCGCGCGAGGAGCGCCGAGACGGCGTGGGAGTCGAGCGGCGTGCCCTCGTCCACGACGAGGTGGGTGCCGCGGTGGGCGCCCATCGCGAGCGCCTTGCGGATCGTCTCCGTCGCCCGCTCCGGCCCGACGAGGACGACCTCGACCTCGCCGCCGTGCTGCTCCGTCAGCACGAGGGCCGCCTCGACGGCGCTCGCGTCGTAGGCGTTGAGGACGACGCGGCCGGCGTCCATCACGAGCGCGCCGTCGCGGACCTGGATGGGGGCGGTGACGTCGGGGACCTGCTTGATGCAGACGCAGAACTTCATCGGACGGGGGCGATGAGGAAGGGGCGCGCAAGTTACTCCGGCGGCCTGGCCGCCCGGGGTACGGCCGGCGATTTCAGCCAGTCCCCACACTCGTGCCGCTCGGGTTCCGGCGGCGGAGCGCGAGGGGAGGCCCGCGGCCCACTCCCTCCATACGCTTGCACCGCTGGAAGCGGGCGTCTATGTTCCGGTCAACCACCCGCAGCCGGCACGATGAGCCGGCCCGCGATCCGGAGCGCGCAGCGCGGATGCCACGGACTCCATGGCCCTGCCCCGCTTCCCCCGCCTCGCACTGGGCGCCCTCCTCGCTACGCTGGTGCCCCCGCCGCTGTGGGGGCAGCCGCGCGCCGACGCCTACGTACACGAGGCGTGGACGATCTGGGACGGCCTCCCCGTCAACAGCGTCACGGACCTCCTCCAGAGCCGTGACGGCTACCTCTGGCTGACGACGTTCGACGGCCTCGTCCGCTTCGACGGCGTCCGCTTCACCGTCTTCGACGGGGGGAACGTGGCGGCGCTGCCGTCGAGCCGGTTCGTCGAGGTCACGGAGGCGCGGGACGGGAGCCTCTGGCTGCGCACCGAGCAGCTCCACCTCCTCCGTTACCACGAGGGCCAGTTCACGCTCTACGGCCCGGCGCAGGGACTCCCTTCGGCGGAGGCGACGGTGGTCTACGAGGACCCTGCGGGCGCGCTGTGGGTGGGCACGACCCGCGGCCTGGCCCGCTTCCGGGACGGCCGCTTCGAGACGGTCCCCGTCCTCGCCACGCCCGTGGAGGTGACGGCGCTCGGGAGCGACCGGGCGGGCGCGCTGTGGGTGGGCACGCGGGCCCACGGCGCCGTCCGCCTCGACCGTGCCACACGCACCGCCGTCACGCCCCGCGACGGGCTCCTCGCCCCCTGGGTCCAGGCGCTCGTGGGGGACGCCGACGGCGCGCTCTGGATGGGGACGGATAAGGGGGTGTGTCGCTACGGGCCGGGCGCCCTCGCCTGCTTCCCCTTCGAAGGCGGCCGGATGCCCCCTGCGAATCACGTCTGGCGCGATCCCACCGGGGTCCTGTGGGTCCACGCGACCGATCGGCTCTATCGTTCGGAAGGCGGCGCGCTCGTCCACGTGCCCGTGGGCGAGACCCTCGCCGAGGGCGCGCCGCCGCTCCTCGCCCTGGGCGGCCGGTTCTACCGGCACGGCCACCTCGCCTTCGAGACCCCCGCGGCGATCTCGGCGGTCGTGGAGGACCACGAGGGGAGCCTCTGGCTGGCCACGGCGCAACGCGGGTTGCACCAGCTCAAGCCCGCCCTCTTCTCCGTCGTCAGCGAGCCGGAGGGGCTCCCCGAGCGGAACGTCTACCCCGTCCTCGCCGGCCGCGACGGCGCGATATGGGCCGGCCTCGACTACCGCGGCCTCGCCCGCCTCCGCGACGGCGTCGTCACGTCGCTGACGACGCGCGACGGGCTCCCCGACGACGCCGTCCGCGCGCTGCTCGAGGACGTCGACGGGAACGTGTGGGTGGGCACCTACGCCGGGGCCTGCCGCATCCCCGCAGCCGAGCGGGCGGCGGCGCACCCTCGCTGCGTGCCGGTGCTGACCGGCTTCCCCGTGTTCGCGCTCTACCAGGACCACCGCGGCGACATGTGGGCCGGCACCGGCGGCCACTTCGTCTACCGTGGTAACGGCGTCTACCGCTACCACAACGGCGCGTGGACCCACTACACTACGGCCGACGGCCTCTCCCACGACTTCGTCCGCGCCATCCACGAGACCCGCGGCGGCGCGCTCTGGTTCGGCACCAACGGCGGCGGCCTCACCATCTACCGCGACGGCCGCTTCCGCTCCTTCACAACGGCCGACGGCCTCTCGAGCGACCTCGTCCGCGTCATCTACGAGGACGAGCGGGGGGTGGTGTGGGTCGGCACCGAGGACCGCGGCCTCAACCGCATCGAGGTGGATGCGGCGGGGCACCCGGTCCGCGTCGCCGTGATCCGCGAGGCCGACGGGCTCTTCGACGACGGCCTCCACACGATCCTCCCGGACGGCGCCGGGCGGCTCTGGATGAGCACGAACCGCGGCATCTTCCACGTGGACCGCGCCGAGCTCGACGCCTTCGCCGCAGGCCGCGCGGGCCGGGTCCGCTCGACGGCCTACACCGAGCGCGCGGGGCTCCGAAACCGCGAGGCCAACGGGGGCTGCCAGCCCGCCGGCGCCCGCGCCCCCGACGGACGGCTGTGGTTCCCCACCCAGGACGGCCTCGCCGTCGTGGACCCGGCCCATCTCGGGGCGGACCTGCCCCCGCCGCCCGTCGTCGTCGAGCACGTCGCCGCCGGCGACGCGGCGTTCCCAGCCCCGGCCGCCCGCCTCCCGCTGGGGGTGCGCGACTTCGAGGTCGCTTACACCGCGCTCAGCTTCCTCGCCCCCGAGAACGTCCGCTTCCGCTACCGGCTGGAGGGGTTCGACGACGATTGGGTGGAGGCCGGCGCGCGCCGGACGGCCTTCTACACGAACGTGCCCCCGGGCCGCTACACCTTCCGCGTCACCGCCAGCAACGCCGACGGGGAGTGGGACGGCCCCGTCGCCGAGGTCGCCCTCACGGTGCCGCCGCGCTTCCACGAGACGGGGGCGTTCCTGGCCCTCTGCGCCCTCGGCCTCGTGGCGGCGGGGGCCGGCGGCGTCGGCTGGCGGGTGCGCCGGCAGCGGGCGCGAGAGCGGGAGCTCCGGGCGCTCGTGGCCGCGCGGACGGCCGAGGTGGAGCGTCAGAAGGCGCACCTCGAGGCGCAGAACGCGCAGATCGAGGCACAGGCCGAGGCGCTCGCCGCCCTCGACGAGGCGAAGAGCCGGTTCTTCGCCAACCTCAGCCACGAGTTCAGGACGCCGCTCACCCTCCTGCTCGGCCCGCTCCAGGATGCCCTCGCCCACCCCGACGGCTCCGGCGACGCGGCGATCCCCCGCGCACGGCTCCGCGCGATGCTCCGCAACAGCCAGCGCCTCCTCCGCCTCGTCAACCAGCTCCTCGACCTCGCCCGCCTCGAGGCCGGCCACCTCCCCCTCGATCCCCGCCCCCACGACCTCGTCACGTTCGTCCGCGACACCACGCTCGCCTTCGCCCCGCTGGCCGAGCGCCTCGGCACGGCGCTGACGTGGGAGGCCCAGGCCCCCGCGCTCCCGCTCCTCTTCGACCGCGACAAGCTGGAGAAGGTGCTCGCGAACCTGCTCTCGAACGCGCTGAAGTTCACCCCCCGCGGCGGCGCCGTCCACGTCGCCGTAGGCTGGGACGAGGAGGCCGTCCGCATCGCCGTCTCGGACACCGGCGTGGGTATCCCGGCCGCCGAGCTGCCACGCGTGTTCGACCGGTTCCACCAGGTCGACGGCTCGACCACGCGGGCACGGGAAGGGACGGGGATCGGGCTGGCGCTGGCGAAGGAGCTCGCCGAACTCCACGGCGGGCGGATCACCGCCGAGAGCACGCCGGGGCAGGGGAGCACGTTCACGGTGCACCTCCCCTTCCGCCCGGCGCCCACAGGCGACGACGGGGAGGCCGAGACCCCGCCCTCTGGCGACGTGAGCGGTGCGGCCGACGTCGAGGTGGCGGTGGGCCTGGACGGGCGGGCCGCCCCCGATACGGGGTTCACCCCCACCAATGGCGACGGGCACCCCTGGCCCGACGACGAGCCGGCTGACGAGGCCGACCGGACCACCGTCCTCGTCGTGGACGACAACGCCGACGTCCGCGCCTACGTCCGCACCATCCTGGAGCCGGCCTACCGGGTGATCGAGGCGGCCGACGGGCAGGCGGGGCTGGAGGCCGCTCGCGAGACGCTGCCCGACCTCGTCGTGGCCGACGTGATGATGCCGGCGCTCGACGGCCTCGGCCTCAGCCGCGCGCTGAAGGCGGACCCCGCCACCGACTGCATCCCCGTCGTCCTCCTCACGGCGCGGGCCAGCAGGGCCGACGAGGTGGAGGGGCTCGGCACCGGCGCCGACGACTACGTCACGAAGCCGTTCCACGCCGGGGCGCTCCGGGCGCGCGTGGACAACCTCATCGCGCTCCGGCGGCGGCTGCGGGAGCGGCTCCGCGCCGAGGGCGCGCCGGCCGCCTCGGCCCCGCCCGAGCCACCCGCCGAAGCGATGTCGGCGTTCGAGCGTCAGGTGCGGGCCGTCGTCACAGCGAACCTCACCGAGCCGGGGTTCGACGTCGAGGCGCTGGCCGAGGCCGTCGCGCTGAGCCGCTCGCAGCTCCACCGGCGGCTGCGGGAGGAGGCGGGCACGACGCCGAGCGCGCTGATCCGCACCGTGCGCGTGGAGGCGGCGGCGCGGCTGCTCCGCGAGGGGGCCGGCACCGTCAGCGAGGTCGCCTACGCCGTCGGGTTCGAGAGCCTCTCGCACTTCAGCCGGTGCTTCCGCGCGCACTACGGCGTGAACCCGTCGGCCTACGCGCGGGAGGGCGCCGCCGGGTAGGCCGGGACGGCTAGAACGCGGGCCGGAGGCGGCCCGCGCGACATCCGGGCAAAAGGATGCGACGTCCGGGTTAGCGCCGGCGGAGGGCCGGCGCGGAGGTTTTCGGGGTCCATCCACCCGACCCGCACGCCGCCTATGCCCGATCCCCCCATGCCTCCCGAGGACGAAGACCCCGCCCCCCGAAAAGCCGCCGCCTCGCCCCCCTCCGAGGCCCTCGCGGCCGAGGTCGGCGCCACCGAGGCCATCCTCACTCCCGAACGGCCGGAGGAAGAGCCGCCCGAGCCGCCTCCGTCCTGACCCTGCCGACCCGCACGGCACTCCCCTTTCAACCCCCACCCCCATGAACACGCTTCTCCGCACCCACCCCACCGCCCTCCGCCTCGCCCTCCTCGCAGGCGCCCTCCTCCTCGCCGCCGCACCGGCGACCCTCGCCCAGAGCGTCCTCTACGTCGACGACACGGCGACCGGCACCGGCGACGGCTCCTCCTGGGCCAACGCCTTCACCAACCTCGACGCGGCCCTCGCCGCGGCCACCGCCGGCGACGACATCTACGTCGCCGCCGGGACGTACGTCCCGCCCTCGACCGGCTTCGAGCTCGTCGGCGGCGTGGCCGTCTACGGGGGGTTCCCCGACGGCGGCGGCGACTTCTCCGAGCGGGACTTCGACGCCCACCCCTCCGTCATCACCCACTCCGTCGCGCCCGTGACCCTCGTCCTCGCCGACGGCGTCACGGGCGCGCGGCTCGACGGGTTCGCCCTCACCGATGCGCTCGGCGCGGCCGTCCACGTCGTGAACGAAGCCTCGGTCGCGCTCGTCAACCTGCGCATCTCCAACAACACCGTCTTTTCGGGTGCCTCGCCCGTCACGATCACGGACAGCCACGCCGACCTTGCCAACGTCATCTTCGCCGGCAACACCAGCCTCAACGGCGGCGCGATCCGGGTGAGCGGCACCGGTTCGAGCGATCCGGGCACCCTCTCCGCGACCAACGTCGTCTTCGTCGGCAACACCGCCTTCGGAAGCGGCGGGGCCGTCTACCTCGGCCCGTACGGCATCCCCATCTTCACCAACGTCACCTTCGTCGCGAACCAGGCGCGGGGGGAGCACGTCCACGGCGGCGCCGTCTACCTGCTCGACGAGGGGAGCCGGATGAAGGCGACGAACACGGTGTTCTGGGGCAACACGGCGACCGAGGGCGGGAACCAGGTGCACGCCAGCTCGGCCTTCAGCGTCCTCCTCTTCGAAAACAGCCTCCTCGAAGGCGGCCTCGCAGACGTCTACGGGGGTAACCTCCTTGACGGGGGCGGCAACCTCCGCGACGACCCCCTCTTCGCCCGGAACCCCGCTGGCAGCGACCACGGCGACCTCACCTGCCTCCACCCGGCCTCCTTCGCCATCAACGCCGGGCGCGACCTCACCGGTAGCGACCACCGCGACTACCTCGACCTCGACTACGACGGGGTCACCGACGAGCCGCTCCCGGTCGACGCGGCGAACCGCCCGCGCACCGTCGGTAACGTCCCCGACATCGGGGCCTACGAGGTGCAGGACCACCTCCTCGGCGCCTGCTCCCCCCCCGAGACGGTCTACTACGTCGACGCCGCCTCCGCCGGCGGTAACGGGCTGACGTGGGCGAGCGCGTTCCCGACGATCCAGGAGGCCCTCGCCGTCGCCGAGGCCGGCGACGAGGTGCGCGTCGCCGCGGGGACCTACCACCCCGAGGGCAACGATCCGATCGTGCTCAAGGACGGGGTCACCCTCCTCGGGGGGTTCCCCGCGGGCGGGGGCGACCTCGAGGAGCGGGACCCCCGCCTGCACCCGACCGTCATCACGGAACCGCTGGGCCACACGGCCTCCCTCATGGCAGCCGACAGTGTGGGGGGCGGCGCCCGCCTCGACGGGTTCACCCTCACCGGCTCCACGGGAGGGGGGGCGGTGTGGATCACCGGCGGCAGCACCCTCGCCCTCGTCAACCTCCGGTTCGAGAACAACTTCGGCGGCGCCGGCGCCGCCGTCCACGTCGAGGCCAGTAACCCGACCTTCCTCAACGTCACGTTCGCCGGCAACCTCGCCACCGATGGCGGCGCCGTCCGCCTCGCGGCGTTTTCTGAAGGAGAGCACTGCACCGTCCGCCTGACGAACGTGGCGTTCCTCGGGAACAGGGCGCACCGCTACGGCGGGGCGATCTACGTGGGGCCCCGCTCGACGGTCCTCCTCACGAACGCGACCCTCGCCGGAAACCAGAGCCTCGAGGCCACCGGGGCCGGGGGCGGGGTCTACGTCGAATTTCTCGCCGACGCCCTCGCCGTCACCAACAGCGTGCTGTGGGGGAACACCGCGGCGGCGGGCGGGGCGCAGGTCCACGCGGTTAGCTCCCTCCCCACGCTCACCTTCAGCCACACCCTCATCGAGGGCGGCCTCGCCGGCGTCGTCGGCGGCACCGTCATCGACGGCGGCGGCGTCCTCTCCGACGACCCCCTCTTCGTCTACGCCCCCTCGCTCGGCCCCGACGACCAGCCGGGCACCGGAGACGACGACCCCGGCGACCCCCACCTCCGCCCGGCCTCCCCCGCCCGGAGCGCCGCCGACGCCGCGGCCCTGCTCCACGACGCGTTCGACCTCGACGGCGACGGCCTCTCCGCCGGCGAGCCGCTCCCCTGGGACCTCGACCAGGCCCGGCGCGTGGAGGGCGACGGGCTGGACCTCGGCCCCTTCGAGGGCAGCTCGCTCGCGCTCAACACAGCGAACGTCAGCCCCCTCACCCTCGCCCCCGGCGACCGCCTCACCGTCGCGGTCAACGTCGCCAACGACGGCGACGGCCCGCGCAAGGCCCGCCTCGACCTCGCCTACGCCCGCGACAGCGGCGCGCCCTCGGGCACGTTCACGCTCGGGAAGGGCACCGTCCCCGTCACCAGCGGGGTCAACGCCAGCGTGCGGCGGCGGGTGGCACCGAACACCCCCCCCGGGGTGTACCACCTCGACGTCGAGCTCGTGGACGCCGAACGCGGGTCCATCGCCGACACCCGCCCGTTCACGGTCACCGTGCAGGCGGCGCGCGAGGCCGCCATCGCCCGCACCGACAGCCACGCCGATGGCGCCGCGCTCTTCGAGGAAGTCGAGGTGATAGAGCTCTTCGCCGGTGCGCAGGCGGACGCGGAGGACGCGGTGGCCCCGCATGAGGCGGCGGTGTGGCCGAACCCGGTCTCGGGCCGCGCCGCGCTCGCGTTCACGCTCGCGGCGCCGGCCGACGGCAGCCTCGCGCTCTACGACGTGCTCGGGCGGGAGGTGATGGTGGTGGACGCCGGGCGCCTCGACGCCGGCGCGCACCGGCTCCCGCTCGACGTGTCGCGGCTGTCGGCGGGGATGTACGTCTGGCGGCTCACCCTGGGCGACCGGGCCGAGACCGGCCAGCTCACCGTCGTCCGCTGAGCGAAACCCCGGGGCCGGCGGGTGCCGCGAGGGCCCGCCGGCCTCGGCCGCGCCGTGCCCTTCAGCCCTCCTCTCCCAGCCGCACGCCCCGCAGGCGGAGGCTGTTCGTCACGACGGACACCGACGAGAGCGCCATCGCCGCCGAGGCAACGACGGGCGACAGCAGCACGCCGAGCGCCGGGTACAGCACCCCGGCCGCGACGGGGATGCCGATCACGTTGTAGACGAAGGCGAAGAAGAGGTTCTGCCGGATCGTCCGCAGCGTGCGGCTGGAGAGGTGGAAGGCGTCGGCGACGGCCGTCAGGCTCGGGCGCATGAGCGTGACGTCGGCCGCCTCCATCGCCACGTCGGTGCCCGTCGAGAGGGCGACGCCGACGTCGGCCGCGGCCAGCGCGGGCGCGTCGTTGATCCCGTCGCCGACGAAGGCGACGACGCGGCCCTCGGCCCGGTAGCGCGCGACGACGGCCGCCTTGTCGGCCGGCCGCACCTCGGCCTCGACGGCCTCGATGCCGACCTGCCGGGCCACGGCGCGGGCCGGCGCGGCGGCGTCGCCCGTCACCATCACCGGCGTCACGCCGAGGGCGAGGAGGAGGCGGACGGCCTCGGCGGCGGTGTCGCGCACGGTGTCGGCCACGGCGAGGAGGCCGGCGGGCGCCCCGTCCACCGCCACGCGCACTACGGTCTTGCCGTCGGCCTCCAGCGCGACCTGCGGCACGTCGAACGGCGCCGGGTCCACGCCGCGCGCCTCCAGGAACGCGCGGTTGCCGATGAGGACCGTGTGGCCTTCCACCGTCGCCTCGACGCCCAGTCCCGTCTCGGTCTGGAACGCCTCGGCGGGCGGGAGCGCGAGCCCGCGCGCCCGGGCCTCGGCGACGACGGCCTCGGCGATGGGGTGCTCGCTCTGCGCCTCGGCGGCGGCGGCGAGCGCCAGCAGCGCGCCCTCGTCCCACCCCGCCAGTGGCACCACGTCCGTGACCCGGGGCGCGCCGAGCGTGAGCGTGCCCGTCTTGTCGAACAGCACCACGTCCACCGCGCGGATGCGCTCGACGGCGTCGCCGCCCTTGAGGAGGACGCCGTGCTCGGCGGCGCGGCCCGTCGCCACGACCAGCGCCGTCGGCGTGGCGAGGCCGAGCGCGCACGGGCACGCGATGATGAGGACGCTGACGAACGTGAGGAGCGCGTAGGCCAGCGGCGGCTCCGGCCCCACGGCCAGCCACACGCCGAACGTGGCGAGGGCGACGAGCAGCACCGCCGGCACGAACACGCCGGCGACGCGGTCGGCGAGGGCCTGGATGGGCGCCTTGCGGGCCTGCGCCTCGCGGACGAGGCGGACGATCTGGGCCAGCGTCGTGCTCCGGCCCGTCCGCGTCACGCGGAAGCGGAAGGCGCCCGTCCGGTTGACCGTCCCCCCGACGACGGCCTCGCCCGGCCGCTTTTCTACAGGCAGCGGCTCGCCCGTGAGCATCGACTCGTCCACCGCGCTCGCGCCCTCGACGACGGTGCCGTCGAGGGGGACGCGCTCGCCGGGGCGGACGGCTACCACCTCGCCCACGGCTACCTCGGACACCGGCACCTCCACCTCGGCCCCGCCGCGGACGACCCGCGCCACGGCGGGCTGGAGGTCCATCAGCCGGCGGACCGCCGCGCCCGTCTTCCCGCGCGCCCGCTCCTCCAGCACGCGCCCGACGAGGATCAGCGTGACGATGACGGCGGCGGCCTCGAAGTAGACGTCGGGGTGGAGGCCCGTCGCGGCCATGAGGGGGCCGGGGAAGAGGGTGGCGAAGGCGCTGTAGCCGTAGGCCGTGCCCACGCCGAGCGCCACGAGCGTATTCATGTCGGCGGCTCGGTGACGGAGGGCGCGCCACGCCCCGCCGAAGAACCCCTGCCCGGCCCAGAGCACGACGGGCGTCGTGAGGAGGAGCTGGACGAGCCGGCTGCCGGGGAAGTCGAGCGCCCCGTGGGCCATCGCGAGGACGACGACGGGAACCGAGAGGACGGCCGCGACGACGAGGCGACGGCGGAGGGCGCGGTAGCGCGCCTCGCGCTCCTTCTCGAGCGCGTCGGGGTCGGCCCGCTCGACGGCGGCACCGGGGGCGGCGAGGCCCGCCGCCTCCAGCCTTTCCAGGAGCGCGTCGGGGTCGGCGACGCCAGGGACGTAGTGGAGGACGGCCGTCGGGGGCTCCGCGCCCTCGTCCACCTCGGCGCGGAAGAAGCCGTTCTCGCGAGCGAGGGCCTCCTCCACCTCGGCGGGCGTGGGGGCGACGGCGCCCTCGGCTACGCGGAGCGGGACGGCGAGCGTCTCGGTGCGGACGCCGTAGCCCGTCCGCTGCACCGTCGCCGCCAGCCGGTCCACGCCCGTCTCGGCCGCGTCGTACTCGACGAGGGCCTCGCCGGTGGCGTAGTTGACGGCGGCGGCGCGGACGCCCGGCTGCCGGCCGAGCTGCCGCTCGATGCGCGCGGCGCACGCGGCGCACTCCATCCCCTCGACGGGGAGCGCCACGCGCGCCGGCGCGGACTCGGGGGTATGAACGTCGGGCTCCGTCATCACGTTCGGCATGGCAGCGGGGAGGGGCGCGACCGGATCACGCGCCGGCGGGCCCCCGGTTACACCGCGCCGCCCGGCTTCACCGCCCCCTCGATCAGGGCGGCGAGGTGGGCTCCTGCGGTGAACACGGCGGGCCGCGCCGTGTTCTGGCTCCCCTCCCCCGCCTCGCGCGAGCGGGTACCGCGCGCAGGATCCCCTCAGGCGTACTCGATTCCGACACGAGCGGGAGGAACTCGCGTCCTCCGTGCCCTTCGCCGGCCAGCGCGCTTGCCCTCACCCGCAGGGGATCGT
>DATGQT010000148.1:0-9441 GCA_035304085.1 Rubricoccaceae bacterium
CGACCTCGGCCGCGTGCTCGCCGACCTCGTCTCCCGCCGCGCCGGCGTCGGCTGGACGACCAGCGGGCACACCGCCGTCGACGTCCTCCTCTACCGCTTCGGCCCCGGCTCGGAGCGCCTGGCGGGCCACGTCGAGAACGACGCCGTCGGCCGCGCCCTCTTCGAGCTCATGGAGGCCGAGCCGTTCGTCGAGTCCCGCGCGCTCCCGCTGCCGCCGGGCGGCGAGTGAGACAGTGGTCCGTGGTCCGTGGTGAACGGCTACTCGGGAGAAGTTCCCCTGACCCCTGACTTCTGACCCCTGACTTCTGACCCCTGACTTCTGACCCCTGTCCACCGGAGGCGGGCGTTACGGTTTCGGGGCGGGGGAGGGGGATCGGGAGCCCGGGTGGCTTAACCAGGCGCGCTGGAGGGCGATAACGCCGGTGGCACCGGATTTGTGAAAGGCGCGTGCGCCCGTGCCGCCTACGGATGGAACGTCCCCCCCGCCTCCTCCTTCTCGCCGCCGCCGACGCCCCGTCCCTCGCCGTCGCCCTCCGGGAGGGGGGCGCCGCGGCCGAGGCGGTCGTGGCCTCCGTGGCAGCCTTCTCCGCCGCCCTCGGCCGCGGCGGCTGGGACGTCGCCGTCGCCTCGGCCACGGCCGCGCCGCCGGAGGACGCGCTCGCCGCCGCCGCCGCCGCGCAGCCCGGCCTGCCCGTCGTCGTCGTCGCGGCGGCGGGGGCGGACGTGGCGGCGCTCGCCGCGGCGGGGGCCGCCGCCGTGCTCACCGCCGCCGACGCGCGCCTCGTGGGCGCGGCCGTCACCCGCGCCCTCCGCGGGGCTTCACCCGCGTCCCTCCCGCCCGCCGACCCCTCTTCCGACCCGGCTTCCCTGATGCCCCTCATCGCCGCCGCCAGCGACACCCCCATCCTCTTCAGCCCCGACGCCGGCGCCGCCCAGGCCCTCGCCGAGCACCTCCCCATCGGCCTCTATCAGAGCACGCCGGACGGGCGCGTCCTCTTCGCCAACGAGGCGCTCGCCCCCGTCCTCGGCCTCGACTCGGTCGAGGCCCTCGGCCGGATCGACCTCCGCAGCGACCTCGGCTACCCCCGCGACCACTTCGTCGAGCAGCTCCGGCGCCACGGCGTCGTCCGCAACCTCGTCGTGCGGTGGACCGACCCGACGGGGCGGACGAAGTACACGCGCGAGAACGCCCGGGCCGTCTACGACGCCGAGGGGAACGTCCGCTACTACGAGGGGACGATGGAGGACGTCACGGCGGAGTGCGAGGCGCGCGAGCGGGAGCGCCAGCGCGCCGACCAGCTCGGCGCCATCGTCCGCTTCGCCACGGCCGTCGACGCCGCGACGACGGCCGCGGCCGTCCACCGCGCCGCCATCGAGGCCGTCGCCGCCACGATGGGGACGCCGCTGGTGATGCTGCTGGCGCGGCGGGGGGACGAGGCGCGGTGCGTGGCCTGGAGCGAGGCGCTCCCCGGCGACGCCGTCTTCGACGGCCTCCACCTCGGCGCCCTCCTCCCCCCCCACACCCAGCCCGTCCTCCTCCACGACGAGCAGGCGAGCACGCACCCCCCTCTCCCGGGCGAGGCGCGCGAGGCCATGCGCGCGCTCGGCGTCCGGAGCATCGGGAGCTTCCCGCTCGTCCACCACGGCCGCGCCCACGGCGCCTTCGTCGTCCTCTACGCCGAGCCGCACGCGTTCACCGACGAGGAGCTCCGGGTGGCCGAGACGCTGGCGTGGCACGTGGCCGGGAACCTCGCGCGGCAGCGCGCCGAGAGCGACCTCCGCGACAGCGAGACGTGCCTGCGGTTCCTCGCCGAGAACACCGCCCACGTCCTCTACCGCCTCCGCTACCCGGCCGTGCCGCGGGCGGACGGCGGCCTCGCCCTCGGCGAGTTCGACTACCTCAGCCCCGCCGTCGAGGCGCTCACGGGGTACACCCCGGACGAGCTCGCCGCCCTCGGCGGCCTCAGCGTGCTCATCGAGGAGGGCGAGGTGCTCCAGGGCGACGGCCTCCCCGAAGCCGAGGGCGGCGGGCACTACCTCGCCCTCTACCGCATGCGCGCGAAGGACGGCGAGACGCGGTGGGTCGAGAACAACGCGTACCCGTGGCGGGACGACGCCGGCAACCCCGTCGGGCTCGTGGGCGTGCTCCAGGACGTGACCGAGCGGAAGCGGCACGAGGCCGAGCGGGCCGCCGAGGCCGCCCGCGCGCTCTGCCAGCAGAAGGCGCTCGTCGAGCTCGGCGGCCTCCACGACGTCGGCCCCGACGCCGTCGTCCGGCGGGCCACCGAGCTGGTGGCGGCGTGCACCGAGGTCGCCCAGGTGGGGGTCTGGATGGAGGACGCCGAGGGCGCCGCGATGCGCTGCTTCGACCTCTACCGCCGCGCCGACGACGCCCACGCCGAGGAGCCGCAGGCGCCCCTGGACGCGATCCAGCCGCTGCTCACCGAGCTCCTCAAGCACCGCGTCATCGCCGTGGAGGAGGTGGCCGGGAGCGCGGTGATGGAGCGGCTGGGCGCGGCGGAGTACCTCCGCGAGCGGGGGCTCCGCGCCGTGCTGATGGCGCCGGTCCGCCGCCACGGCCGCGCCGCCGGCATCGTCGCCCTCCGCCACACGGCCCCGCGCCCGTGGAGCGCCGCCGAGCAGGACTTCGCCGCCGCCGTCGCCGACGTCGTAGCGCTCGCCTTCGAGCGGGCCGAGCGGGAGGCGGCCGAGGTGGCCCGACGCGAGAGCGAGGCGCGCAACCGCATCCTCTCCGAGCTCGCCTCGGACTACGCCTTCGCCCTCCACCTCGACCGCGACGGCGTCAGCCGCGTCGCCTGGGCCACCGACGCCTTCGCCCGCATCACCGGCTACGACCCCACCGACTACACCTTCGACGACCTCATCGCCCTCCTCCACCCGGAGTCCCGCGCCGAGGCCCGCGCCGTGCTGGGCGGCCTGCAGGAGGGGGAGGACGCCGACCTCGAGCTCCGCATCGTCACGCGCGACGGCGAGGACCGGTGGGTGCGCCACCGCGCCCGCCGCGTGTCGTGCGAGGCCAACGGCTGCGCCATCGTGTACCACAGCGGGCAGGACGTCACGGAGCGGAAGCAGTTCGAGCGCGAGCTGATCGCGGCGCGCGAGGCGGCCGAGGAGGTGGCCCGCCTCAAGAGCGCGTTCCTCGCGAACATGAGCCACGAGATCCGCACCCCGCTCACCGGCATCCTCGGCTACGCCGGGCTGCTGGCCGAGGAGGTGGCGGGGGAGCACCGCGAGTTCGTCGAGTTCATCGAGAAGAGCGGGCGGCGGCTCCTCGACACCCTCAACTCCGTGCTCGAGCTGGCGCGGCTGGAGGCGAGCGGGGTCGAGCCGAGCCTGGAGCTGCTCGACGTGGGGGCCGAGGCGCACCAGGCCGTCCGCCTCCTCGCGCCGCTGGCCGAGGAGAAGGGGCTCGCCCTCACGCTCGCCACGCCCGCCGCCGCCGAGGGTGAGGCCGTCGCCGCCCTCGACCGCGTCTGCCTCAGCCGCATCCTCACCAACCTCATCGGCAACGGCATCAAGTTCACCGACGAGGGCGGCGTCCACGTCGCCGTCGAGGTGGACGGGGCCGACGTCGTCGTGCGCGTCCGCGACACCGGCGTCGGCATCGCGGCGGAGTTCCTCCCCCACATCTTCGACGAGTTCAAGCAGGAGAGCGAGGGGCACGCGCGGAGCCACGAGGGCGCCGGCCTCGGGCTGGCCATCACGAGGCGGCTCACCGACCTCCTCGGCGGCACGATCTCGGTCGAGAGCGCGCGGCCGGGCGGCACCACGTTCACGCTCGCGTTCCCGCGCCACTTCGGGCCGCCCTCGGGCGACGGCGCCAGCGCGGCGCTCCCGGACGCCCCCCCGCTCGCCCGCCCGGTCGCCGGGGCCCCCGAGCCGGCGCCCTTCCTCCCCGTCGCGTTGCACGAGGACGAAGCCGAGTTCGCCGGAGCCCCCCCCACGCCGAGCGAACCCCCCGCCGCCGAGGAGCCCCGCGACGACGCGTCGCCCGTCCCCTCGCCCGAGGCGCCCGGCGCCGACGAGGGTGCGACGGAGGGGGCCGCCGAGGTCGAGGATCCCGCCCGCGGGGAGGCCGCCGCCCCGCCCCCGGCCGCCGACGCCGAGTGGGCGCCCTCCGCCCACGGCGTCTACCCCGACGGTGCTTACCCCGACGCCGAGGAGCCCGAGGCGCTTCCCTCCGACGCCCTCGTCATGGAGGCCTGGCCGACGAGGCCGGAGCCGGCTGTCCTCCTCCCGAGCGAGGCGCCGAGCGCCGCCCCGCACGAGGCGCCCGCCTTCGCCGGGGCGCCCGCCCCCCGTCCCTCCGCCACCCTGGATCCCGACACCGCCATGCTGGACTTCACGCCGCTCCCGTCCGCCGAGCGCGGCGGAGACGCCCCGTTCGATCCCCTCACCGGCGACCTCGACGCCCTGGCCGAGGCGCCCACGGCGGCGCCCGCGGCGGAGGCGCCCGCCGAGGAAGAGAGCGCCCTCGTCAACGTCGGCCCCTCCGTCCTCGTCGTCGAGGACAACGAGGACACCCGGGCACTGCTCGACCGCCTCCTCCGGCGGAGCTACCGCGTCTGCGCCGTCGCCGACGCCCTCTCGGCGCTCGACCGCATGAACCGCGAGCGCTTCGACGCCCTCATCCTCGACATCAACCTCGGCGGGAAGCAGACCGGCATCGACGTCCTCCGCATCGCGCGGACGCTCCCGGGCTACGAGGGCGTCTTCGCCGTCGCCCTCACGGCGTACGCGCTGCCCGGCGACCGCGAGCGCTTCCTCGAGGCCGGCTTCGACCGCTACGTCTCGAAGCCGTTCACGCGCGCGACGCTCATGGAGGCGCTGAACGCGGGCGTGCCGGCGGCGTGACGCCCGGCCAGCGTAGGGGCGGCCGTACCTTCCGGCCTGAGCCCCGGCCTCGCCGCCCCCGTGCACGCCCGCGCGCCGATACCGCCCGCCTCCGACCTCTCGCCCGACACGCCGACCCCGCAGCCCACGCCGGAGCCGGCCGGGCGCGGGCTCGCCCTCGTGATGACGGGCGGCGGCGCCCGCGCCGCCTACCAGGTGGGCGTCCTCCGCGGCATCGCGCGCTGCTGCCCCGCCTTCGCCCCCTCCATCCTCACGGGCGTCTCGGCCGGCGGCATCAACGCGGCCTACCTCGCCGGCCACGCCGAGCCGTTCCCCGCCGCGCTAGACGGGCTGAGCGCGCTCTGGAGCGGCCTCCGCACCGAGCACGTCTTCGACACGAGTGGGCCCGGCGCGGTGCGGACCGTCTTCCGCTGGGGCCGCCGCCTCCTCTCCGGCGGCGCGCGGGGCTCCCGCCGCGAACGCGGGCTCCTCGACCCCGAGCCGCTCCGACAGCTCCTCCGCCGAGAGCTCGGCGTGGGGCCCCTCGGCGGCGTCGCCGAGAACCTCCGGAACGGGCGGCTCGACGCCTTCGCCATCACCACCACCTCGTACACCACGGGCCAGTCCATCACGTGGGTGCAGGGGCGCGACGTCGAGGCGTGGGACCGGCCCTACCGCCGCGCCGTCCGCGCCGAGATCACGGCCGACCACGTCCTCGCCTCGAGCGCGCTCCCGTTCTTCTTCCCGGCCGTCTACCTCACGCACCCCGTCGTCGGCGACGGGTGGTACGGCGACGGCGGCATCCGGCTGACGGCCCCCCTCTCGCCCGCGCTCCACCTCGGCGCCCGGAAGATCATCGCCATCAACACGCGCTACGGGCAGACGGCCGCCGAGGCCGCCGAGCGCGTCGTGGACGCGTACCCCCCGCCGGCGCAGGTGCTCGGCGTGCTCATGAACGCGATCTTCCTCGACCTCCTCGACCGCGACGCGCAGGTGCTCCGCCGCATCAACGCGCTCCTGGCCAGCTGGCCCGACGGCCAGCCGGGGCCCGCGCCCCACGCCGGCTTCCGGCCCGTCGGCCTCCTCGTGCTCCGCCCCTCCCGCGACCTCGCCAAGCTCGCCGGCGGCTACGAGCCGACGCTCCCCCCGGCGTTCCGCTTCCTCATGCGCGGCCTCGGCGTCGGCGAGACCCGCAGCCCGGACTGGCTCTCGATGCTCCTCTTCGAGCCGGACTACCTCCGCCTCCTCGTCGAGATCGGCGAGGCCGACGCCGAGGCCCAGGCCGACGAGATCGCCGCGTTCCTCGATGCCGAGGTGCCGGCGTGATTACGTGGAGTGCGCGGTTACGTGGGGGGCTCCGTCATCACGTCATCGCGCGCCACGTAATCACGCCTCCCCCACGGCATCGGCGAGGAAGGGGTAGAGCGCGTGGAGGTCGAGGAGCTGCCACGGGCGGCCGTCCACGAAGACGGGGCGGCCGTGGGCCTCGGCGTACTCGACGACGCGGTGGCTGAGGTGGGCGTAGCGCGGGAAGTCGTGGGGGATGCGGAAGCGCCGCGCCGTACCGCCCTCGTCGGTCCCCACCACCACGAGCCCCTCGTCGTCGAGCTCGACGCGCGCCACCTCGCTCCACCGCATGGCCGTCCGGCGCTGGCCGAAGTCGGTCACCATGCCCTGGAACGAGAGGCGGACGCACCACGCCACCGCGTGGAGGGTGCGCAGCGCCCGGAGCACGAAGAGGCCCGCCAGCGCGAGGGCCGCGGCGGTGCCGACGGCCACCCACGGCCCGTGCGGCACGTGGAGGATGACGAGGGGCGCCGAGAGCGCCACGGTCACCGCGGCCATCCCGTACCGCGTCGTCAGCCGGCTCACGCGCTGGCGCGTGGCGAGCAGCGCGTCCTGGTTGTCGTAGGTCTCGTACCAGGTGGGCATGAGAGGCGAAGCGCGACGACGGGAGGAGCGAGGGTGAGATTCCCGGTCCCGCCGCCGGTTCCGCCCCCCGTGGGGGAATAGGCGATCCCCCTAGGGTCGAAGGGCGAAGGGTCGAAGGGCGAAGGGCGAAGGGCGAAGGGCGAAGGGCGAAGGGCGAAGGGCCGACGGGGAGCCCCGGAGAAGTTCCCCTGCCCTCTGTCTTCTGACCCCTGACTTCTGATCCCTGACCTCTGCCCACCGTCAGCCGTAGAGCCGCCCGACGGCGGCCAGCGCCCGGTCGAGCGCGGCGTCGTCGACGTCGCGGTGGAACGTGGCGCGGAGGGTGGTGGGGCCGAAGGGGACGGTGCGCACGCCCTCGGCCTCCAGCCGCGCCATCGCCGCCTCGGCCGGCTCGCGGAGCGGGTCGAAGAGGACGATGTTCGTCTCGGGCGCGGCGACGCGGAAGGCGCCGGTGGCCTCTAGCGCCTCGGCGAAGCGCCGGGCCCGGCGGTGGTCGTCGGCCAGGCGGGGGCGGTGGTCGAGGGCGAGGAGGCCGGCGGCGGCGAGGACCCCCGCCTGCCGCATCCCGCCGCCGAGGAGCTTGCGGACCCGTCGCGCCGCGCGCATCATCTCGGCCGTCCCCGCCAGCACCGAGCCCACCGGCGCGCCCAGCCCCTTCGAGAGGCACACGCTCACGGTGTCGAACGGCGCCGCGTAGTCGGCCTCGGGGGTGCCGGTGGCGACGGCGGCGTTCCAGAGCCGGGCGCCGTCGAGGTGGAGGGCGAGGCCGGCGGCGCGGGCGGCCCCGGCCGTCTCGCGGAGGACGTCGAGCGGGTAGACGCGCCCGCTCGCCTTGTTGATGGTGTTCTCGAGGCAGACGAGCCGCGTCCGCGGCTCCCAGTCGTGCGCGCCGCGGACGGCGCCGAGGTCGGCGGGCGTCAGGATGCCCGTCGCGTCGCCGACGGGGCGGAGCTGCACGCCCGAGATCAGCCCCGGTGCGCCGGACTCGTAGTGGTAGATGTGGCTCCGCTCGGCCACGATCACCTCGTCGCCCGGGCGGGTGTGGAGCTTGACCGCGATCTGGTTGCCCATCACCCCGCTCGGCACGAACAGCGCCGCCTCCTTCCCGAGGAGCGCCGCCACGGCCTCCTCCAGCCGCCGCACCGTGGGGTCCTCGCCGAAGACGTCGTCGCCCACCTCGGCCTCGGCCATCGCCCGCCGCATCTCCGGCGTCGGGCGCGTGACGGTGTCGGAGCGAAGGTCGGTCATGGTAGATGGTTGATGTGAGAGGGATGATGGGGGCTGCCCATCTGCCATCCGCCATCGCCCATCGTCCTTGCCCTCACCAGCCCATCTGGCGCATGCGGCGCTCGATGCGGGCGGCGGTCGAGCCCATGTCCTGCGGGCGGCGATCGAGGGGGTCGGGGAGGATGGCGACGAGGCGGGCGGCCTGGTTGCGCGAGAGGCCGGCGGCGCTCGTGCCGTAGTGGTACCGCGCCCCCGCCTCGACGCCGAAGACGCCCGGCCCCATCTCGGCGACGTTGAGGTAGAGCGTGAGGATCCGCTCCTTCGGGAGGATGAGCTCGGCCAGCAGCGTGAGCGGCACCTCCAGCCCCTTCCGCACGTAGGAGCGGTGCGTCGTGAGGAAGAGGTTCTTGACGGTCTGCTGCGTGATGGTGGAGGCCCCGCGCATCGGCTCCCCGCGTCGCGCGGCCTCCTCGCGCGCGCGCCGGAGCTCCTCCCAGTCGAACCCGTGGTGGGTGTAGAACCGGCCGTCCTCGCTCGCCACGGCGGCGTGGCGCACGGCCGGCGCCATCGCCTCGGCCTCCACGGGCTCGTAGCGGAAGTCGTAGCCGCCGTCGCCCCACGACTCGACCCAGCGCTGGGCCTGCACCGTCGTCACGGGCGGGAGGACGAACCGGTACGCCACGAGGAGCAGCGCGCACGCGACGAGGTAGCCGACGACGACGAGGGCGGCCAGGCGGAGGAGACGCCACGCCCAGCCGAGCGGGCCGCGCCGCTTCCGCGGCGCGCGCTTCGGCTCGACGGTCGTCGGCGAGGTCGCCATCGGCTCCTCGGGGGCGGGGCGTCAGCGCGAGATCTCGAGGATCTCCAGCTTCACCTTGCCGGCCGGCACCTTGATCTCGACCGTGTCCCCCTTCCCCTTGCCGAGGAGCCCGCGCCCGATGGGGCTGTCCACCGAGATCTTGCCCGCCGCGAAGTCGGCCTCCTCGGCCGAGACGAGGGTGTAGACCTGCACCTTGTTCACCTTGTGGTTCCTGACGCGGACGGTGGAGAGGATGCGGACGCGGGAGGTGTCGACCTCGTCCTCGTCGACGACGCGGGCGCCGGCGAGGATCTCCTCGAGCTTGGCGATGCGGGCCTCGAGGTGGCCCTGCGCCTCCTTGGCCGCGTCGTACTCGGCGTTCTCCGAGAGGTCGCCCTGCGCGCGCGCCTCGGCGATGGCGTCGGCGATCTGCTGGCGCTCCGTGGTGCGGGCGTACTGCAGCTCCTCCTTGAGCTTCTGGAGCCCTTCGGCGGTGAGGTAGGTGGTCTTGCTGCTCATGGGGACGGCGTGGGGTCAGGCACGCGCGATAAAAAAACGCCACGTCCCGGCGGAGCCGGGATGCGCGGCGAGTGTCGTCGGCCTGAATATAAGCACGGGCGCGGCGCCGA
>DATGQT010000149.1:0-3164 GCA_035304085.1 Rubricoccaceae bacterium
CGCTTCGAGCCCGCGCACCTGGGCTACCTGGCGAAGTATTGAGGAGTGGTCCGTGGTCCGTCGACCGTGGTTCGTCGCGTGATACGACGGGCCGCGGACTACTGACGACGGACCCCGCCGGTTATCTTCGCTGCGCCCCCGGACCGCCCCGCCATGCAGACCTCGCTCGACCTCCCCGACGCCCCGGCGGCGACCGCCGGCCGCCCCCCCACCTACGTCGCCATCGCCGGCAACATCGGCGCGGGGAAGAGCGCGCTCACCCAGGTCCTCGCCGACTACTTCGGCTGGGCCCCGTACTTCGAGCGCGTCGACGACAACCCCTACCTCGCCGACTTCTACGCCGACATGCGGCGGTGGTCGTTCAACCTCCAGGTGTTCTTCCTGTCGAGCCGGTTCCGGCACCAGAAGGCCATCGAGGCCGCGCCCGGGCCCGTCGTCCAGGACCGCTCGATCTACGAGGACGTCGAGATCTTCGCCCGCAACCTCCACGAGATGGGCCTCATGGACGGGCGGGACCACGAGAACTACCGCGCCCTCTTCGCCATCATGGCCGGGTACCTCCGCCCGCCCGACCTCCTCGTCTACCTCCGCGCCAGCGTGCCCACGCTCGTCCGCCAGATCCAGGCCCGCGGGCGCGACTTCGAGGCCGGCATCCGCATCGACTACCTCGAGCGGCTCAACGGGCTCTACGAGGAGTGGATCGCCGACTACCCCTACCCCAAGCTCGTCGTCGAGACGGACGACCTCGACTTCGTCGGGGAGCCGGAGGACCGGTTCGAGATCGTCAGCCGCGTCGAGAGCCGGCTCTACGGGCTCTTCCCCGAGAGGGTGTGAATGCGAGAGCGGGGGAGAGCGCACCACTTCCCCCTCCCCTTTCTGAGGGGAGGGGGTCAGGGGGAGGGGTAGAGCCCCGGTATGTCCCCATCAATCGGCCATCACCCCCCTGGCCCTCGCGCTGCTCGGGCCGGTCCCCCCTCGGCTGAGGGGGGACGGTGGTGTTTCCTCCTCACTCTCCTCGTCTTCTCCCCCGCAGCCGCCCAGGCGCCGGACTCCCTCGCCGTGCGGCCCGACACCGCGGCCGTCGCCCTCGTCGCACCCGAGAGGCCGGAGCCGGGGCAGCCCGTCACGCCGGTCCCGGCCCTCACGCCCGTCCTCGACGTGGCCGCCCTCCTCGGCGACGTGCCGGGCGCGTTCGCCTACCACCTCGGCGCGCCCGGCTGGCCGCACGGCCTCGCCCTCGACGGCCGCCCTCCCGAGGCCCACGCCCTCGCCCTCGACGGCCGCCCCTACGACGACCTCTTCACCGGTCGTCCGCGTGGAGACCTCCTGCCCCTGGAGGTGCTGGGGCGTCTCCGCCTCGCCGCGACGCGCTACGGCCGCCCCGGCGCCGTCGCTGCCACCGTCCGCCCCTTCCGCGCGGCGGCGCCGGTGACGGAGCTGCGCTACCTCCCGGGGCAGGAGGGCATCCAGTACGTCTCGGCAGCGCACGCGCAGACGCGCCGCCCCCCCGGCTTCCTCCGCGGCGCGGCGGGGCAGGGGCGGCTGACCGTGCTCGGCTATGTGGCCGGGCGGCGGGCGACGGGCGCCTTCGCGGGCGAGGCCCTCGGCGGCTGGCACGCCCTGGGCCGCGTCACCCTCACCCGCCCCGGCCTCGCCGTCGTGCTGACGGAGCACCACGTGAGCCGGAGCCACGGCGCCCGCGCCGGCCTCGCCCCCGCCGGCCCCGACTTCTCGACGGTCTTCGACCCGGGCCAGGCCGTCGTCCTCGACCCGCAGGCCGAGCGGCAGGAGGAGCGGAACGACCTCGCCCTCGCGCTCCGCGCGCCCGTCTTCGGCGCGGCGCCGCTCACGGCCGAGGCGTACTGGACGCGCCAGCACGCGCGCTACACCGAAGGCGGCCTCGACACCCTCACGGCGAAGGGCAACCGATTCGGCGGGCGCCTCGCCCAGCCGCTCGTGGCGGGCCCGCACAGCCTCCTCCTCCGCCTCGACGGCTGGTACGACGGCGTGCCGTGGGGGGCCGGCAACCCCTACGCCGGCGCCGACGCGCACTTCCACCTCCACGCCGCCGTCCGCGACTCCGTCGCCGTCGGCGCCTGGGGCGTCGAGGCGGAAGCGGGGGCGCACGCGGCGGGCGGCGCCGTGTGGCCGGCGGGGGCGGTGCGGATCGGGCGCGGCGGGCTGTTCGCGGGTGCCTTCCACGCCGCCGAGGCGCCGGCGCGCATCGCCGAGGCGGGCTACGCCGGCGTGGTGGCCGGGCTGGGGGAGGCCGACGGCCTCTCCCGCACGACGGGCGCCGAGGCGGGCGTCGGATTCGCCGTGGGAGCCTTCTCCGTCGGCCTCCGCCTCTACGCCAGCCGGACCGCCGACGCGCTCGTGCTCGCCGCGGTGAACGCCGACTCCGTCGCGTTCGTGCGGGCGGACGCCCCCTTCCGCCGCCTCGGCGGTGCGCTCGCCCTCGCCTGGCGCGGCGACGCCCCGCGCGGCCTCTACGCCACGGCCGAGGCGAGCGCCTTCCGCCTCCTCGACCCCGACGCCTCCGCCCTCCACGCCCGCGCCGCCGACGCCCTCCCGGCGGCGTGGGGGCACGGCCGCCTCGGCTTCCGCGCGCTCGACCTCTTCGGCGGCGCGCTCGACCTCGACCTCGCCGTGGGCGCGCGCGCGTGGGCCGCCTTCGGGAGCCTCGTCTTCGTGCCCGCCCCCGCCCTGTTCGCGCTCCCGGACCCGTCCACGACCTTCGCCGTCCCCGCACGGGGCACCCTCGACCTCGTGGCCGAGGCGCGGCTCCAGGAGCGCGCGAGCCTCTTCGTCCGCTACGAGAACGCCCTCGCCACGCGCCTCTACGACGGCGCCTACGTCGTCCCCGTCCATCCCCTCCCCGCGCACCGCCTGCGGTTCGGGGTGTTCTGGACGCTGTTCGACTGAGCGCCTCAGCGCAGGCGTGTGGCCGTGGCCGTGAGCGTGCCGAACGGCCCCGACGCCCGCACCACCACCCACCCGCTCACCGACGGCGGGAGCGCCACCCGGTGCACGCCGGCCTCCAGCGGCCCGTCGTGGACGACGGCGAGGCGTCGGCCGAGCGCGTCGAAGGCCTCGACGCGGACGGGCCCGGCCTCGGGGAGGGCCACCTCGACGGCGGCGGCGATGACGCCCGCGCTCGGGTT
>DATGQT010000150.1:0-2796 GCA_035304085.1 Rubricoccaceae bacterium
CCGGGAGAACCTCCTCGACGACCTCCGCCACGCGTCGAACAACCCCGACGTCGACCTCGTCCTCCTCAACAGCCGCGACCACGCGGACCCCTTCGGGACGCCCGGCGTCAGCCGCCTCATCATCGGCGGGACCATCGCGGAGTCCGGCATCGAGACCATCGGGATCGCCTCCTCCATCGACCCCGGCAACTACGAGCTCGAGGACACCGCCATCATCCTGCTCGACCTCCTCAGCGAGCAGCCCGGCGACCCCAACTCCCTCAACCAGTACCTCTTCGCGCCGGGGCAGACCAAGGCGGCCCTCGTCGGGCGGGCCGTCGGCAACGTCGCCGCGCACGAGGCCGGCCACTTCCTCGGCCTCTTCCACACCGACCAGTTCAACGCCACGCCGGCCCTCCAGGACGCCGGCGGCAACCTCGACAACACCTCCGGCATCGGCCGCGACCGCACCTTCGGCACCCCCGACGACGTCGACGTCGACTTCGTCCGCGACGTGTTCGTGATGGGCGAGCTCCCGCTCCAGGGGATCGAGGACCAGGCCAACACCATCGCCTTCGGCATGAGCCGCGCCGGCTCCACCCGCTCCGGCGGCACCTTCCTCTCCGGCGACGACGACACGCCCGGCGTCCGCGTGATGGCCGTGCGCGGCGGTGCGCCGGAGTCGGAGGGGTACACGTACGACTTCGGCGACTTCCGCGTCCGCATCACGGGGCCGGAGGGGGCCGAGGCGCTGTGGGTGCTCCGCCCCGGCAGCGAGGTGTGGGAGCGGGCCGAGCCGTGCGAGGTAGCGCTGATGCTGATCGAGGCGGGGGCGGCCGCCAACCCCGCCGTCGAGGGGATCGAGGGCACCGACAGCGCTGAGGCGCAGGCCGCCTACGACCGGCTGCTCCGCGCCCTCGACTGAGCCGGCCCGGGGGAGACCCCCCGACCGAGCGAAGCGCCCGAGCCGCGGGAGCTCGGGCGCTTCGTGCCCGCATCGACGGTTTGCGCGGCTGCCATAAGTTCCCGTTCGTCGCCCCGATCAGGGGCAGACCGGGCCGTCGGGGTGAGGGGACGAGGGAGGCAGACGGCCGGGCCGCTCCTCCACCGCCCTACGCACATGCCTCGCCTCGCCCTCCTCGCCCTCCTCGGGCTCACCGGCCTTTCGGCCGCCCACGCGCAGCCCGCCGACAAGCCGGCCTCGGAGCCCCGCTTCTTCGGCCTCACGGCCGAGCAGATCCTCAGCCGGGAGCCGGCCTCCCCCAACCCCTACCTCGCGTTCCTCCCCGAGGGCGTCGCGCCGGACTACACGTACTGGCGCGCCCGGCTCGCCCTCGAGTCCTTCCGCCGCGCGATCACGCGCGGCCTCACCAAGCCCCGCACGCGCGGCGTCACCGCCCGTTACGCCGAGCAGGAGGGGGCCGTCGGCGGCGCGAACGACACCCCCGACACCGCCGAGCGGCTCCCCGCCTTCGCGGGCGGGCGCGGCGACCTCGAGCTCACCGGCGACTTCGGCCCCGCGCCCCAGCCTACGGCCACCAGCGCCGCCGCCGTCCCGGAGGGCCCCGCCGGGCAGATGACCCACCAGGTGCTCCGGCTCGACGCCGCCGCCCAGCGCTACGTCGTCGAGGGCGCCCAGATCGGCGACGGCCCCTACGGCACGACCACCGGCGACGTCGACCTCTACGTCCTCGACGTCACCGTCCCCCGCAGCTACGTCAGGATCTCCGTCGACTCGCCGGAGAGCGACCTCGACCCCGTCCTCGCCTTCTACGACGCCGCCGGCGTCCCGCTCGCGATCCAGGACGACGACGACGAGACCGACCGCGACCCCTCCGCGATGGTGCTCCTCGAGGCGCCCGGGCAGTACCACCTCTTCGTCTACGGCTACGCCCCCAAGGCGTGGCCGCCCGGCCTCGAGGACCCGGCCGACCCCGCCTCCGGCTACGGCGCCGGCTCCACCGGCAGCTACGTCCTCGACGTGTCGCTCCAGCAGGTGGACCCCGACGCCTACGCCGTCGACCTCCAGGCCGGCGACGTCATCGCGATCACGACGCCGACGAGCGGGATGTACGACCTCGCGATCTACGACCCCTCCAGGACGCTCCGCATGCGGAGCGTGGAGGACCTCTCGCCGCTCTACCCCGAGGAGGCCCCCTTCCTGACCCCGGCCGAGCTCGACCCCGGCAACCAGGCCGTCGCCGGGAAGACCGCCGTCGTCGTGGCCTCGACGGCGGGGACGTACACGATCATGGCCCACGGCGAGGGGCCCTACCGCATCCACGTCCTCGCCGCCCGCCCGGGCGTCGAGGCGCACGAGAGCGGGCGCCAGACGATCTTCGTCGACTTCGACGGCGCCGTCCTCGTCCCCCCCGTGATCTTCGGCGAGGGGAAGCCGTTCGCCACGCTCTCCCCGCTCTCGGCGTTCCTCCCCCGCTGGGGCCTCACGGCGGCCGACGAGGACGCCGTCATCGACGCCGTCATGGCCACCCTCCGGGAGAACCTCCTCGACGACCTCCGCCACGCGTCGAACAACCCCGACGTCGACCTCGTCCTCCTCAACAGCCGCGACCACGCGGACCCCTTCGGGACGCCCGGCGTCAGCCGCCTCATCATCGGCGGGACCATCGAGGAGACGGGGATCGAGACCATCGGGCTCGCCTCGGAGATCGACCCCGGCAACTTCAGCCTCGAGGACACCGCGTTCATCCTCCTCGATCTCCTCAGCGAGGCCGCAGGCGACCCGAACTCGCTGAATCAGTACGCCCTCGCCCCGGGGCGGACCAAGGCGGAGCTCGTCGGGCACGGCATCGGCAA
>DATGQT010000151.1:0-21132 GCA_035304085.1 Rubricoccaceae bacterium
GGGCATGTTCACGGCGACCCGCTCGGCGAGCGCGCGCTCGGCCGGGTTCCGGCTCGTGATCTGCGGCACGTAGCGCCGCCGCCCGAGCAGCGTCTCGACGTACCCCCGCTCGCGCGCCAGCTCCAGCTGCTCGTCGAGGAACCGCCCCACCTCGGGGTAGCTCGCCCGGTACGTGTCGATGAGCTTCTGCGCCTCCTTCGTCCCGATCCGCAGCCGCTGCGCGAGCCCGAAGGCGGAGATGCCGTAGGGGATCCCGTAGTTGACCTGCTTCACGCGGTCGCGCATGAACCGCGTCACCTCCCCGACCGGCACGTCGAACACGCGCGCGGCCGTGGCGGTGTGGATGTCGAGCCCCTCGCGGAAGGCGGCGATGAGGCCGGGGTCCCCGCTCATATGGGCGATGATGCGGAGCTCGATCTGCGCGTAGTCCGCCGAGACCAGCCTGCACCCGGCCTCGGCCACGAACGCCCGGCGGATCTCCCGCCCCCGCTCCGTCCGGATCGGGATGTTCTGGAGGTTCGGGTTCGAGGACGACAGCCGCCCCGTGGCCGTGACGGCCTGGTTGAAGTCGGTGTGGACGCGGCCGGTCTCGGGGTGGACGAGCTCGGGGAGCTTGTCGACGTAGGTGCTCTTGAGCTTGGCCAGCCGGCGCCAGTCGAGGATGAGGGCCGGGAGCGGGTGCTCGGTCGCCAGCTCGGCCAGCACGCGCTCGTTGGTGGACGGCGCACCGGAGCCGGTCTTCTCGATGGGCATCAGCCCGAGCCCGAACGTCGGCGCCTCCTCGGCCAGCTGCTTCTTCGTCTTGCCCGAGGCGGCCGGGTCGGCCACCTCTTCGACCCACCGCGCAGCGGCGGCGCGCTCCTCGTCGGTCGGCGGCGGGTTGAAGAGGACTTCGCCGATCTGCTTGGGCGAGCCGATGGTGAAGGGGCGGCCGGCGAGCCTGTAGATCTCGGCCTCCAGCGCCGCCAGTTCGCCCTCCAGCTCGGTGCTGATCTCCTTGAGGATCCGCTCGTCCACCTTCACCCCCGCCATCTCCATCTCGGCCAGCACCGGGATCAGCGGGAACTCGATCTCCTCGGCGATGGCGAGGAGGCCGTCCTCGGCCAGCTTCGCCTTCAGCAGCGGCATCAGCCGCAGCGCCACGTCGGCGTCCTCGCACGCGTAGGGGCCGACCTCCTCGATCGGCACGTCGCGCATCGAGCGCTGGTTCTTGCCGGTGCCGATGAGGTCGGTGATGGGCTGCGGCCGGTAGTTGAGGTAGAACGAGGCGACGTCGTCGAGGCGGTGGCTGGCCTCGGGCTCGATGAGGTAGTGGGCCACCATGGTGTCGAAGAGCGGCCCGCGCACGGTGAGGCCGTGCCGGCGGAGCACGACGAGGTCGTACTTGAGGTTGTGGCCCACCTTGAGGACGGCCTCGTCTTCGAGCGGCGCGCGGATGGCGTCGAGGACGGCCTCGGTCTGCGTCCCGTCCGGCATCGGCGTGGGGAGGTAGACGGCGCGGTGCTCGGCCTCGGCCAGCGAGACGCCCACGAGCGAGGCGTGCATCTGGTCCACCGAGGTCGTCTCCGTGTCCAGCGCGAAGAGGTCCACACCGTCGAGCCGCGCGGCGGCGGCCGGGAGGTCGGTCTCCTCGAGCGCCGTCACGTAGTCCGCGCCCGCCTCGGCCATGGCCGTCACCGGCTCGTAGGGGCCGAAGTCGAACGCGAGCGAGGGGTCGCCCTCAGGCAGCGTCGTGAAGCCCTTCGGGCGGACGCGCTCGCCCTTCGCGTAGGCCTCGACGCGGCGGCGGAGGCGGTCCCCGAACTCGAGCTCCTCGAACAGCCGCTCGATGGCGTCGAGGTCCGGCGGCGTGCGGCGGAGCGTGTGCCAGTCGACGTCGAGCGGGACGTCGGTGTCGATGGTGACGAGCTGCTTCGAGAGGAGCGCCGCCTCGCGGTGGTTGAGGAGGCCCTCGCGGACGCGCTTGCTCTTGATCTCCTCGGCGTGCTCGAGCAGGTTCTCGATGGAGCCGTACTCCTGGATCAGCTGCGGCGCCGTCTTCTCGCCGATGCCCGGGACGCCCGGCACGTTGTCGGACGAGTCGCCGAGGAGGGCGAGGATGTCGATGAACTGGCGGGGCTCGACGCCGTAGCGCTCGCGGAAGGTCTCGTCGGTCTCGAGGTCGAACGCCTCGCCCTTGTAGGCCGGGCGGAACATCGAGACGCAGTCGGAGAGGAGTTGGCGGAAGTCCTTGTCGGGCGAGACGATGACGGTCTCGACGCCCTCCTCGGCCGCGCGCCGGGCGAGCGTCCCGATCACGTCGTCGGCCTCGACGCCGGGCACCTCGAGGACGGGGATGTCGAAGGCGCGGACGAGCTCCTTGATGTAGGGGAGGCTGTCCCGGAGGCCGTCGGGCATGGGCGGCCGGTTCGCCTTGTAGGCGTCGTAGAGCGCGTCGCGGAACGTGCCGCCGGGGCCGACGGCGTCGAAGACGACGGCGATGTGCTCGGGGTGGGCGTCCTCGAGCAGCTTGAGGAGGCTTACGACGAACCCGTAGGCGGCCGAGGTGTCCTTCCCCTTCGAGTTGATGAGGGGCCGGCTGATGAAGGCGAAGTGGGCGCGGTAGGCGAGCGCCATCGCGTCGGCGAGGTAGAGGCGCTCCTTGGGGCCCTTCTCGCGCGCGAGGGCCTCGGACGCGTCCGGCTCCGCCGGGGCTTCCGCCGCGGCGGGGGGGTCGAAGAGGTCGGGCTGGTCGGGCATGGGGGCGTTCGGCGGGAGCGGAGGAAGCTACCCCGCCCCGCTGACACCGTTCCGGCTCGGGCGGCCCGTCCGGTCCCGGCCCCGCGAACGCTCAGGCGGCGGCCTCGACGGGGCCGTCGGCTTCCTTCCAGGCGTTCAGCCCGCCCTCGACGTGCGCCACGTTCGGCACCCCCATCTCCTGCGCCCGCTGCGCGGCGAGCGCCGAGCGGCCTCCGCTCTTGCAGTAGAAGATGATCTCCTTGCCCGAATCGAACACGTCCATGTGATAGGGCGTGCCGGGGTCGATGTAGAACTCGAGCATGCCCCGCGAGGCGTGCACGGCGCCCGGGATCTTCCCGTCCCGTACCAGCTCAGGCTCGTCGCGGACATCCACGAAGACCACGTCCGCCTCCCCCAGCCGGCTTGCCGCCTCTGGCACGGAGTACGTCCTCACCTGCGCGTTCGCCTCGCCTACGAGGTCTTTGACCGTCCAGTTCATCGGTGCTTCGGTGGCTGGTTGCACTCGGCTCAACCTAACGTCCTAGCGGCGTTTACATCAACTAAGGAGCTTCCGCATTCTCCCCTCCCCCGCGCGCGTCTTCGCGCCCCGCCGGCCACGCCCCCATGAAGCTGCTCCTGTTCGACATCGACGGCACGCTGCTCCTCCACACGCATGGGCTGAGGTCGACGAGGAGGCACTCGACGAGGCGGTGGCGACGGCCGTAGCGGCCTACCAGGCGGCGGCGCGCGCGCGGATCTCCACGACACGGGTGTCGGCGCTGCCGGGCGTGCACCCGCTCCTCGACCGCCTCGCAACGACGCAGGCTACGCTCGGCCTCGCCCCTACTCCCCGTCGTCCCCTTCGCCTCTCGCCCCCGAGCACGGGCCGGGCGGCGGCGAGGCGACCTGCGTGCAGGTGTGGAGGGGCCGCCAGCCCGGGACCGGGTCGAGCACGTTCACGAGGCCGTCCGCGATGGCCGGGTTCTCGCAGTACCGGTACTGGCTCCACCGGAGGTGCTTGCCGTCGGCGTAGTGGGGGTACGTCGTCGGGTCGGGCATGACCTCGGAGACGACGTGGACGAAGGGCCGGGCGGCGGCGGCCGCGCGCTGGGCGTCGTGGAGGGCGAGGAAGGCGGCGTCGTCGGGCGCGCACCGGGGCGTGACGTCGACGGAGAGGAGGATCTCGACGGGGCGGACGTCCGGGTGGCGGCGCACGAAGTGGCCGTGGAGGGCGTCGGCGAGACGGAGGAACGCCGCGCGCCACCCCTCGATGGTGGCCCCGTCGGGGTTGTCCGGCGGCAGGTCCGGGCTCACGACGAGCGCGTCGCGCGTCCCCTGGCTCCAGTAGACGAAGACGAGTGCGGGGGCGAAGTGGTCGACGGCGGCGTCGAGCCGCGCCAGCGCCGGCTCGAACAGCCCGTTCGGATGCGCCGGGTCCCACACCTTGTCACGGCCGTCGGCCTGGCTCTGCGGCCTCGCGGCGGCCTGCATGGCGCTCCCCCCGAAGGCGTCCGGCACGAACACGACGCAGTGGCCGAGCCGTTCGTAAAGCCGGTTGCCGAGGTCCACGTAGGCGGTGTACCGGCGGTCGGGTCCCCCTCCGACCCGGGTGACGGGGCCGTCGCGGTCCTCGCGGTGGACCCAGGTGAAGGGCACGCCGCCCGCGCCCGCGTCCCCCTCCCAGCGGAGCACGCCCGCGTAACCGGCGTCGGTGACGCGGGCGACGTCGAGCCGGGACGGGTCGGCGGCGACCTCGTGGGCCCGATCGCCGCGCTGTGCGTTGGACTGGCCCCAGATTCCGACCACCACGTACCCCGTGCATCCGAACGGGTCCGGCAGGGGGCGGTCCGGGGGCGACGCGGTCAGGACGATCGTCGCGTCGCAGCCGGCGAGTGCGACGGCCAGCGCGGCTGCGAGGAGGGCTACCTTTCGTGCCATGAGGCGTTGGCGGGGAGGGGACGGAAGATGAGCAAAACGCCCGCCCCCCGCCAGCCGCCCCCGAAGCCCGCTCCGACCTCCCGATGAAGCTGCTCCTCTTCGACATCGACGGCACGCTCCTGACCACGAACGGGCTGGGGCGGGAGGCCGTCGAGGCCGCGCTCCTCGCCACGCAGGGCCGGCCGATCTCGGCGCGGCGGGTGTCGTTCTCGGGGAAGACGGACCCCCAGATCTTCCGCGAGATCCTGCGCGCGGAGGTCGAGGACGTGGCGCTGGACGCGGCCGTGGCGGCGGCGCTGGCGGCGTACCAGGACGAGATGCACCGGCGGATCGGCGCGGCCGAGGTGGTGATGCTGCCGGGCGTGCGCCCGCTGCTGGACCGCCTTGCAACGGCGGAGGCCACGCTCGGCCTCCTCACCGGCAATCTCCGGCCGATGGCCTACCTCAAGCTCGGCCGCCTCGGCCTCGACGGCTTCTTCCCCTTCGGCGCCTTCGGCTGCGACGACGAGGACCGCAACGGCCTCCCCGAGGTCGCCGTCGCGCGTGCCGAGGCGCACACCGGCCGCCGTTACGCCGGCCGCGAGGTCGTCGTCATCGGGGACACCCCCCGCGACGTCGCGTGCGGTCGCGCCGCCGGCGCCTTCACCGTGGCCGTCGCCACGGGCCGGTACGGCCGAGACGACCTCGCCGCGCACCGGCCGGACCTCCTCCTCGACACGCTGGAAGAGGCGGAGCGCCTGCTTGAGGTGGTGCTTTGAGGACGACGGACCACAGACGACCGACGACAGATCGCGCGATGTGTAGAAATGGGCAGGAGCGAGGACGGAGAGGCGTATCCTGTTGTGTTCACCAGCCTTATTCAAGCTTATGGCTTTCAAGTTCGAGAAGCTCGACGTGTGGCAGCGTGCGATGGATTATACCGACGTGATCGATGGGATCACGCAGCGACTCCCCACCACGGAGCGTTACAACCTCGTTGATCAGATGAACCGCGCCGTAACGAGCATAGCCCTCAACATCGCGGAGGGAGCCATCGGCCAGAGCGACGCCGAGCAGAGCCGCTTCCTCGGGTACGCGCAGCGATCCCTCGTCGAGACGGTGGCCTGCCTCCACCTCGTCCACCGGCGCAGGCACCTGGCCGACCATGCCCCGCTCCGTGAGGCGTACGTTCAGGCGGAGCGTCTATTCCGGCAACTCGTCGCCTTCCGAGCTTCCCTCGGCGCCGCACCTACCGGAGTCTACGAAGAGGTCGTGGACTACGACCTCCCCCCGCCGTTCTGACCGCGCCGTGGTCCGTCGGCCGTGGTCCGTGGTCCAACGTCACCCGAACCGCCGCAGCACCCGCTCGACGGCCCCCGCGTAGCCAGGCCCGTGGGTGAGGTGGTTGATGAGGTGGAACAGGTTGTAGACCTCGCGCCGCGCCTCGTAGCCCGGCTCCAGCGGCCACGCCGCGCGGTAGCCCGCGTAGAACGCCGCGTCGAAGCCGCCGAACAGCTCCGTCATCGCGAGGTCGGCCTCGCGGTGGCCGACGTAGACGGCGGGGTCCACGAGCGCGAAGCGGCCGTCGGCCGTGGCGAGGGCGTTGCCGGCCCAGAGGTCACCGTGCAGGACGGAAGGGGGCGGCGCCTCGGGCAGGATCTCGGGCAGCCGCGCGACGAGCCGGTCGAGCGGGCGGTCCCAGGCGGCGTCCCAGGCGCCGCGGCGGCGGACCTCCGCGGCCTGCGCGCGGAGCCGCCGCTCCCCGAAGAACGCGGGCCACGACGCCGCCCAGCCGTTCCGCTGCGGCTTGCTCCCGATCCAGTTGTCCTCGCCGAGGCCGTACCGGCCGCCCTCTCCCCGAGGCGCCTCGGTGCGATGGAGCGCGGCCAGCGCCGCGCCGAACCGCGTCCAGTCGGACCGCCCCGGGCGGCCCGGCTCGAGCCAGCCCAGCAGGAGGAAGCCCGGCCCCTCCCCTGCATCCTGCACGGCGAGGACCGACGGCACGACGAGGTCCGGGCCGGCGGCGGCGCCGAGGAGGCGGAGCCCGGCGGCCTCGGCCTCGAACGTGCGCCCGGCCTCGCCGTCGCCCCACTTCAGGAAGAAACGCCCCCGCTCCGTCTCCACCCTCGTCGCGTGCGCGATGCACCCGCCGCCGACGGCCGCCGCGTGCCGCACGACGCCGACGTGCGGGCGGAGCGCCTCGGCGACGGGCGGCGGGATCACAGCCCGTACACCTCGCGCATCCGCTGCAGGACCGCCTCGGCCGTGCGCTCCACGATGTCGTAGACGCGGTCGAACCCGTCGGGCCCGCCGTAGTAGGGGTCGGGCACCTGGTAGTCGTCGGGCTCGGGGTCGAACTCGCGGAAGAGGCGGACGCGGGTGCCGTGGTCTCCGTGGGGGTCGAGGTAGAGGGCGTCGTTGAGGTTCGCCTTGTCCATCACGAAGACGTGGTCGTAGGCGAGGTCGCCGGCGAGGTCGCCGCGACGGAGCTGACGGGCGCGGAGGCCCGAGAGGTCGAGGCCGCGGCGCGCCGCCGTCGCACGCATGCGGACGTCGGGCGGCTCCCCGACGTGCCAGTGGCCGGTCCCGGCGGAGTCGATCTCGAAGCGGTCGGCGAGCCCTGCCTCCTCGACCTTCTGCCGGAAGACGGCCTCGGCGAGGGGGCTCCGGCAGATGTTCCCGAGGCAGACGAAGAGCACCCGGATGGGCCGCGTGGCTACGAGCGTGGGGCGCGGCGGCGGCGCAGGCAGCGGTGCGCCCCGGGCGGGGGACGAGGGCGACATGCGGTGGGGGCGGAAGGTGGGGGGACGAAAGGGCGGGCGGACGGACAAATATCCCGCCAGCGCGCGGCGGCACCTACGACTCCGGCCGCTTTCATGCGGTTTCAACCGGCGCTGAAACCGGACCGAACGCCCCGCGTCAACCGCCATCCCGTATCTTGCCGCCCGAATTCCGCTCCCGCCCCCACCGCCCATGGCTGAGCACCCCATCGCACCCGGCCCCCTCCTCGCCCGGATCGACAGCCCGGACGACCTCCGCGCCCTCGACCTCGACGCGCTCCCCCGGGTCTGCGACGAGCTCCGCCAGTACATCATCGACGTCGTCTCCGTCCACGGCGGCCACTTCGGCGCGAGCCTCGGCGTCGTCGAGCTCACCGTCGCCCTCCACTACGCCTACGACACCCCGCGCGACCTCCTCGTGTGGGACGTCGGCCACCAGGCCTACGGGCACAAGATCCTCACGGGCCGGCGCGACCGGTTCCCGACGAACCGGAAGTACGGCGGGATCTCCGGCTTCCCGAAGCGGAGCGAGTCCGAGTACGACACGTTCGGCGTCGCCCACGCGAGCACCTCGATCTCGGCCGCCCTCGGGATGGCCGTCGCCCGCGACGTCCGCGGCACCGACGAGAAGGTCGTCGCCGTCATCGGCGACGGGGCGATGACGGGGGGCCTCGCCTTCGAGGGCCTCAACAACGCCGGCGCGACGGACACCGACCTCGTCGTCGTCCTCAACGACAACCGGATCTCCATCGACCCCAACGTCGGCGCCCTCCACGAGTACCTCGCGCGGATCTCCTCCTCCGACAGCTGGAACACGCTCAAGGACGACGTGTGGGCGTTCTTCGAGAAGCTGAAGGGGATGGGGGGCGGGACGCTCCAGCGCATCGCCTCGAAGGTCGAGGACGGCATCAAGGCGGCCATCACGCCGGGCATGCTCTTCGAAGCCCTCGGCTTCCGCTACATCGGCCCCATCGACGGGCACGACGTGAAGGCGCTCGCGAGGCGGCTCAAGGAGGTCCGCAAGCTCCGCGGGCCCATCCTCCTCCACGTCACCACGGTCAAGGGGAAGGGGTTCGCGCCGGCCGAGGCCGACCAGGTGAAGTGGCACGCGTCGTCGAGCCCGTTCGACAAGGTGACCGGCGCGAGCATCGCGAAGCCGTCGGCGAACGGGAAGAAGCCCCCGAACTGGCAGGACGTCTTCGGCCACGCCGTCGTGGAGCTGGCCGAGCGCGACGGGCGCGTCGTCGGGATCACGGCGGCGATGCCCTCGGGCACGAGCCTGAAGTTCATGCTCGAGAAGATGCCGGACCGCGCCTTCGACGTCGGCATCGCGGAGATGCACGGGGTCGTGTTCGCGGCCGGGCTCGCCACGCAGGGCCTCCGGCCGTTCGTCGCCATCTACTCGACGTTCCTCCAGCGCGGCTACGACGGCGTCGTCCACGACGTGGCGCTCCAGCACCTCCCCGTCGTCTTCTGCATGGACCGCGCCGGCGTCGCCGGCGCCGACGGCCCGACGCACCACGGCGCCCTCGACGTCGCCTACATGCGGTGCGTCCAGGGGATGACCTGCGCCGCGCCGCTCGACGAGCAGGACCTCCGCGACCTCATGTTCACGGCGCTGATGCACGACGGCGGGCCGTTCGCCATCCGCTACCCCCGCGGCGCGGCCACCGGGATGCCGCTGCGCGAGGGGTTCGAGGCGATCCCCATCGGGAAGGGGCGCCGGATCGCCGAAGGCGAGGACCTCGCCTTCGTCACCTACGGCGCCATCGGGCAGTACGTCTACGAGGTGCGCGAGCGGCTCGAGAAGCTCGGCGTGCACGCGGCGCACTACGACCTCCGCTTCTGCAAGCCCCTCGACGACGCCCTCCTGCGCGAGGTGTTCACCCGGTTCGACAAGATCGTCACCGTCGAGGACGGCGTGGTGATGGGGGGCGCCGGCTCGGCCGTCGTCGAGTGGGCGAGCGACCACGGGCTCACGGGGCCGCAGGTCGTCCGCCTCGGGCTGCCCGATACGTTCGTCGAGCACGGGACCCAGCGGCAGCTCCACGACGAGGTCGGCATCGGCCCGGACGGGCTCACGGCGACGGCGCTGCGGCTCGTCGGGCGCAAGCACGAGGTGGAGGCGGCGTAGCGGCGACGGGGCGCGGTGCGCTCGGGCCGCCCTCCGCACCCATCCCGACATCTCGCGCGCTGTGCCGTTCCGGATGCGCAGGTAGCCGACGTTATCTTGACGCGTCGACGCCCAATGCGCTTCCCCGGCCACCGCGCCATGGCCCCCCTCGCATCCCCTTCATCCCATCCGCTGGAGGAGCCGCACCCGCGGGGGGGAGCGCGCGCCTTCCGCGCCGTTCTCGCCGTCGGGCTGTTGGTCGCGGTAGGGCTGGGCGGGGCGTACGTCGTCGGCGAGCGATTGGACCCGGTGTACGGCCCCGCCAGGGCGCGGGTCCGGCAATTGATCGCCAGCGCGGGGGAGATCGAGTCCATCACGCTCGGTAACTCGCACAGCCGCGCCATCGACTTCGAGGCCCTGGGGCTGGAGGGCCGCCACCTCTGGTCGCCCGGCACCGACTACTACGGCGTCCTCATCGCCTTTCGGGCCGTGCGCCCGCACCTGCCTGGCCTGGACTACCTCTTCGTCACCGTCTCCCCTTACACCGTGGACAACACCCGCTTCGCGGACCGGGTCGAGCACCGCGCGGAGATGTACGCGGTCGCTGGAACGTACCGGCCGGTGGCCGGCGACTGGGGAGCCGTCTTCCGAGCGCTCATCCGCCCGGTCGTCCGCACCGACAACTGGGAGGGAGCGGCGAGCGCCTTCGTGCGGGGCCTCGCAGGGAGGCCCCGCCGGCCCGATGCGGCGCGTGATCCGGACGGCGTGGCGACGGCCGCGGAGATGCGCCGCCAGGCTCCCGCCCGGGCCGCCTACCACCGCATGCTCGAGGCGCGCTCGCTCGAGGAGACGGCCGGCCTGTGCGCCGACGCCCGCGCGGCGCTCCTGGAGATCGCGACACGGGCGGCCCCGGCCCACGTCGTCTTCTACACCGCCCCCCTCAGTCCGGCCTACCGGAGCCACTACGGCGACGCGACGGGGTGCGCCCTCGACGCCCACGCCGCCGCCCTCGCGGAGGCCCTGCCGAACGTGTCGTACTTCGACGACCGCGCCCTGCCGGGCTTCGATGACGACTCCGGCTACTTCCGCGACGCCGACCACCTGAACGGAGAGGGGGCCAGGATCTACTCCGGCCTCCTCGCCGAACGCCTCGGCCTCCGCTGACCGCGCCAACGGTTCACAGCGTCGCCGGGTCCACCTCGACGATGCGGCCCTTGACGAGGGCGAGCGTGCGGGCCGGGAACGCCTTGACGAGGCGGTAGTCGTGCGTGGCCATGAGCAGGGCCATGCCCTGCCGGTTGAGCCGCACGAGCAGCTTCTGGACCTCGTCGGCCACGCGGGGGTCGAGGTTGCCCGTCGGCTCGTCGGCCAGGAGCAGGACGGGCTCGTTGACGATGGCGCGGGCGATGCAGGCGCGCTGCTGCTCGCCGCCCGAGAGCTCGTGCGGCCGGGCGTGGGCGCGGTGGCTGAGGCCGACGCGCGCCAGCGCCTGCATCACGCGCTCCTTCACGGCGCGCCCCCGCTTCCCCGTCGCGTAGAGCGCGAAGGCCACGTTGTCGAACGCGCTCCGGTCCGGGAGCAGCTGGAAGTCCTGGAACACCACGCCGAGCGAGCGGCGGAGGAACGGGACCTCCTTATCGGCGATGCGGTCGGAGGCGTAGTGGCCGACGCGGACGAGGCCGAAGTCGGGCTTCACGTCCATGTAGAGCAGCTTGAGCAGCGTGCTCTTCCCGCTGCCGGTCGGGCCGATGAGGTAGGCCATCTCCCCCTTCTGCAGCGTCACCGAGAGGTCGCTGGCGACGGGGATGCGCCCCGCCCCGTCCGGGCCGGGGTAGGAGACGGAGACGTTGCGGAGCTCGACGAGCGGACCTTCCAATTGCGGATTTCGGATTTCGGATCGGGGATTTCGGGTCGAAGCTACTCCCGCGCCCTCCAGTCCGCATTCCGCGATCCGCGATCCGGAGCACCCAGTGGATGCGCTCGGTGGCGTCGCCGGCGGGGGCGTCGGAGAACCCGTCGTAGGCGGCCTCGACGGCGAAGCCGGCGGCGCGGGCGAGGGGTTCGACCTCGGCGGCCGTGTAGGCCCGCTGCACGTGGGTCTCCTCGTACACCCGCCCGGCCACGTCGAGGCGGAAGCGGGTGGTGTGGAGGCGCGCCTCGGGGTCGTAGCGGCTGGTGCGGAGGTACGTGAAGGCGCCGGCGTCGCCGGCGTCGTCGAAGCCGTCGGGATGGTTGAGCGAGTTGGCCGGCGTGCTCTGGTCCACGACGAAGACGCCGCCGGGGCGCAGCACGCGCGCGACGCCCTCGAAGAGCCGGGCGACGTCGCGCGCGTCGAGGAGGTAGTTGAGGCCGTCGTAGAGGAGGAGGACGACGTCGGCCGGCGGCATGGTCGGGAGCGCGCGGAAGTCGGCCTGCGCGAAGGCGACGGGGACGCCGGCCGCCCGGGCCTTGCGCTCGGCCACGCGGAGCATGGCCGCCGAGGCGTCGGTGGCGCGGTAGCGGTAGCCTCCGGCCCCGCCGAGGGGTTGGAGGGCGAGGGCGAGCGAGCCGGTGCCGCACCCCAGCTCGAGCACGTCGCGCGCCCCGGGGTGGTGCCGCAGGAGGAGGCCGTGCACGTACCCCGCCCACGCGACGTAGTCCACGTGGGCCATCACGGCGTCGTAGCCCTCGGCGAGGAGGGCGTACGGCTCCGCCTCGCGGGCGTCCGTGGTCCGTGGTCCGTGGTCCGTCGTCATCCCTGCTCGTCTCCCGCTACCCGTCGCCCGGCCATCTCCGCCGCCAGCAGGAGCGCCTCGCGCATGGAGCCCGCATCGGCGACGCCCTGCCCGGCGAGGGCGAAGGCGGTGCCGTGGTCGGGCGAGGTGCGGACGATGGGGAGCCCACACGTCACGTTGACGCCGGCGCCCATGGCGAGCGCCTTGAACGGGGCGAGCCCCTGGTCGTGGTACATCGCTAGCACGGCGTCTACGTCGCGGTCCATGCGTCGGCCGAAGAAGCCGTCGGCGGCGAAGGGGCCGCGGGCGTCGAGCCCCCCCGCCCGCGCCGCCTCGACGGCCGGCCCGACGACCTCGATCTCCTCGCGCCCGATGACGCCGCCGTCGCCCGCGTGCGGGTTGAGGCCGAGCACGGCCACGCGCGGCGCGGCGAGCCCGAAGTCGCGCCGGAGGCTGCCGGCGACGGTCTCCAGCGTCTCCAGGATCCGCTCGCGCGTGACGAGGCCGGGGACGGCGGCGAGGGGGACGTGGATCGTGACGAGGGCGACGCGGAGGCCGCCCGACACCAGCATCATCGCGAAGCGCCCGGCGCCCGTCCGCGCGGCGAGGAACTCGGTGTGGCCGGGGAAGGCGTAGCCGGCCTTCTGGATGGCCTCCTTCGAGATCGGCGCCGTCACCATCGCGTCGGCCTCGCCGGCGAGGCACAGGTCGCAGGCGCGGGCCACGGCCGCCATCGCCAGCCGCCCCGCCCCGGCGGTGATCCGGCCGGGCTCGAGCGCGAACTCCCCCTCCCCCACGTCGTCCACCGCCAGCCCCTCCGCCGCCAGCCCCAGCCGCCGGGCCCACGCCTCGAACACGCCCGCCGCCCCGACGACGACGGGCTCGACGCGCGCCCGCACCTCGGGGTCGGCCAGCGCCTTCAGCACGACCTCCGGCCCGATCCCGTTGGGGTCGCCGAGGGTGACGGCGACGCGGGCGAGCGGCGCCACCCTCACTGGAGCGGGACGCAGAGAACCGCGCCGGTGGGCTCGGCCGTGCGCGCGGCGAAGTCGTAGCGCACCTGCGGGCTGAGGCCCACGCTCAGCCCCTCGCCGAACCACGTCTCCGCCTCGGGGCACCCGACGCCCAGCGCCTCCACCTCCTCCAGCGACTCGGCCACCTCCGGCTCCATCCCGTACACGAGGCCGCCGTCGCTCACCGTGATGGGCTCCTCGTAGCGCGCCTCGTGGAGGACCGCCCCGCTCGCGAGGTCCACGACGCGGACGGTCCGCCCGTTGGGCCCGGTCCCCTCGTCGAGGAGGAGGTGGTCGCCGACGAGGCCGAAGAAGTAGCCGGCGCGGTCGGGCGTGGTCTCGGCGAAGAGGGCGTCGCCGGGGGCGCCGTCGCACTGGGCGCGGGCGTCGCCGCCGCGCCGTCGGAAGACGAGGACGTCCTCGCCGGGCGCCGCCTCGTGCGGGCGGGTGCGGACGACGTAGTCGGCGAAGGCGTAGCAGGCTCCCCCGCCGAGGGCCCACGCCTCCTCGGCCCGGTCGGAGCCGGGAACCCCGGGCTCGCGGCCGACGGCCCCCTCCGGCACGGTGTGCGCACCCGGCGGCACCTCGAGCGGCGTCTGCACGGGACTCTCGACGCCCTCCGACGAGGGCGCGTCGGGCGTCTCGGCGCAGGCGGCGAGGCCGAGGGAGACGAGGGCGGCGAGGAGGAGACGTGAGCGCATGGGCAGCGGTGGGTGGCGTCGGGGCAGTCTACGGCGGCGGCGGCACAGGGGCAACGGGGGACGCAGGAGGGCAGGAGCGCAGGAGCGTAGGAGCGCAGGAGCGTAGGATGGTGCCGATCCGCCCCGTTCTCACGTTCCTACGCTCTCACGTTCCTACGCTCTCACGCGCCCCCGACGCCAGCTCCTCCAGCACGGCGGCGAGGAGGCGGACGCCGAAGCCGGTGGCGCCCTTCGGGCGGTAGCCGTAGCCGGTGTCGAGGAAGGCCGGGCCGGCGATGTCCACGTGCACCCAGTCGTAGGCCGGCGCGCCGTCGGTGCGGGTGAAGTGCTCGAGGAAGGCGGCGGCCGTGATCGCGCCGCCCTCGCGCCCGCCGACGTTGGCGAGGTCGGCCACGTCGCTCTTGAGCTGCTCCTTGAAGTGGGGGTAGAGCGGGAGCGGCCACGCGAGGTCGCCCGTCGCCTCGGCCGCACGGCGGAACGGCGCGAGCCGCGCCTCGGCCCCCTCGTCGGCGCGCGTGACGAGGGCGGCGACGCGGTCGCCGAGGGCGATCACGGCCGCGCCGGTGAGGGTGGCGACGTCCACGACGAGCGCGGGGGCGTAGCGGCGGGCGTACGAGAGGGCGTCGGCGAGGAGGAGACGGCCCTCGGCGTCGGTGTTGAGCACCTCGACGGTGGCGCCGGAGTGCATGCGGATCACGTCGCCGGGGACGACGGCGTTCTCGCCGGGGCGGTTGTCCGTGCTCGGGATCAGCCCGACGACGCGGAGCGGGAGGGCCAGCCGCGCCGCGGCGACGAGCGCGCCGACGACGGCCGCGCCCCCGGCCATGTCCGCTTTCATGTGGTCCATCGAGCCCTTCGTCGGCTTGAGCGAGAGGCCGCCGGTGTCGAACGTGACGGCCTTGCCGACGAGCACCACCGGCGCGTCGTCGGCCGTCCCCTCCGGCGCCCATTCCAGCACGATGAACGCCGGCGGCTCCGTGCTCCCGCGGTTGACGCAGAGGAGCCCGCCCATCCCCTCCTCGGCGATCCGCGCCCGGTCCCACACCTCGACGCGGACGCCGATGGCCTCGGCCGCTTCGCGCGCGAGCTCACCCAGGTCCTCCGCCGTCGTCTCGTCCGGGGAGCGGTTGACGAGGTCGCGCGCGAGGTTGGTCGCCTCGGCGAGCACCCGCGCCCGCTCGATGCCTCCGGCCTCCGCCTCGGGCGCCCCGACGACGAGGCGTGAGGGCCCGGCCCAGGCCGCGTCCGCCTCCGTCCGGTACCGCGTGAACCGGTACGCCCCGAGGAGGAAGCCCTCGACATAGGCCCCGGCCCCCTCGCCCTCGGGCACGGCGAGGCCGACGGTCTCCGCCTTCAGCCGCGCGGCCTCGGCGGCGCCCTTCGCGGCGGCCGTCCGCCGGTCCTCGTCCGTCTCCCCCGCCGCCGCGACGAGCGCCACGCGCCCGATCTCCGCGTAGAGCGTCACGGGCGACTCGGCGCGGGCGGCGTCCTCGGCGGCGCGCACGGCGGCGGGGCCGAGGCGCGCCTGCCAGGCGTCCGGCAGCCGCTCGCCGGCGAAGGGCAGGACGAGGAGGTCGAGTTCCCGGGCGGTGAGGTCGTCGGTGCGTTCGAGGGCGATCCGAGGGGCGAGGTCGGGGGACACGGGGTTCGAATTTCTAGGGGCCTGGATGCGATGGGAGACCGTGGACGGCCGACCACCGGCCGGTCCTTAAAGCTTTCCTTTAAACGAGGCGAGCAACGCGAGGTCCTCGGGCGTCAGCTCCTGCGGCTCCTCGGACACTTCTTCAGCGGCTACGTGCAGTGGCGCGGCGTTGATGACCTCGCGCATGACGTGGTTGAGCGTCTTGCCGGTGATGTAGGCCCCGGCCGCGTTGGGGTGGCCGCCGCCGCCGAAGCGCGCCGCCCACGCGTTGATGGGGCAGTCCCCCTTCGAGCGGAACGAGAGCTTCACCGCGCTCGGCGTCTCGAGGAAGATGACCGCCGCGACGACGCCGTCGAGCGAGAGGGCGTAGCCGATGAGCCCCTCGGTCTCGTCGAAGTAGGCGCCGGACTCGCGGAGCATGTCCTGCGTCACGTACATCGTGGCGAGGCGGCCGCCGTAGTGGGTGGCGATGGTGTCGAGCGCGCGCGCGAGCAGGCGGAGCCCCTCGCGCGTGCGGCCGTCGTAGACGGCGATGTGGATGGGCTCGGCCTGGATGCCGCCGCGCTCGAGGAGGTCGGCCACGATCCGGTGCGTGCGCGGCGTCGTGGCGCTGTAGCGGAACGACCCGGTGTCGGTGACGATGCCGACGTAGAGGGCCGTCGCGATGGCGGCGTCGATGAGGGCGGGGTCGTGGCCGGCGATGAGGTCGTAGACGATCTCGGCCGTGGCGGCGGCGTCGGTGCGGACGCAGGCGAGGTCGAACCACGGCTCGGGCGCGGGGTGGTGGTCGATGAGGAGCTTCGGCGCGAGGGCCCCCTTGATCCGGGCCTCGACGGCGCCGAGGCGGTGCCCCGCCCCCGTGTCCACGACGACGATGGCGTCGGCGGCGGCGAGGGCGGCGGCCTGCTTGAGGCTCCCCTCCTCGTGCTTCACGACGAGCCCCTTCGGCTGCTCGTCCATCAGCCAGTCGAGCGGGCGCGGCGCGGCGTCGGCGTTGAGGACGACGGCCTCCTTGCCGAGCGTGCGGAGCCACCGCGCCAGCGCGATCTCGGAGCCGAGGGCGTCGCCGTCGGGTCGGATGTGGGAGGTGACGACGACGCGCTCGGCGGCGAGGAGCCGGTCGCGGACGGCGTCGAGCGGGTCGGGGGACGTCTCGGGCATGGGTCGGCGGGGGGACGCGGGACGGCCAGAACGGGCGAGCGGGCGCGCGGGGTCCGTAAAAAAGCAGGGGCGCAGCGCGCTGCGCCCCTCCAGACCGCGGAAACGGCGCTCCCGCTACCGCCCCTCGTTCCGCATCCCTTCGAGCGCGCCGAAGTCGATGTCGTCGGCGACGCCGCGGATCTGGTCCATGGCGACGTTGCTGCCGTCGACCTCGACGAGGAACCGGTCGGCGACGAGCACCTGGAGCTCGCCGTCGCGGCCGGGGTTGTCGTAGCGCTCGTAGCCGCGGTGGCCGCGGTAGGTCACCGTCCGCTCGAAGCCCTGATCGGACTCCCGGTCCATCTCGCCCATGGCCCAGCCGAGCCCCATCATCGCGAGGCCGGGGAAGTTGCCCATGTCCACGATCTTGACGTCGACGGAGCCGTCGCCGCCCTCGTACGTGGCCTCGGCCTGGGAGACGGCGAAGCCCATGGCGCTCGTGCGCTCGGAGGAGATGTCCGTGCGGGCCATGCCGCCGGCCTGCTCGGGGAGGAGGTCGCGGAGGCGCTCACGGGCGACGGGCTCGGCACGGCCCTCGCCGCCGCCCATCGCCTGGCCGAGCGCCTCCATCGCGCCGGCGAGGTCGCCGGCCTCGGCGGCCTCCTCCATCTCCCGGGCAGCCTCCTCCATCGCCTGCGCGCGGCGCTCCTCCTCGCTGGGCCCGCACCCCGTCGCGACGAGCAGCGCGGCGAGCAGGCCGAGTGTCAGGGTCCTATTCATGTTCGGTGTGGGCGTGGTTGGGTGAAAGGGAGGCCGCAGTATACGCGTTCGGCGGCAGCCCCGCGTCACCCGTCCGTGCTACTTTCGCCGCCCGGCCCCCTTCGCCATGCCCCCTCCCCCGCTCCCCCTCGTCGCCCTCGAGTCCACCGTGATCGCGCACGGGCTGCCGCACCCGGAGAACGAGCGGGCGGCGCTCCGGCTGGAGGCGGCGGTGCGCGCGGAGGGCGCCGAGCCGCGAACCGTCGGGCTGATCGGCGGCGAGCCCGTGGTGGGGCTGACGGAGGCCCAGGTCCGCCGCCTCGCCACGGCCGACGGCGTGCGGAAGGTGAGCCTGCGCGACCTCCCCGTCGCCGCCGCGCGCGGCCTCGACGGCGCCACGACGGTGGCCGCGACGCTCCACCTGGCGCACCGCGCGGGGATCGGCGTCTTCGCCACCGGCGGCATCGGGGGCGTCCACCGCGCCGTGCGCGGCGAGTCGGCCTGGGACGTGAGCGCCGACCTCGACGCCCTCGCGCGCTACCCCTTCGTCGTCGTCTGCGCCGGGCCGAAGGCGATCCTCGACCTGGCGGCCACGCGCGAGGCGCTGGAGACGCGCGGCGTGACGGTCGTCGGCTACGGGTGCGACGCGCTGCCGGCGTTCTACAGCCGCTCGTGCGGGCTGCCCGTGGACGTTCGGTGCGACACGCCGGAGGAGGTGGCGGCGCTGGCGCGGGCGCGCGACCGCCTCGGCCTCCCCGCCGCCCTCCTCGTGACGGTCCCGCCGCCCGAGGCCGACGCCCTCCCGGCGGAGGAGGTCGAGCCCGTGATCGCAGAGGCCGTGGACGAGGCGGCGGCGCTCGGCCTCCGCTCGGGCGAAGTGACGCCGTTCCTGCTCCGCCGCCTCGGCGCCCTCACCGGCGGGCGCACGCTCGGGACCAACCTCGCCCTCCTCGAACGGAACGCCCGCGTCGCCGCCCGCATCGCGGTGGCCCTGGTCAGTGGACGGTAGAGAGTGGACGGGGGGCGGTGGACCGAACGCTTCCGTCTACTGTCTCCCACCCACTGTCCACCGGGACCTCGTCCGTCTCCGGCCAGGCGGCGCTGATGAGGCGCGGGCCGCGGTCGTAGGTGAAGTAGTTGTAGACCCAGCTGATGAACACGCTGAGCTGGTTCCGGAAGCCGGCGAGGTTGACGATGTGGATGACGACCCAGCCGATCCAGGCGATCCAGCCCGTGGCCGTCCACCCGCCCGGCAGCTCGAGGACGGCCGCGTTCCGGCCGATGGTCGCCATCTGGCCCTTGTCGCGGTAGCGGAACGGCCGCGGCGCCTCCCCGCGCAGCGCCCGCTCGACCTCGCGCGCGGCGTGGACGCCCTGCTGCATCGCCACCTGCGCCACCTGCGGGTAGAGCCGCCCCTCGGGGTCCGTGGCCCCCGCCATGTCGCCGGCCACGAAGACCTCGGGGTGCCCCGGCACGCGGAGCGTCTCGTCCACGACGACGCGCCCGCCGCGGGTCTGCTCGAGCCCGAGGAGGTCGGCGAGGGGGTTGGCGCGGACGCCGGCAGCCCAGACGAGCGTCCGCGTCGGGATCGTCTCGCCGCTCCTGAGCCGCACCGCCTCCGGCGTCACCTCGACGACGGCCTCGTTCAGCCGCACCTCGACGCCGCGCCGTTCGAGCTTCCGGCGCGTGTAGTCGCGCAGCCTCGGCTCGTAGCTGGCCAGGAGGGTGTCGGCAGCCTCGGCCAGGATCACACGCGCGCGGCGCACGTCGAGGCCCGGGAAGTCCTTCCGGAGCACCTTGTCGAAGAGCTCGCGGAGGGCGCCGGCCATCTCGACGCCCGTCGGCCCGCCGCCGACGACGACGAACGTGAGCGCGCCCGCCTCGATGAGCGACGGGTCCCTGTTCGCCTCCTCGAACTGGAGGAGGACGTGGCTCCGGAGGTTGACGGCGTCGGCGACGTTCTTGAGGGGGAACCCGTGCGCCTCGGCGCCCTCGACGCCGTAGTAGGCCGTCGAGGCGCCGGCGCCGAGGAGGAGGTAGTCGTACGGGATGGGCTCGCCCTCCTCGACGTGGACGCGCCGCGCGGCGAAGTCGACGCCGGTGACGGTGGCGAGGCGGAAGGCGAGGTTGCGCTGGCGGCGGAAGATGTGGCGGGCGGGCTGCGTGACGTCGCCGGGCTGGAGGCCGGCCGTCGCCACCTGATACAGCAGCGGCTGGAACTTGTGGTAGTTCCGCCGATCCACGAGCGTCACGTCCACCGGCGCTTTCCGCAGCGCCTTGGCCGCTTCGAGCCCGGCGTGCCCGACGCCCACGATGACTACGCGGGGACGCGGCGCCGCAGCGCGGCCATCCCCCTGAACGGACGAGTGCGGGACCTGTGCCGACATGCGGTTTCCGGATGGCTCACCCTGGATACGGCGCTCCGCCGCACGAGGTTGGGCCCGCAGGCGCCTTCACGAAAAAGGCGGAAGCGGAGCCCGAGCCCCCGCTCCCGCCGGCGCATCATCCTGGCGCCGTCAGGTGTTCGACCCGGCGTCGGTCGCGCCTCCTTCGCCGCCCTGGCTGGGGGTACCCTTCGAGCGTGAGGAGCGCGCGCCGGAGGTGCCACTCGGCGCGTTCGAGGCGCGCGAGGAGCGGGACGAGCCGCCCGTCGTGCCGGAGGTCGCGCCCTCCTCGCCCTCGCCGGTGACGCGGAGGCGGTTGTGCACGTCGCGGACGCCGCTGACGGACTCGGCGACGTTCTCGGCCTCGCGCTTGTCGCGGCGGCTCTTGACCGAGCCTTCGAGGGTCACCTCCCCGTTCTCGACGGTAACACGGATGTTGGAGGCGTCGAGCTGGCCGTGGACGGTGAGGCGTTCGCAGACCTGGTCCTCGAGGCGCTCGTGGGCGCGCTCCTGGTAGCCCTGCGGCCCGCGGCCGGTCATCGGACCGGGGATGAGCCAGTACTCGGTGTAGGTGTAGGTCGTGCCGAAGTCGGAGCCCGTACCGTAGTCGCCGTAGCCCGGGTCGTAGCCCCGGCCGACGGTGCTGCCCTCGGTGCCGTAGTCCCCGGAGCGGCCGGCGCCGAGGCCGCCGCGGTCGTAGTCCGACGAGCCGTAGCTGCCGCCGTAGCCGCTGGCGCCGCCGGTCATGCCGGTGTAGCTGCCGCGGCCTGCGTAGCCGCCCTGGGCGCCGTAACCGGAGGGGCGGCCGGCGCCGAACCGGCCCAGCGACGGGTCGCGCATGCCGCGGCCGTAGCCGCCCTCGTACTCGGCCCGTCCGTAGTCGCGGTCGAAGTCGCTCCCGCGGCCGTAGTCGCGGCCGTAGGCCCCTTCCATGGAGCCGCGGCCGGCGCCGTAGTACTCGCTGCGGGGCGGCCGGCCGTAGCCGCCGCGGCCCCGGCGTTCGTCGTCGGACCACCGGTCGCGGTCCTCGTCGCCTCCGAACCAGGAGCGGACCTCGTCGGCGGCGCGCTGGAAGAAGCCGCGATCCTCGCGCTCGTGGCGCTCTTCATCCGACCATCGGTCGTCCGCCCACCGGTCGTCCGCCCATCGGTCACGGCCGCCGGTGCGGCCGTAGTCACGCCCGAAGCCGCCTTCGTGCTCGCCCCGGCTGTAGCCGTAGTCGCGGTCGTAGTCGCGGCCACCCATGCGGCC
>DATGQT010000152.1:0-9325 GCA_035304085.1 Rubricoccaceae bacterium
TTCCCACCATGGCCGAAGTGACCGAGACCCCCATCACGCGCTCCGCCGCCGTTCTGATCGACTACCAGAACCTCTACCACTTCCTCAAGAACCGGCTCCAGAGCCCCGCCCAGCCCGGCGACACCGCCTGCGAGATGATCGAGGCGCTCCGCGAGCACCTCGCCGAGGAGGGCGTCCGCATCGCGCGCGGCTACGCCTACGCCGACTTCTCCGGCCTCGACGAGCACGTCCGCCACGTCCAGCGCGCGCTCTACCTCCACGGCATCCAGCCGTTCTACGTGCCGAGCACGATGCACCGGAACACGAGCGACCTCCAGCTCGCCCTCGACGCGCTCACGCTCTGCGCCGCCGCCCCCGAGCCCGACACGTTCGTCCTCTTCTCCGGCGACCGCGACTACGTCCCCGTCGTGCAGGCGCTCCAGGCCGCCGGCCGCCGCGTCGTCATGGTCTCCTTCCGCGACCACCTCTCGGCCCACCTCCTCGAGAACACCGCCGCCGGCTACTTCTTCGACGCCGAGGAGCTCATGAGCGCGGCCGCCCTCGAGCACTTCCGCGACGAGGACGAGGCGCCCTCGCCCGAGATGCGGACGGAGTTCAACGAGGTCAAGGAGCTCCCCTACGACATCGACTACGAGGCGCTCGAGGTCATCGAGCGCTACTTCGGGCAGTACGAGGAGGTCTACCTCACGCCGCTGCTGCGCAAGCTCTCCGAGGAGCTCGGCGACGTCGAGGGCCACGACCCGAAGTCGATGATCGGCGATCTCGAGGAGTGCGGGGCCGCCCGGCTGGAGCGCCGGCGCGGGATGCCCTACGACTACACCGTCCTCATCGTCAACCGCGAGCACCCCGCCGTCATCGAGGTGAAGGAGGACCTCGCCGCCGACGCCTTCAGCGGCGACGGCTACGACGGCACCGAGTTCGAGAGCGAGTACGACGACGAGGACAACGACCTCGACGGCGACGACCTCGAAGCCGAGGACCTCGAAGCCGAGGACGAAGGCGAGGACCTCGACGACGCGCTCGAGAACGAGGGCGACGAGGAGAAGGCCTGAGCCCCGCCGGAGCTCCTGCGAATCCTCCCGCGCCGCCGCTCGTACCTCCCCCCGCGCCCGGCCCCGACGGCCGGGCGCGCGTGTGACGACCGCCCTTCCCCGAGTTGCGGGTCTTCGGGTTCCCCCGCGCGAACCCGCAGCCCGCCGACCCCCATGACCGAGTCCCCCACCCTCCCCGCCCCCGCCGACGCGCGCCCCGCCCCGGACGCGCTCGGCGACCTCACGCCCCGCCAGATCGTCGCCGCCCTCGACAAGTACGTCATCGGGCAGGACGACGCGAAGCGGAGCGTCGCCATCGCCCTGCGGAACCGCTGGCGCCGCCTCCACGCGCCCGAGGACATCCGCGAGGAGATCATCCCCAACAACATCATCATGATCGGGCCGACGGGCGTGGGCAAGACCGAGATCGCCCGCCGGCTGGCCCGCCTCGCCGGCGCCCCCTTCATCAAGGTCGAGGCCACGAAGTTCACCGAGGTCGGCTACGTCGGCCGCGACGTCGAGTCGATGATCCGCGACCTCGTCGACCTCGCCGTCACGGCCGAGAAGGAGGCGCAGGCCGAGCGCGTCCGCGAGCAGGCCGCCGCGCGCGCCGAGGAGCGCGTGCTCGACGTGCTCCTGCCGCCCGACCGGCCGAAGCGCCCGGCCGTCGTCCCCGGCTTCCCCATCCCGCAGCCCCCCCCGGCGGCGCCGCCCACGCCCGAGGAAGACGACCTCAAGAGCCGCACGCGCGAGCGCTTCCGCCAGATGCTCCGCGACGGCCAGCTCGACGGCCGCGAGATCGAGGTGGACGTGAGCGTGGACCGCACGCCGACGCTCCAGATGTTCGGCCCGATGGGGCTCGAGGAGATGGGGATCAACCTCCAGGACGTGCTCGGCGGCCTCGGCGGCAAGCAGCGCAAGAAGCGCCGCGTGACGGTGAAGGAGGCGCTGGAGCTGCTGACGGAGGAGGAGGCCCAGAAGCTCGTCGACACCGAGGCCGCCCGCGCCGAGGCCATCCGCCGCGTCGAGCAGTCCGGCATCGTGTTCATCGACGAGATCGACAAGGTGGCCGGGCGGCAGGCCGGCAACGCCAGCGGCGGCCCCGACGTCAGCCGCGAGGGCGTCCAGCGCGACCTCCTCCCCATCGTCGAGGGCTCGACGGTCATGACGAAGCACGGGCCCGTCAAGACGGACCACGTGCTGTTCATCGCCTCCGGCGCCTTCCACGTCTCGAAGCCGAGCGACCTCATCCCCGAGCTCCAGGGCCGCTTCCCCATCCGCGTCGAGCTCTCGAGCCTGACCGAGGACGACTTCATCGCGATCCTGACGCAGCCGAAGAACGCGCTGCTCAAGCAGTACCAGGCGCTGTTCCAGTCGGAGGGCGTGGAGCTCACGTTCACCGACGACGCCGTGCGGGAGATCGCGCGGGTGGCCGCGCAGGTCAACGCCGAGGTCGAGAACATCGGCGCCCGCCGCCTCCACACCATCCTGACGACGCTGCTCGAGGAGGCCCTCTTCGCCCTCCCCGAGGGGCTGGAGACCCCGCGGGTGACCGTGGACGCCGCCTACGTCCGCGAGCGCCTCGGCGCCATCGCGCAGAACCGCGACCTCAGCCAGTACATCCTTTGATTACGTTCGACGTCGAACGTTCGACGCCGAGCGCGCCATGACCGGCGCCGAGCTCCTCCCCTTCGACGACCCGGCCGCGCGCGCGGCCTACGCGCGGCTGCAGGCCGTCAGCCCGCAGGCCACCGTCTTCTCGGGCCTCCCCTTCGCCGACGCCGCCTGCGCGGCGTTCGGGCTGACGGGCCGCATCGCCCTCGTCGAGGCGCCCGAGGGCGCGGTGCCTGCGGCGGGCGCGGTCCTGTTCGAGAAGCGGCGGGGGCCGTTCCGGGCCGCCGCCCTCCCCCCCTCCGCCGAGTACGTCACGCCGCTCTTCGCCGCGTGGCCGTCCGAGGCCGACCTCCACACGCGCGCCACGGCCGTCGACGCGCTCCTCGGGCTCATCGGCGAGCGCTTCCACCAGGCCGCCTTCCGCCTCCACCCGTCCGTCACCGACGTGCGGCCGTTCGCCTGGGCCGGGTGGGCGCTCACGCCGGCGTACCAGTACGAGGCTCCGCTGCAGGGCGGCGGCGCGCCCGAGGACGCATGGCGCCGGTACCCCCGGCGCACGCTCCGCCGCCACCGGGCGGAGTACCGCGTCGAGGAGGGCGCCGGGCACGTGGCCGCCGTGGTGGCGCTCGCCGCGGCGAGCCTTTCACGGAAGGGGATGAAGGCGGGGAGCGCCGACGCGGTCGTGCGGCTGGCGGAGGCCCTCGTCACGGCCGGCCACGCCCGCGCCTTCGTCGCCCGGCCCGCCTCGGGCGGCCCCCCCGAGGCCGGCATCGTAGCGGCCTTCGACGCGCACACGGCCTACTACTGGATCGTCGGCAGTCGGCCGGGGCCGGCGATGACGGTGCTCGTGGGGCACCTCGCCGCCGCGGGCCGCGCGGCCGGCTGTGCGCGGCTCTGCTTCGGCGGGGCGAACGTGCCGAGTGTGGCCGAATTCAAGCGGGGCTTCGGCGCCGCGCTCGTCCCCTACTTCCGGGCCCGGATCGTCGCGCACCCGGCGCTCCGCGCGCTCGACCGGCTCCGCGGTTGAGGGAGCTGTCGGCCCGGGCTCCGTCCGGGCCGTATTTTCCACTTTCGCCCCCGCCGCCCCATGCCCTACGCCCGCCCCCGCATCTCCCTCGTGATGCCGGCCTACAACGAGGAGGAGAACCTCCCGGTGGCCGTGGAGCGGGCGCGGGCGCCCCTCTCGGCCATCTCGGATCGGTGGGAGGTCGTCCTCGTCAACGACGGCTCGGCCGACCAGACGGGGCCCATCGCCGACACGCTGGCGCGGGCGGACCCCCGCGTGCGCGCCGTCCACCACGCGCAGAACCGCGGGCTCGGCGGCGCGCTCGTCACCGGCTTCGGCGCCGCCCGCGGCGAGGTGCTCGCCTACTGCGACGCCGACCTCCCGTTCGACCTTTGGGACCTCAAGGCGGCCTACGACCTCATGCAGCGCGAGGGCGCCGACGTCGTGGCCGGCTACCGGCTCGCGCGGGAGGGCGACGGCCTCCGCCGCCGCCTCTACACCGCCGTCTACAACGGGATCGTGCGCGCGGCCCTCGGCCTCCGCGTGCGCGACGTGAACTGCCCGCTCAAGCTCGTCCGCCGCGAGGTCTTCGAGGCCGAGGGCCTCCACAGCGCCGGCGTCTTCATCGACGCGGAGCTGCTGGCGCGGGCTCGCCGCAACGGCTTCCGCATCGTCCAGCTCGGTGTCGTGTATACGCCGCGGGTACGGGGGACCTCGACGCTCTCGCGGCCGTCGGTGGTGGCGAAGACGCTGCTGGACCTGGCGCGGTACCGGCTCGGGATGCTCGGCCCGAAGGCCCCCGTCCGCATGGCCGAGCAGGTGCCCGCCGGGCGGGTCCCGGGCGAGGACGTCGCCGCCGACGCGTTGCCGTGAGCCTCGCCCTGCCGTCCTGGTCCGCAGCAGTCGGCCGATCCGGCACGGCGGCCCGCCCGCCCCTGTTCCTCCTGCTGGGCCTGGCCCTCCTGCACTTCTGGCGCTGGGGTTACGCCTACGGCAACAGCGACCAGGACGAGCTCCTCCCGCAGGTCCTCCACCGCCTCGAGCCGGCCCTCTTCGCGCGTGACTGGTTCGTGCTAAGCCAGGCCGACGGGGTGACCGTGCGCACGGTGTTCGTCGAGCTCCTCCGGCTTCTGGGGCTCGTGGTCCCCCTGCCCGTCGCCGTAGGGCTGCTCCACTTCGGCGTGCTCGTGGCGGTGGGCTGGGGGGTGTACCGGCTCGGCTACGCGCTCGTGCCGGACCGGCTGGGGGCGTCGCTCGGCGCCTTCCTCGCCGTCGTCCTCCTGCCGCACTGGACGCTCGGCGGCAACCGGCTCACCTACGCGCAGGTCGCGCCGGAGAACCTCGCGTGGGCGCTGGCGCTCCCGGCCGTGTGGCTCTTCCTGCACCGGCGACGCCTCGCGGCGGCGGTGCTCCTCGGGTTGACGGCGTGGATGCAGCTTCTCGTGGGCGCGCAGACGGCGGCCGTCCTCGCGGCCGTGGCGCTGTGGGAGGCCGGGTGGGAGCGGTCGGTGCGCGGGGCCGGGCGGGCGGTCCTCTTCGGCCTCGTCGCGGCGGCCGTCGCGGCGCCCGTCGCCCTTCCGGCCGTGCTCGCGCCGCCGATGGAGGGGCCGACGGTGCCGGGGGTCACGGCCTTCCACGCCCTCGCGCGGCTCCGCGTCCCGCACCACTACCTCCCGTCGGCGTTCGGCGTGGCCGCCTACGTCCGCTTCGGCCTGATCGCCGTGGCGGGGCTCGCCGCGCTGTGGGCGCTGCGCCGCGGGGGGCGGCTGCGGCACGGCCGCTTCGTCGTCCGCTTCCTGGCCGTCGTGGCGCTCTGCGGCGTCGTCGCCGCCGTCTTCACGGAGGGGGTGCCGGTGCTGTTCGTGGCGCAGCTCCAGCTGTTCAAGCTGACGGTGTGGGCGACGACGCTCCTGACCCTCCTCGTCGGGGCGTGGGTGGCGGGGGCGCTGCCGGCGCGGCTCCGCGCGCTCGGCGAGGGGGCGCTCGCGCGCCCGCGGCTGGGGCTGGCGGTCGTCGCCGTCGCCGCGCTCGGGACGGCCGCGGCCGTCGGCGCGGGGTTCGGCCCCGCGGCGTCCCGCTACGTGCCGGGGCAGTACGCCGCCTCGGACCTCGCCCGGGCGGAGGCGTGGGTCCGCGCGCGCACCCCCGTGGACGCCCTCTTCCTCATCCCGCCCTCGAACACGACGTTCCGCACGCACGCACGCCGCAGCGTCGTCGTCAACTTCAAGCCGACCCCGTACCAGCGGGGCGGCATCCTGGTGTGGCTGCACCGGATGCTGGCGGTGGCGCCGATGCCGGTGCCCGAGCGCGGCGGCTTCCCCTTCCAGGAGGCGCTCGACGCCGCCTACGCCGCCAACGACGCGGGCGACTGGCAGCGCCTCGCCCGACGGTTCGGCGCCGACTGGGCGCTCGTGGACGCCGCACGCACGGCCTCGCCGCCTCCCGGCCCCCCCGCCTTCCGCGCCGGAGACTGGGCCGTCTACCGATTGCGGAGTGCGGAGTGACGATTGCGGATTGACCTCGGGTTGGCATGAGCGCCTCACCGTTCACCGTCTCATCGTACGCCGGATGATCCCGCTCCTGCGCGCCCGCGCCCGGCTGCGCCGCGCCCGAGGGTGGTGGCGGGGGCGGCTCGGCGGCTCGTTCTTCGGGCCCGTGCTCACGCTCGTGAGCGGGGTGGCGGTGGCGCAGGGGGTGGTGTTCGCGGCGCGGCCCGTCCTCACCCGCCTCTACACGCCCGACGCGTTCGGCGTCCTCACCCTCTACGTCACGCTCGTCGCCCTGCTGGCCGTCCCGGCGACGGGGCGCTACGACGACGCCTCGATGCTCCCGGCCGCGCGCCGCGACGCCGCCGGCCTCCTCCTCCTGGCCCTCGGCGGCACCGCCCTGGCCGCCCTCGTGGTGGGCGTCCTCGTGCTGTGGCGGGACGGCTGGGCGGCGCGCTTCGGGAGCCCCGGCCTCGCGCCCGCGCTCCTGCTCCTGCCGCCGGGCCTCTTCCTGCTCGCGTGGGGGCAGGCGCTGGAGACGTGGCACACCCGGCACGACCGGTTCCGGCTCGTGTCGGCGGGCCGGGTGGCCCAGAGCGCCGCCGTGGTGGGCGTGCAGGTGGGCGCGGGGCTACTCGGCGCCGGCGCGCTCGGGCTGGTGGGCGGCGCGGCGGCCGGCTTCGGCGCGCTCCTCCTCGTGGTGGGCGTGCCGCTCGTGCGGCGCGACGGGGCCGCCCTGCGCGCGGCGGCGCGGGGGGAGGCGCTGCGACGGCTCGCCCGGCGGTACCGCCGGTTCCCCCTCCTCTCGGGGCCGGCGGCGTTCCTCAACCTCCTCTCGTCGCGCGTGCCCGTCTTCCTCCTCGCCGCGTTCTTCGGCGAGGCGACGGTGGGGCACTACGGGCTCGCGTTCGGGACGCTCGCGATGCCGGTGGGGCTGGTGACGGGCGCGGTGGCGCGGGTGTTCTCCGTGCGCGCCGCCGAGGCGCAGCGGGCGGGGACGCTGGGGCCGCTGGCGCGGCAGGTCCACCGCCGCCTCGTGGCCGTGGCGCTGTTCCCGATGGCGGCGGCGGCGCTGGCCGGCCCGGCCCTCTTCGCGTTCGTCTTCGGGGCCGACTGGCACGAGGCCGGCGTCCACGCGCGGCTCCTCGCGCCGTGGCTGTTCGTGACGGCCGTGGCCTCCCCGCTGACTCACGTCTTCGACGTGACCGAGCGGCAGCGCTCCGACTTCGGCTTCAGCGTCCTGCTGTTCGGCGTGCAGACGGCGACGCTCGTCGTGGCGGCCGGAGTGGGCGAGGCGCGCGTCGCCGTCGGCGCCGTGAGCGCCGCAGGCACCCTCACGCGGCTGCTCCAGGTGGCGTGGATGCTCCGCCTCGCGGGGGCGCCGCTGCGACGGGCGGCAGGCGACCTCGGCCGGCACCTCCTCCTCGCCCTCCCGGCGCTCCTCCCCGCCGTCGGCGTCCTCGCCCTCGGCGGCGGCCCGCTCCCGCTCCTGGCCGCGCTGGCCCTCGGCGCCGCCGGCTACCTCGTCGCTGCCGCACGCGCGGACAGGCGCGTGGGAGCGTAAGAACGTGGAAGCGCGGGAGCGTAAGAACGCGGGGACGAGCTCAGAGGCCGGAGTCGATCCCGCCTGCTTCCCTACGTGCTTGCGCTCTTACGCGCTTACAGGATGGAGCGGAACGTGGGCGGGAGGTCGCCGCGGGCGTCGGGCTGCGCGCCGACCTCGGGGCGCTCCGGCGCGCCGGCGGGCTCGGCGGCGTCGGGGCCGCAGTACTTCGCGAAGGCGGCCACGAGGTCCTGCGCGATGGCGCCCGCGCTCCGCCCCTCGATGTGGCGGCGCTCCAGCGCGAACACGGGGTCGCCGTCCTTCAGCAGGAACATCGACGGGCTCGACGGGGGGATGCCGGCGAGGTACGAGCGGAGGCGCGCCGTCGCCTCGAGGTCCTGCCCGGCGAAGACGGTCACGTAGCGGTCGGGCTGCGGCTCGGCGCGGCGCGCGAGCGCGACGGCGGGGCGGGCGTTGGCCGCGGCGCAGCCGCAGACGGAGTTGACGACGGCGAGGGTGGTCCCCTCCTGCGCCGCCGCCAGCGCGCGGTCTACGTCCTCGGCGGTCTTGAGCTCTTCGACGCCGAGGCGGATCAGCTCCTCGCGCATCGGGGCGACGAGGGGTTCGGGGTACGGCATGGTCGGATCGGGAAAAAATGTGGGGGGACGGTGGGCGAGCGGGCCCTCCGGGGGACGGCCGGAACGCGCGCGGCACGTATCGCCCGCTCGCGGGCCGGGTTCCCCGCCGGGCCGCCGGCGGAGCCCCCGAGCAACTTTGGTCGGGGTAATCCTGGTTTCCCCCCGCCGTGCGGCTATCTTTCCGTCACCCGCCACACCCCTTTTTCACCATGACCCCATCCCGATACCCCCCACCCCACCGCCTCGTCTTACTCCTCGTCGGCGCCGCGCTCCTGAGCGGCTGCGGCGCCCTCAACCCGCTCAAGGACGTCGAGCCCGGGCCGGACAGCGCCTGGAGCCGCCCCGCCGCCCGACCGGCCCACACCGCACCCGCCGCCAGCCGCCCGGCCCCGGCCACCTCGCCCGCCCGCACCACGCGGCGCACCCGCGAGGCCGCCGAAGCCGACGCCGCCGCGTCCGGTTCGGTCAGCGCCGAGGCCCCCGTCCTCGCCGGCACCACCGCGCTCTCGCTGTACCTCCGCGAGGAGGGCGACGACTGGCTCGGCACGCCGTACCGCTACGGCGGCGAGAGCGCCGCCGGCATCGACTGCTCCGCGTTCGTCCGCGCCCTCATGCGCGAGGCCCTCGGCATCGAGCTCACGCGCGCGACGCACACCCAGGTCGAGGAGGGCGTGCCCGTCGACAAGGAGGACCTCCTCCCCGGCGACCTCGTCTTCTTCCGCCGCCGCGGCACCCGCCACGTCGGCGTCTACCTCGGCGGCGGCGAGTTCATCCACGCCTCGTCCTCCAACGGCGTCATCGTCTCCCGCCTCGACGAGGGGTACTACGAGCGCCACTACTGGACGGCCCGCCGCGTCGTGGACGACCCCCGCCGGTTCCTCCTCCCCGACGCCTTCGCCAACCGGGCCACGCCCGACCGGCAGCCCGGCGGCTCGCCCTGGTGACCCCCTGAAAGGCACGCACGCTCCACACGGGCGCGGTGCATCGGCGCCGCGCCCGTGCTTATA
>DATGQT010000153.1:0-13317 GCA_035304085.1 Rubricoccaceae bacterium
ATCGACCTTGTTCATGAACACGACGAGAGCAGGAACGCCGACCTGGCGGGCGAGCAGGATGTGCTCGCGGGTCTGCGGCATCGGGCCGTCGGTCGCCGCGACGACGAGGATCGCCCCGTCCATCTGCGCCGCCCCCGTCACCATGTTCTTCACGTAGTCGGCGTGGCCGGGGCAGTCGACGTGGGCGTAGTGGCGCGCCTCCGTCTCGTACTCCACGTGGGCCGTGGCGATGGTGATCCCCCGCTCCCGCTCCTCGGGCGCGTTGTCGATGGAGTCGAAGGAGCGGAACTCGCCCCCGTGCTTCTCCGCGAGCACCTTCGTGATCGCCGCCGTGAGCGTGGTCTTCCCGTGGTCGACGTGGCCGATGGTGCCGACGTTGACGTGGGGCTTCGTCCGCTGGAACGTCTCCTTTGCCATGGCTGCTGGGCTGTCTATCTAGGTGAGGGGGAGGGAGCTGGGGTCAGGCCGCGATGGCGGCGGCGTTCGAGGAGATGATCTCCTCGGCGATGGACTTCGGGACTTCCTGGTAGTGGTCGAACTGCATGGAGTAGATCGCGCGGCCCTGCGTGTTGCTCCGGAGGTCGGTGGAGTAGCCGAACATCTCCGAGAGCGGGACCATCGCGCGGATCACCTGCGCGTCGCCGCGCTGGCCCATGCCCTCGATCCGGCCGCGGCGGCTGTTGAGGTCGCCGATCACGTCGCCCATGTACTCCTCGGGCGTGGTGACCTCGACGGCCATGATGGGCTCCATGATGACGGGGCTCGCCTTGCGGGCGGCCTCGCGGAAGGCCATCCGCCCGGCGATCTCGAACGAGAGCTGGTCCGAGTCCACGGCGTGGAACTTCCCGTCGTAGAGGCGCGCCTTGACGCCCTCGACGGGGTAGCCGGCCAGCGGGCCGCGCTCGAGAGCGCTCTTGATCCCCTTCTCGACCGACGGGATGAACTCCTTCGGGATGGCGCCGCCGACGATGGCGTTCTCGAACTCGAACCCGGTCCCGGTTTCGAGCGGGACGAACTCGACCTCGACGTGGGCGAACTGGCCGCGGCCGCCCGTCTGCTTCTTGTGGGTGTAGGCGTGCTTGACCGGGGCGCGGAGGGCCTCGCGGTAGGAGACCTGCGGCGCGCCGACGTTGGCCTCGACCTTGAACTCGCGGCGGAGCCGGTCCACGATGATCTCGAGGTGGAGTTCGCCCATCCCCGCGATGAGGGTCTGGCCGGTCTCCTCGTCGGTCGAGACCTTGAACGTGGGGTCCTCCTCGGCCAGCTTCTGGAGGCCGGTCGAGAGCTTGTCGATGTCCGCCTTCGTCTTCGGCTCGATGGCGATGCGGATGACGGGCTCGGGGAAGTCCATCGCCTCGAGGACGACGGGCTTGTCCGGGTCGCAGAGGGTGTCGCCGGTGCGGACGTCCTTGAGCCCGACGATGGCGCAGATGTCGCCGGCCCGGACCGTCTCGACGTCCTCGCGGGAGTTCGCGTGCATGAACAGGAGGCGGCCGGCGCGCTCCTTCTTCTCCGTGCTCGCGTTGAGGATCTGGTCGCCCTTGTTGAGGGTGCCGGAGTAGACGCGGGCGAAGGTGAGCTTCCCGACGTAGGGGTCGGTCGCGATCTTGAACGCGATGGCGGCGAACGGCGCGGCGGGGTCGGCCGGGCGCGTGACCGCCTCCTCGGAGCGGGGCTTGTGGCCCTCGACCGGCGGGATGTCCAGCGGGCTCGGGAGGTAGTCGATGACGCCGTCGAGGAGGCGCTGGATCCCCTTGTTCTTGAACGCCGAGCCGCAGAAGACCGGCGTGATGTCGAGGCTGATGGTGGCCTGTCGGACGACGGCCTTGATCTCCGCGGGGGCGATCTGCTCGCCCTCGAGGTACTTCATCAGGAGCTCGTCGTTGTGCTCGGCGACGGCCTCGAGGAGGTTGATCCGCCAGTGGCGCGCGGTGCTCTTGAGGTCCTCCGGGATGGGGATCTCGTCCCAGGTCGTCCCCTGCGTCGCGTCGTCCCAGACGATGGCCTTGTTCTCGATGAGGTCGATGACGCCGCGGAACATCTCGCCCTCCCCGATGGGGATCTGGACGGGGACGGCGTTGGCCCGGAGGCGGTCCTTCATCTGCTGGACGGCGGCGGCGAAGTCGGCGCCGGTCCGGTCCATCTTGTTGACGAAGGCGATGCGCGGCACGCTGTACTTGTCCATCTGCCGCCACACCGTCTCCGACTGCGGCTCGACGCCGCCGACGGAGCAGAACAGCGCGACGGCGCCGTCGAGCACGCGGAGCGAGCGCTCGACCTCGACGGTGAAGTCGACGTGGCCGGGGGTGTCGATGATGTTGATGCGGTGGTCCTTCCACTCGGCCGTCGTGGCGGCGCTCGTGATGGTGATGCCGCGCTCCTTCTCCTGCTCCATCCAGTCCATCGTCGCGCCGCCCTCGTGCACCTCGCCGAGGCGGTGGGTGCGGCCGGTGTAGAACAGGATGCGCTCGGTGGTCGTCGTCTTCCCGGCGTCGATGTGCGCCGAGATGCCGATGTTGCGCGTGCGCTCGAGCGGGAACTGCTTGCCGTGGATGCTCATGGGGGTGTCCGTTGTCAGTTGTCCGTGGTCAGTAGTTGCTGACCGGCCGCCGTGCCCCTATCAACGGACCACGGACGACGGACCACTGACTAGAATCGAAAGTGCGAGAAGGCCTTGTTGGCCTCGGCCATGCGGTGGGTGTCGTCCTTCTTCTTGACGGCGCCGCCCTCGCCGCGGGCGGCGGCGGTGAGCTCGGCGGCGAGGCGGTTGGCCATGGACTTGTCGCCGCGCTGGCGGGCGTACTGGATGAGCCAGCGGAACGCGAGGCTCGTCCGCCGCTCGGGACGCACCTCGATGGGGACCTGGTAGGTGGCCCCGCCGACGCGGCGGCTCTTCACCTCGACGAGCGGGGCGACGTTGTTGACGGCCTTCCGGAAGACCTCGACGCCCGGCTCGCCCGTCCGCTCCTCGATCGCGTCGAAGGCGCCGTAGACGATCTGCTGGGCGATGCTCTTCTTCCCGTCGCTCATGACGGCGGAGATGAACTTGGCGACGGTGACGTCGCCGTAGATCGGATCGGGGACGGGGATCCGCTTCTCAGCTTGCTTCCTGCGCATGGTTCGGACGCTTCAGGCTTGCGACGACGACGGGGTTACTTCTTGGGCCGCTTGGCGCCGTACTTCGACCGGGCCTGCCGGCGGTCGGCGACGCCGGCGGTGTCGAGCGCGCCGCGGACGATGTGGTACTTCACACCGGGGAGGTCCTTGACGCGGCCGCCGCGGACGAGCACGATCGAGTGCTCCTGGAGGTTGTGGCCCTCGCCGGGGATGTAGGCGATGACCTCGATCTGGTTCGTGAGCCGGACCTTCGCCACCTTCCGGAGCGCCGAGTTCGGCTTCTTCGGCGTCGTCGTGTAGACGCGCGTGCAGACGCCGCGCCGCTGCGGGTTCCCCTGCAGGGCGGCGGACTTGACTTTCTTCCGCTTCGGGGTACGTCCCTTCCGGACGAGCTGCTGGATCGTGGGCACTTCGGGTACCTGGGTTCGTTAGAGGCGAACTGCGCAGCCAGGCCCGGAGGTGACCCGGAGGCGGGGGCCGGCGCGAACGTTCAGACTCGTAAGATACCGCGCCCCCGCGCACCGTATCAATCCTCGGGCGGCGCCAAGATCCTGCGAAGCGCCCCTGGCGGCCCCTCCGGCCGTAAAGCTTCCGCGAACAAATAGGACCGGTCTAGATCAATCAACCGATCCCGTACTCACCTAGACCGCCCCCTCGCCCTCGGTGGAGAGGGGGTCGGGGGCGGTGGGGGCGCCGTCGCCGCTGAGCGGGGGGGGGTTGTCGCGGGGGTCGTTGACCGGCTCCCCCTCGGCGTTGACGGGCTTGCCCGGGTGGAGCTGCTCCTTCTTGAACGGGCGCGGCCCTAGGATCTCGACGAGGTCGGTCTCGTTGAGCACCTCCTTCGTGAGGAGCGCCTGCGCGAGCGTCTCGAGCAGGTCCCGCTTCTCCTCGAGCAGCCGCCGCGTCTCGTCGCGCACCTCGTCGATGATCCGCTTCACCTCGTGGTCGATGAGCTGCGCGGTGGACTCCGAGAACGGCTTGTCGAGGAGCGGCTGGTCCTCGCGCGCCTGCATGTTGAAGGAGACGTAGCCGACGGCCTCGCTCATCCCGTAGTCCACCACCATCGCGTAGGCGAGCTTCGTGATGCGCTCGAGGTCGTTCTGGGCGCCGGTGGAGACGCGGCCGAAGACGATCTCCTCGGCCACGCGCCCGCCCATCGCCATGACCATCCGGTCGACGAGGGCGTCGCGGGTGTAGAGGTAGCGCTCCTCGGGGAGGTACTGCGCGTAGCCGAGGGCGGCCAGCCCGCGCGGCACGATGGACACCTTGACGACGGGGTCGGTGTACTCGCGGAACCACCCGGCGATGGCGTGGCCGGCCTCGTGGTAGGCGACGATCCGCTTCTCGTCCGGGCTGATCAGCTTGTTCTTCTTCTCGAGCCCGCCGATGACGCGGTCGATGGCGCGCTCGAAGTCCTCCATCTCGATGGCGTCCTTGTCCTCGCGCGCGGCGAGGAGGGCGGCCTCGTTGCAGACGTTGGCGATCTCGGCGCCGGCGAAGCCGGGCGTCTGGCCGGCCAGCACGTCGAGGTCCACGTGCTTCCCGAGGGTGAGGCCCTGGGTGTGGACGCGGAAGATGGCGGCGCGCTCGCGGCGGTCCGGCTTGTCGATGAGGATCTGGCGGTCGAAGCGGCCGGGGCGGAGGAGCGCCGGGTCGAGGATGTCGGGCCGGTTCGTGGCCGCCATGATGATGACGCCCTTGTCCGTGTTGAACCCGTCCATCTCGACGAGCAGCTGGTTCAGCGTGTTCTCACGCTCGTCGTTGCCGCCGATGATGGCGCCGCGCCCGCGGCTGCGGCCGATGGCGTCGATCTCGTCGATGAAGATGATGCAGGGGGCCTTCTCCTTCGCCTGCCGGAAGAGGTCGCGCACGCGGGCGGCGCCGACGCCGACGAACATCTCGACGAAGTCGGAGCCGGAGAGGGAGAAGAACGGGACGCCGGCCTCGCCGGCGACGGCCTTCGCGAGGAGCGTCTTCCCCGTACCCGGGGGGCCGACGAGCAGCACGCCCTTGGGCAGCTTGCCGCCGAGCTTGGTGAACCGCTTCGGGTTCTTGAGGAAGTCGACGACCTCCTCGACCTCCTCCTTCGCCTCGTCGAGGCCGGCGACGTCCTTGAACGAGAGCTGCTGCCCGTCCATGGCGTCGAAGAGGACGGCCTTGTTCTTCCCGATGTTGAGGACCTGCTGGCCGGGGCCGCCCATCCGGCGGAGGATGAACAGCCAGAAGAGCACGATGAGGCCGAGGAAGAGCAGCCAGGAGAGGAGGCCGCTGAACCAGGTGTCGGTGTAGTCGGCCTCGAACTGGACGGGCGGCTGCCCGGCCGCCACGCGCTCGTCGTTGAGGGTGGTGAGGAACTCGGTGAGGTCGTGGTCCTGCGGCTTCTTGGTGGTGAAGCGGCGGCGGGCCTGCGCGGGGTCCTCTTGGCGGAAGGTCTGCGCCGGCTCGGCGGTCCGGACGTCGCCGCTCTGGACGGCCTCGGCGGTGTAGAGCCCGCGGACGTCCACGTTGTCCACGATGACGACTTCCTCGACGTAGCCGCGGCGGAGCTGGTCGAGGAACGTGGAGTACTCGACCTCGGTGCCGCTGCCGGTCCAGAACAGCGTCTGGAGGGCGAGGAGGCCGAGGAGGAGGAAGATGAGGATGTAGAAGCCGCCGAGCGAGAAGCGCGGGCGCTTCCCACCGGTGCGCCCGCCGGGCTTGTCGTCTCCGGTGCGGGGGTTGAGGAAGTCGCGCTCCCCGCTGGAGCGGGGCTGGCTGTTCTGCGCCATCAGAAATCGGGGTGGAGGGCAGGCAGCCCACTGCCGGCCGGCCTCGCAACGTGGCTAGCCGTACAGCCGCCGCCGAAGGCATGTTCCGGCGCCGCTCACCGACGGGGGCCGCCTTCGCCCAATCCGCACGGGTGGCGCTCTGGGAGGCTCACCGCTCGTCGCCTTGCTGCGGCGCCACCTCCCGGCGGAGGTCCGCCTCCCGGAGGAGCCGGAGGCCGCTGAGGGCCACGACACGCGGGGCCGCTTCGGACGCCACCGCGGGCAGCGCGCCGCGCGTGGCCTCGGCCTCCGCAACGGAGGCGAACTGTCCGACGAGGAGGGCGAAGCCGGCGTACCCCTCCCCCTCCTCACGGACCACGCCGGTACGGAGCCCCTGCTCGGCGTGGGTACGCAGGAGGGCGTACGCCTCCCCGGGCTCGGCCACGGCGGTCAGGCGCCACGAGAAGCCACCGACCTCCATGTTGATCGGCGTCGTCCCCTCCAGCCCGAACGTCTCGGAGGGGAGGAGCGACACGATATCGGGCGGGAGGCTGGCATCCGCCGGCGCCGCGGGGAGGCCGACCACGGGCTGCGCCGCTGGGGTTCCGGGTGCCGTGGGGTCCTGCGCATCGACCGGGATCCCCGCCAGCTCGAGGAGCGCCGTGCGGTGCGTCCGCGCCCGCTCGGCGTAGGGCGTCCCCGCGTACTGCGTCTCGACGAACGCGAGGAGGTCCACCAACGGGACGCCGGGCACGGCGGTGCTGGTGTCGGCCACCGCGACGGTGGTATCGGCGACGGCTATGGTGGTGTCAGCGACCGCGACGATGGTGTCGATGACGGCCACGGTAGTATCAGCGACGGCCAGGGTGGTGTCGGCTACTGCTATGATGGTGTCGGCCGGCGTCGGAATAGGGTCGAGGGACGCCTCGGCCTCCGCCGCTTCGAGCGGCCCGGTCACCGCTGTGGAGTCCGTCTCGGTCACGGGCTCGGGGGCCCCGTTCACGGGGGGGACGGGGAGCTCACCCTCGGCCTCCGAGGGCACTTCCTCGTCCTCCAGCTCCTCGAACGACTCGTCCCCCAGCCCCAGCGGATCCAGCGACTCATCCTCCACTGGCTTGTCCTCCACCGGTTCGTCCTCTGCTGGTTCGGCCGCGTCCTGGAGCGTCTCCAGGGCGTCCTGCTCGCCGCCCTCCGGGGCCGGAGGGGCGGCTTCGGGCACTTCCGGGGGCGGCGGGACGGCCTCGGCGTGCGCGGCGAGGCTGTCGAGGAGAGCGGGCGGCACCAGCTCGGCGGGGATGCCGTCCTCGACGTCGAGGGTGTCGTGGCGGGCCCACTCGGCGAAGGCCTCGGCGGCGGCGAGGAGGGCGCGGGGGGCCTGGTCGGTCTCGCCGAAGGCGGCGGCGAGGTCGAGGAAGCCGCGGACGGCCCCCGGGTGGTCGCCACGGCGCCAGCGGGCGTAGGCGTCGTCGTAGGCGGCGGCGGCACGGCCGGCGGCCTCGGTGGCGTCGTCGGCTTCGAGCGGGGGGAGCCCGAGCCACTCGCGGGCGGGGCCGGCGAGGTCGCTCTCGGGCGCGGTCTCGAGGAGGCGGCGGTAGAGCGCCTCGGCCTCGGCCGTGCGCCCCTGCTCGCGCCGCACCTCGGCCAGCGCGTAGAGCGCCCGCGCGGCGACGGGCTCGGAGGCGTCCTTCTCCACGACGAGGCCGTACCAGTAGGCGGCGGAGTCGGGCCGGGCGAGGGAGAGGAAGAGGACGTTGCCGAGCTCGTAGCGGAGGCTGGCACGCTCGGTGAGGAGGCGGGCGCGGGCCTCGGGCGTGCGCGGGACGGCCGAGAGGTCGAGCGGGGGCGGGCCGCCCTGCGTCTGGCCCGAGCGGATGCCGCCGGTGGCGCCGACGTCGGCGAGGGCCTCGTCGGCGACGCCGCTGCCGATGGCCTGGCGCCGCCGCCAGTTCGGGACGAGCGGCCGGTCGCCCCAGACGGACTGGAACGCGACGAGGGCGTCCTGGAGGCGGACGACGTCGCGGTAGTTGAGGAAGCCGGCGTCGGCGGCGCCGGGGGGCGGCGTCCCGGCCGGCGGCCGGTTGTACGGGTCCCCGCCCACCACGCCGACGGGCCCGCCCTCGAAGCCGGCCTGGGCCTGTAGCGCGGCCAGGCGGCGCTGCTCCTCCTCCCACGCGCGGCGCCGCTCCGCCTCGATCTCGGCGACGCGGGCGGCGAAGGCGTCGTCGTCGAGGGCGCCGAGGTCGAGGAGGGAGTCGGCCTCGGCCAGCTCCCTGGCGATGGCGGCGTAGTCGAGGAACGCCTCGGCCTCGCGGCGGACGCCGGTGAGGGCGGCGTGGGTCAGGAGCGCCTCGCGGCCGGGGTCGGTGCGGAGGCCGGTCGAGGCGGTGTCGAGGTAGGCGGCGGCGCGGACGTAGTCGTTGAGCTGGTCGCGGTAGAAGGCGCCGTAGTAGTAGTGGACCTCGTTGCGGGGGACGGCGGCACTAGTGAAGTCGTCGCCGTAGAGGAGCTCCTCGAAGCGCTCGCGGGCCTCGCCGTGGCGGCCGGCGGCGGCGAGGAGGCGGGCGTAGGCGAGCTCGACCTCGGCGCGCTTCTGGAAGTGCTTGTCGTCGCGGCGCATCTGGCGGGCGAGCGCGAGGGCGTCGTCGTGACGGCCGGCATAGAGGCCGAGGACGAGGGCGCGGCTGAGCTGGGCCGCGTAGAGGAGCTCGTAGTAGGGCCGGTGGTCCTCGACGGCGGCGTAGGCGGCGGCGGCGCCCTCGTAGTCCCCCTTCGCCTCGCGGACCTGGCCGAGGAGGAAGTAGGCGCGCCCGGCGAGGTCGGCGTCGCGGACGTCGGCGAGGCCGGTCTCGAGGGCGGCGGCGGCCTCGTCCCACAGGCGCTGCTGGACGTACTGCTCGGCGAGGGCGAGCTGCATCCGGGCGCGCCAGTAGCGGGAGAGGCCGTCGCGGGCGAGCCCCTCCTCGAGGACGAGGACGGCCTCGTCGTAGCGCTCCTGCGCGGCGAGCGTGCGGCCGAGCCAGAACCGCGCCTCGTCCACGAGCGCCTCCTCCCCGCGCTCCTCCGCCGCCGCGATCGTCTCGCGGAACTTCCCCTCGGCGCCCACGAGGTTGCGCTGGTAGAAGTACGACCGCCCGATGAGGAGGAGCGCGTCGTCGGCCCACTTCGAGGTGGGCCGCTCGCGGAGGAGGTCGGCGCTCTTGTCCACGGCGTCCTGGAAGGGGCCGGAGGTGGCGCCGGGTGTGGGCGTCGGCGAGGCCTCGGCGGGGACGTCGGCGAAGATGGGGAGGAACAGGCTCCGGTCCACGCGCTCGTCGAGGCGGATGAGCTGCTCCTCGCCCTCCTCGAACGCCTTCCGCGCGTTGTAGAACGTGTTGTAGTACGCGCGGAAGTTGTTGTAGCGGTCACCCAGGAACGTGCCCTGGCGGCAGCCCGACGCTACGGCGGCCGCGGCGAGCAGCAGCGTCAGCCCGGCGAGCAGACGGCCCCGGGGGGTCGAGGAGCGGCGCATGCGTTCAGAACCAGAGGGTGCCCGCGCCGGCGGGCCGGCGCGGCGACGGCGCGAATCGAGACGGTGGGGGTAGCAACCGCGACGGGTCAGACGTGGCCGGAGAGGAACGCAGCGGGAACGACCGGGGATGATACGGAATTGCCCGGCCGGCGGGGAGGCACTTCGTGCGGGCATGCGGGCGTGCATGCGCTCAGGCGTGCAAGCGCGCATGCCTGCGCACCTGCACGCCCCGCCTACCCCCACCCCTCCCCCACCGTGCTCACGTGCACCATGTTGGTGAGCCCCTTCGTCGGGAGGGGGAGGCCGGCGGTGACGACGACCGGCTCGCCGCGCGCGGCGAGCCCGCGCGCCATCAGCCCCTCGTGGACGGCCTGGATGCCGTCGTCGGTGTGGCGCTGGGAGGGGATGGCGAAGGCGTCGGTCCCCCACAGCAGCGCCAGCCGCCCGACGACGTGGGGCTGGTCGGTGAAGGCGTAGATGGGGACGTCCGGCCGGTGCCGCGCGATGGCGCGGGCGGTGGTGCCGGAGTGGGTGAGGCAGCAGATGGCGACGGCCTCGACCTCCTCGGCCAGGCGGACGGCCGTGAACGAGATGGCCTGCGTCGTGCGCGCCTCGGGGGCGTGGACCTCGGGCGCGGCCTCGTGCCCGCCGAGGTGCCGCCGCTGCCCCTCCACCGAGCAGATGATCTCGGCCATCACCTCGACCGCCTGCACGGGGTAGCGCCCCGCCGCCGTCTCGCCCGAGAGCATGAGGGCGTCGCTCCCGTCGAGGACGGCGTTGGCGACGTCCGAGGCCTCGGCGCGCGTGGGGCGGGGGTTCTCGATCATGCTCTCGAGCATCTGCGTGGCCGTGATGACGGGGGTGGCGCGCTCGAGGCACCGCCGGATGAGCCGCTTCTGCACCACGGGCACCTCCTGCATCGGGATCTCGATGCCGAGGTCGCCGCGGGCCACCATCACGGCGTCCGTCCGGGCGAGGATGGCCTCGAAGTCCGCGACGGCCTCGGGCTTCTCGATCTTGGCCACGACGGCGACGGGCTTCCCGCTCTCGGCGACGTGCCGCGTGAGCGCGCCGACGTCCTCGCCCGAGCGCACGAACGAGAGCGCGATGAAGTCGACGTCGTGGTCGAGCCCGAAGGCGAGGTCGGCGAGGTCCTTCTGCGTGAGCGACGGGCGGGCGGAGCGGATGCGCGGGAGGTTGACGCCCTTCTTCGAGCGGAGCGGCCCGCCGACGACCACCTCCGTCACGACGTCCGCCCCCTCGACGCCGAGCACGCGGAGCTCGATGTGGCCGTCGTCGATGAGGATGCGCCCGCCCTGGACCACCTCCTCGGCCAGCGGCTCGTAGGAGACGTAGACGCGGCGGGCGTCGCTCTCGGGGAGCGGCTCCGCCGTCAGCCGGAGCGTCTGGCCCTTGTGGAGGAGCACGCCGCCGTTCCGGACGGCGCCGATGCGGATCTTCGGGCCCTGGAGGTCCTGGAGGATGGGGACGACGCGGCCGGCGCGGGCGGCCTCCTCGCGCACGAGCCCCATCATCCGGCGGTGCTCGTCGTGGGTGCCGTGGGAGAAGTTGAGGCGGGCCACGTCCATCCCGGCGGCGATGAGGGCGCGGACGGCCTCGCGCGAGGCCGTGGCGGGGCCGAGGGTGCAGACGATCTTGGTGCGGCGCCGGTCGGGGTGTTGCATCGGGGGCGAGCTGAGGCGGGGGGCGGGCCGTGACACGTGGCACGCGCGGGCGCGGCTCCCGCGCCGCCGCACGGAAGCGAGGCTTCCCGAAGGAATCACGAAGCCCACCCCGCGCGCACCGCCGCGCCGAACCCTTAGCTTGGGCGCCCCGTCCCCCGAACGCCGTGCACCGCCTCCCGCTCCTCGTCCTCGCCGCGCTGCTCGCCCTCCCCTCCGGCGTACACGCCCAGGAGCACGCGCTCGGCTACCGCATGGCCGGCCTCGACCTCACCGTCCTCGACGAGCTCTCGGACGGCGGACCACGGACCACGGACGACGGACGACTCGCGGATGACCGCCTCCCGTCGTCCATCAACCATCGTCCGCTAGCCGCAGGCCCCGCGCTCTTCCTCCTCGACCCCGACACCCTCGACGCGCCGCCCGAGGTGGAGCACGTGAACGGATGGCGCGTGGCGGCCGTGACCGGCGCCGCCACCGGGGCCGCCCTCGCCGTGATGGAGACGCAGCGACGGCGCTGGTGGGAGGACCGCAGCCCCCACTTCCGCGTCCAGAACGACTGGGCCTACGTCCGCTGGGCCGACAAGCTCGGCCACTTCTACTGCGGCGCCCTCCTGACGCGGGGGTACCGGAGCTCCCTCCGCTGGGCGGGCGTCTCGGAGGACCAGGCGCGGCTGTGGGGCGCCGTCGGCGGGTTCACGAACATGCTCTACTACGAGGTCCTCGACGGCTTCGGCCCGCAGTGGGGGTTCTCCCCCGGCGACCTCGTCTTCAACACGCTCGGCGTCTTCTTCGCCGCCGCCCAGGCCGACGACCCCGCCTTCGACGCCTTCTTCCTCAAGTGGAGCTACTGGCCCAGCGGCTGGGAAGGCAAGAACCCCATCGACGACTACGCCGGGCAGACGTACTGGCTCACGGCCAACCCCCACCGCCTCGCGCCCGACGCGGCCCGGCGCTACCTCCCGCCGTGGCTCAACCTCGCCGTCGGCTACGGCGCCCGCGACCGCGACGAGCGCGACTTCCTCACGACGAGCCTCGTCTACGTCGGGCTGGACCTGGAGCCGGCGGGGCTGCCGTTCCGGGGGAAGGTGTGGGACGCCCTCGTGCCCATCCTCCGCCACGTCCGCATCCCCGGCCCGGCCGTGCGCCTCACGCCCGACCCCGCCTTCGTGCCATTTGCGTACTGAATGCTCCCCCCGTTCTTAAGGCCATCGCTTCGCTCAGGGCCTCAAGAACTGTCCCCCTCAGTTGAGGGGGACAGCCGCGCGCGCGAGGGTATGCGCGGAGGATCCGAGCGCGGCGGAGGGAGATGGATCGGCACTCACATCCTCCTGCTCGGCGTGCTCCTGGGCGGGCTCTCCGCCGAGGCGCAGCCCGGCCCGCCTCCCGACTCCCTCGCCGTCCCGTTCTGGCGGGCGGCGCCCACGCCGCGCACGGGCCGTACCCTCGCCGTCCTCGGCGCGGGCGCCGGCGCAGCCGGCTACGAGTGGACCCGCCGCCGGTACCTCCAGCCACGCCCCGCCGCGCCGTTCGAGGTGGACTACGACTGGGGCTACGCCCGGTGGGCCGACAAGCTCGGCCACGCCTTCTCCACCGGCCTGCAGGCCGAGGCGTGGGCCTCGGCCTACCGCTGGGCCGGACACGACGGCCGCACGGCCGCCGTGCTCGGTGCCGCCACCGGCTTCGCCGGGATGCTCTACTACGAGGTGCTCGACGGCTTCGACCGCGGCGTCGGCTTCTCGCCGCCCGACGTCGCGGCCAACGGCGTCGGCGCCGGGCTCGTCGCCGCCCGCGCCTACTGGCCCGCCCTCGGCGCCGTCCGCCTCAAGTGGAGCTACTGGCCCAGCGGCGACGCCTGCGACGCGAGCTGCGACTACGAAGGACAGACGACGTGGCTGGCCGTGAACCCGCACGCCCTCGCGCCCGAGGCGGCCAGACGCTACCTCCCCCCCTGGCTCAGCGTCGCCGCCGGCTACGGCGCCCGCGAGGGCGACGTGCGGACGGGCTTCGCGGAGGGCGTCGTCTTCGTCGGGCTGGACCTGGAGCCGGCGGGGCTGCCGCTCCGGGGGAAGGTGTGGAACGCCCTCGTGCCCATCCTCCGCCACGTCCACTTCCCCGCCCCGGCGCTCCGCCTGAGCCCCGACGTGGGGGTCGAGTGGCTGGCGTACTGAGGGGCTCCCCCCGCTCGCGCTCGTATCCCTCGCACGAAATCCCCGCTCGCGCGAGCTGTCCCCCTCAAGCGAGGGGGACAGTTCTTGAGGCC
>DATGQT010000154.1:0-5619 GCA_035304085.1 Rubricoccaceae bacterium
GGGCGACTTCGACACCGGCTTCGTGCGCGACCACTTCACGCCCGCGGCCCTCGCGCCCGATGCCGAGACCGCTCGCGCCGCCGCCGTCGCCGCCGGGCTGTTCGCGCTCGAAGGGGCGCCGGCCGCGCCGGCCTCGGCCGCGTCGAACGGGCAGGCCGAGGCCAGCCGCTGGGCGCTCCGCCGGAGCTACCGCTGAGATTCTGTGGCTGGTCGCTCAGCGGCGAGCTTCGCCGCACGATACCATTGATGAACGGAGCCGCCCTTCAGCAGCTCTGGATTCTCCTCCACAAAGCCCAGGAACCAGCCGAGCATTCCATCCCAATCTCGCACGTCACCCGGCGGGTGTAGCTCCCACCCTAGCTCCGCAAGCATCCAGTTCATCTTGGCGCTGTTGCGAGCCATTGAGGTCGTAACCCAGTTCGCGGGTTCATCCTTCCCGCCCCTGGTAACGGGAATCAGGTGATCGATAGTCGCACCGACTTCCCAATATGCAGGGTGCGTGCGGTCCGTTTTCCAATTGGGATGGTAAGGAAACTCGACCGGCATCACTTCCGAGAGCACCCGCAGGACTGGCGGGAAAATCAACGGGTCCCCGGAATAGCGGTCGATGAACCCATCTCTCACGAAGACTCGCGTCGACTCGACAGGGCCGTAGCGACGTTGTGTAATGGTTTCAGGGGCATAAGGGTACTTCTCCGCTAGAATCAGCTTCGCCGTGTCGGCCGAACCCGTCCAGAGGGCTTGACAAACCTCGCTGATGGCTGATGTCTTCTGCGCGAGCATAGCCGGTCTCGCTCGTGGACTCTATCACGGAAGCTCCCCCCGAGGCGCCGCCTTCAGCACCGGCAGCGCGATGAGGTCCTCGGCCGCACCGTCGCCGGCTACCCCGTCGCCTGAAACTGCCTGAGGCGTGGGGTAGTCGCCGAGGTCGGGCAGGCGCGCCGCCTTCGGGCCGAGCTTCTGGCTGAGCCGCTGCACGACGAACTTCGTCCACACGTAGCGCACCTTCGACGGGAGGCTCTCCCAGAAGTACCCGCTCGTGGGCGTCAGCGCCATGCTCGGCTCGAAGTAGCAGTTGATGGCGCAGCCGGCGCAGGCGGCGTGGCGGCCCTCCATCTCTCGGTGCCACGCCACGCGGTCGGAGTGCCAGAGGTCGTAGAGCCGGCCCTCGATGGGCAGCTTCTCCAGCCCCGCGTGGTAGCACGGCAGCACCAGCTCGTCGAAGGGCGAGATGACGACGGACGTGGTGACGGCGCGGCAGTCGGGGTCGGCGGGGTCGTTGCCGCCGCGGGCGCGCAGCGTGAGGAAGGCGGGGTTGAGGTAGACGTAGGGCCTCTTCGCGAACGCCCGCGCCTGCGCCATCACCTCGTCGGTGAGGCCGCCGCCGAGGCCGTTGTAGGCGAAGAGGGGGTTGACGATGAGGATGAGCCCGTTCGGCCGCGAGATCGTCTCGTAGACCTCCTCGAGCCGGTGCGCGTTGGCGTCGGTGACGGTGAAGAGGAGGTCCGGCCGCTCGCCCAGCGCGAGCGCCACCTCGATGGACTCCATGAGCTTGTCGAAGCAGCGGACGCCACGGGAGGCGTCGTGCTCCTCGGGCACGGGGGAGTCGATGGAGAAGTGGAGGAGGTCGACGAGCCCTCGCAGGCGCTCGGCGCGCTTGGGGTAGAGGAGGCCGTTGGTCGTGAGCGTGGTGAGGAAGCCCCTCTCCTTCGCCATCGCGAGGAGCCGGTCCATCTGCGGGTGGAGCAGCGGCTCGCCCCCGGTGAAGTCGATGATGCGGACGCCGAGGCGGCGGAGGTCGTCGAGGTTCCGCGCGACGTCCGCCTCGCGGATGAGGGGCGAGGGCTGCTGCCAGATGTCGCAGAACCCGCACGCCGCGTTGCACCGGTAGGTGACGTAGTAGTTGCAGAGGATGGGTCTCCTGCGGGAATCTGCGGATTTCACGAGGCGAGCACGGGCCGGGGGAGAGAGGCGGGGCAATGTACGGCCCCGGCCTCCCTCGTGTTTACCAGACGTTGCCCACCGACACCGAGGGCCCCGCACAAAGCGCGGAGCCCCACCGCCCGAAGGCAGCGGGGCTCCAGGCCCGTCCGCTATGGACGGTCCGTCAGCGGACGAGCGTGACGCGGAGGTCGTCGCGGAAGCGCTCGCCCTCGACGGCGACGACGTAGGTCCCGGCGGGGAGCCCGCGGCCGTCGACCTCGAACGGGTGCGCCGTCCCGGCGGCGAGGGTACCCTCGTGGAGCACGCGGATGCGGCGCCCCTGGAGGTCGTGGAGCGTCAGCCGCACCGCCTGCGCCTCGTTGAGTGCGAGCGTGAACCGGGTCCGGGCGCTGAACGGGTTGGGCCCGGCGGCGGAGAGGCGGTGCGTGCCCGCGACGGTGCCTTCGGGGCCCGGCTCGTTCGCCACCCCGAACCCGCGGAAGGGCGCCGTGAAGGAGCCGCGCGCGTGCGTGGCCGCCATCACCATCCCGTCCGACTCCCGGTACTGGAGCATGTGGGTGCTGGCGACGGGGAAGCCCGGCGCCGGCGTCCAGTTCGGGTTCTCGTTGTTGAAGTTCTGCGTCTCCCACACCCCCGCCTCCGTAGCGAGGAGGACGGCCCGGCGGTCGAGCGGGTGGAAGAGCGCCCAGCGGATGGGCATGTCCGGGAGGTTGCCCTCCTTGTTGACCCACGTCGCCCCGCCGTCGGTCGTCTCCCACACCGAGGGGACGCCGTAGTTGGAGAACGTGACGAGGAGGTGATCCTCGTCCTCCCCGATCTCGATGCAGGAGATGGACCCGGCCGCGGGGAGGGCGTTCAGCTCCGTGGCCGTGTGCGTGGCCTGGGCGTTCTCGAGCTTGAAGATGCGCCCGGAGGCGGTCCCGACGAAGACGGTCGAGGTGCCGGCCGGGGCGTAGGGGGAGACGCGGATGTGCGTGACGCCCGCGTTGAAGGCCTGGGTGAGAACCGTCGTGGCGGGGGAGGTGCCCACGCCCGTCACGCGGTAGAGCGAGGTCGAGTTGCGGTACGTGTAGAGGATGTTCTCCCGGTCGTCGTAGTCGGCGGGGTTGATGAAGCTGCCCGAGCCGGTGTCGTTGATGAGGACGGTGGGGAAGGTCCAGCCTCCGTTGGAGCTCGCGCTGTACGTGTTGTAGACGTAGGAGGAGATGGCGACGGCGGACTGCGTCTGGTCGATGAACGTGAAGCCGCCGTCGCCGCCGCGCACCTCGTTGGTCTCGCCGGCTCCCGGTGCGCTGTATCGCTGGGTCCCGTTGTCCTGCGCGCCGGCCAGCATCACGGCGGAGCCGACCTCGGGCGCGATGGCGCCGGCGTAGAACTGGGTCACGTTGTAGTTGTTGTTCCGGCTCTCGAGCGTCGGGATGGCGGCGGTCCCGTCGGCGGTGTAGGTCACGCCGCCGTCGTGGCTGAACACGATCTCGTCCGAGGAGCCGTCCTTGAACACGATGTTGTGCTGGTCCGCGTGGACCTCTTGGAAGCCGAAGCCCCCGTACCAGTGGGAGATTTGCTGCCAGCTGCTCCCACCGTTGGTCGTCTTGAAGATGTCGATGCCCCCCGTGAACACGACGTCCTCGTTGTTGGGGTCGACGGCGATGGAGAGGTCGTACCAGGCCTGCCCGCGCGTGTATTCGTTGCCGATGCCGGGGTCGGCATCGACGGGGCGTGCCAGCAGGGTCCAGTTCGCGCCGGCGTCGGTGCTCCGGTAGAGTCCCTGGACACAGCAGGAGGTGGCCGCGACGGCGTATACGACCTGAGCGTTCGAGGGCGCCGCCGCGATCTCGATGCGTTGGATACCGGTGCTCGGGAACCCGTTGGTCCCGTTGTTGAGCTGCGCCCAGCTACCAGTGTCGCCGGTGGTCGAGGAGTAGACGCGGCCTACCGTGGTGGCGTAGATCGTCCCGTCCGCCGCGACCTCCACGTCCCTGCCCACACCGCTCTGCACGTTCTCCCAGGTGGCCCCCTCGTCCTGCGAGCGGAAGATGCCGACGGACGTCGCGGCGTACACGTCGCCCGTCGCCGGGTGGACGGCGATGCGCAGGGTGTACCAGAACTGGGAGGTCTGGGTGGCGGGGAGGAGCGTCCAGGTGGCGCCACCGTCGGTGGTCTTGAAGATGCCCGCCCCGCGCACGGCGTCGAGGTTGAAGTACCCCTCGCCGGTGCCGACGTACATCACCTGCGGGTTCGTCGGGTCGTAGGCTATGGAGGCGACGGCGAGGTTGGACCAGAAGTCGTCGACGGCGGTCCAGGTGGCGGTGGGGTCGGTGATGTCGTCGGTGTACCACAGCCCGCCGGCGACGCCGCCGGCCCACACCTTCTTCCCCGTCGGGTCGTTCGGGTCGAACATCAGCGCGCGCGTGCGCCCGGCGACGTTGGTGGGCCCCCGCTCTTCCCAGTCCTCCGTGACGAGGGGGCCTCCCCCTCGTGCCTCGGCCTGCGCCTGGAGCTCGCGCGTGATCCGGTTCGCCGCCCACAGCCGTTCGATGGGGACCGTGCCGGTAGCCGGGTCCATCGTCCGGAGGAAGTCCTGCTCGATGGCGAGGTCCGGCCGATCCCGCTTGGGGATGGCGCGGAGCTCCTCGGGCGTCATAGGCGGGCGCGTGCTGTACGGGTGCGCCGCCAGCATGGCTTCGTAGGCGGCCCGGTCCGGGCCCGTATCGTCGTTCGCGTTACCCTGGACCGCTTGCTGGACGGTGAACGTCCCGAGCAGGCCGATCCCAACGAGGCCGCCCATCGCGGCCAGCTTCTGGAGCTTCATGGGTCTGAGAGAGAGGGGGCAGGCCGCGGTCCCGCCGGGCGCCCGTGGTTGGTAGCAAGGAGCGACGAAGGTAACGGCCATACGACCCTGCTTCAAGGGCACACACGCAGTAAACACGTCCCCTCGAGCAGGCGCATAACCCCCGACTCCGCCGAGCCCACGCGGAGATCGCTGAAACGAAGAAAGCCCCGTCGCCATCGGGCGACGGGGCTTGAAGGGACTTGGCGGCGACCTACTCTCCCACCCTTTCGGGCAGTACCATCGGCGCTGCAGGGCTTAACGGCTCTGTTCGGAATGGGAAGAGGTGGGTCCCCTGCGCTGTAGCCACCAAGAGATCGTAGACGATCCAGGCGACATGCGATAGCCGTAGTAGAACCGAAGGGGTGGAGCCCTGAGGCCCCTCCATCGAGCGCCGAGAGCGGATACTCAGGACGCGAACGAGATACGTAGCGGAGGAAAAGTCTGATGGGTAATTAGTACGGCTCGGCTGCACGTGTTACCACGCTTCCACCTGCCGCCTATCAACGTCCTAGTCTTGAACGACCCATAAGGGAGGTCTAATCTCGCGGTGGGCTTCGTGCTTAGATGCTTTCAGCGCTTATCCCTTCCCGACATAGCTACCCTGCGATGCAGCTGGCGCCACAACAGGTACACTAGAGGTCGGTCCGTCGCGGTCCTCTCGTACTAACGACAGCTCCGCTCAAACCTCCTACGCCCACAGTAGATAGGGACCGAACTGTCTCACGACGTTCTGAACCCAGCTCACGTACCGCTTTAATGGGCGAACAGCCCAACCCTTGGGACCTTCTCCAGCCCCAGGATGCGATGAGCCGACATCGAGGTGCCAAACCTCCCCGTCGATG
>DATGQT010000155.1:0-11584 GCA_035304085.1 Rubricoccaceae bacterium
TCCCATTGAGGTACGGCTGGTCGGTGAGCTGCTCGGCGGCCGGCAGCGCGGCCAGCTCCTCCTGCATCGCGTGCAGGCGGTTGTAGCCTTCGATGGGGGACTCGGACCCGCAGCCGGACGCGGCGAGCAGGCCGGGGAGGAGGGCGACGGCGAGGCGGAACGGGCGAAGCATACGCGTGGGGCTTCGGAGGGAACGGCCGAAACGTACGCCACAGCGGCTCAATATCAACCACTTACGCCACGAAGAAGGCGCGCCACCCACCGTGCCGGACCGACCGACCGGCCCCTGCTACCGTTCTCCGACGGGGCGGCGCGGCGGGGATCGGTTTGCGCCGGGGCCCGCCCGGCGTTTTCTTCGGCCCGTCTCGTACCCGTCCCCCCGCTCATGGCCGCTGACCGGAACCGAACCCGGCGCAACGTCCTCTTCGTCCTCGTTCTCCTGGCCCTCACCGCCGTGCTGGCGGCCGACCGCCTCGGCCCGCTCCTCGGCGCGGACGCGGCCGACGAAGCGCCCACTGAAGAGGCGCCCATCGGCGCGACGCCCACCGGGGCGGGAACCGAGCCTTCGGTCACGGGCGAGGCCGCGCCATCCGAGGCGCCCCTGGCGGCGGAACCGCCCCCGCTGGCCGACCTCTCCTTCCAGGCCTACGCCGAGCGGTACGAGGCCGTCCGCGACAGCTTCCGCGCACGCGACCAGTTGCTGGAGGAGGTCGTCGGGAGACGGGTGGTGTGGGAGGGGGTGCTCCGCAACGTGAGCAAGCAGCCGCGCGCGTTCTACGTCTCCGTCGCGCCTCGCGACAGCTACGGGCCGGTGTCGGCGCTGATCACCTTCCCGCACGCCTACGAGGACACGCTCTACGCCTTCCGCCGGGACGACCGCGTGCGGTTCGAGGGCGTCGTCGAGCGGGCGGGCGCGTCGGTGAGCATCGCGGGGGCGGCCATCGCGCGGATCGGGCGGGTGGAGCCGGAGTAGCGCGCGGCGCTAGCGGCCCTGCCGCGATGCGCGTGCCGTCCTCCCGAGCGAGTCGAGGGATGACATGGGAGGCGTTGGGAGAGCGCGGCGTGCATGGCAGTAAAAGCGCGCCCGGCCGCCGTAGCGAACCGGGCGCGCGGTCACCCTTCCCCAAGGATGACACTCGGTACTCGGGCTGACTGGCCTATTTCTTCCTCCTGTTGTAGGGAGACTGGTTCGTCGGCTTGAGCGAAACCCCCATGTCGCTTGCCTTTGAGCGAACGGCGTCCTCGGTCCGGCCGAGCTTCAAGCCGATCACACGAGTCGGTGTGTTCTCTCTGGCGAGCTGACGGAGCTGCGTTTGGTCCCGCGTACTCCACTGCTTACCTGAGTTTCGGTTGGACTTGGACATCACGGTCAAGCGACCTCCTTCGCTGCTGGTGAATGCTTCTCTGTGCTCGATGAGGCGGGGCTCAGCCGCAGCCGGTGGAGGAGCCGCAGTTGGGGCAGCTGTAGCACGCCCCGGCGCGGACCGTGATGCTCCCGCAGTTGGGGCACGCGGGGGCGTCCTCCTGGTTGGCGAACGTGGCCTCGGGCGCCTTCGCGTGGGCGTCGGCCGCGGCCGAGGTGGCCTGCATCTGCATGAAGTGCTCCACGGTCTGGCCCACGAGGGGGGCGGGCGCGGCGGCGGAGGGGGCGGCGTTGAAGAGATCGGCCTGGCTCTCGTCGGCTGCGGCGCCGTGGCGGGCCGCCTCCCCCGCCACGGCCTCAGTAGGGTTTGCGGTTTCCTCCGGCTCGGCGGCCGGGTCCTCCTGCTCGCGCCCGAGGAACTTGAGCGAGAGGTAGCGGAAGATGTAGTCCGTGATGGACTTCGCGATGGGGATCTGGCGGTTGTTCGTGAAGCCCGAGGGCTCGAAGCGCACGTGGCTGAACTTCTGGACGAGGTCGTCCAGCGGCACGCCGTACTGGAGGGCGAGGCTGATGGCCGTGGCGAAGGAGTCCATGAGCCCGGCGATGGTGGAGCCCTGCTTCGCCATCGTGATGAAGATCTCGCCGGGCATCCCGGTGTCGGGGTAGAGCCCGACGTGGAGGTAGCCCTCGTGGCCGGCCACGGAGAACTTGTGCGTGACGGAGGGCCGCTCGTCCGGGAGCCGCTTGCGGACGGGCCTGTAGACGACCTTCTCGACCACCTTCTCGACGACCTCCGGCTCGGGCAGCGCCACACCGTCGCCCGAGGACTCGGCTGCCTGCGTCGCGCCCTTCCCGCCGCCAGCGGCGGCGGTGTTGCCGCCCTTCCGGGTCGAGAGCGGCTGGGAGCGCTTCGAGTTCTCGCGGTAGATGGCGACGGCCTTGAGCCCGAGCTTCCAGCCCTGCACGTAGGCGTCGTAGATGTCCTCGACGGTGGCGTGCTCGGGGAGGTTGACCGTCTTCGAGATGGCGCCGGAGACGAACGGTTGGACGGCCGCCATCATGCGGATGTGGCCCATGTGGCCGATGGAGCGCTGGCCGTTGTGCGGCTTGAAGGCGCAGTCGAACACCGGCAGGTGCTCCTCGCGGAGGCCCGGCGCCCCCTCGATGGTGTCGTGCTCGTCGACGTAGGCGAGGATCTCGGCGCGCTCGGCCTCGGTGTAGCCGAGCCGCTTGAGCGCGTCGCCGACGGTCTGGTTGACGATCTTCATGAGCCCGTCGCCCTTGCCCGCGAGCAGCTTGTACTTGACGAGCGCGATGTCCGGCTCGATGCCCGTCGTGTCGCAGTCCATCATGAACCCGATGGTGCCGGTGGGCGCGAGGACGGTCGCCTGGGCGTTGCGGTAGCCGTAGCGCTCGCCGAGGGCGACCATCCGGTCGGCCGATTCCTGGGCGGCCTCGCGGAGGTAGGCCGGGCACGAGGCGTGGATGTCCTTGACGGCGTCGCGGTGCATCCGCATCACCTCGAGCATCGGCTCGCGGTTCTTCTCGAAGCCCGGGAAGGGGCCGATCCGCTCGATGCCGGCGATCTCGGCCGAGCGGGCGTAGGCCTCGCAGTGCTCGATGGCCATGACGGCGCCTGCGACGGCGCGGCCCTCGTCGGAGTCGTACGGCAGCCCCATCGCCATCAGCAGCGCGCCGAGGTTGGCGAAGCCGAGGCCGAGCGGGCGGTAGTCGTGGGAGTTCCGCGCGATGGCGTGGCTGGGGTAGCCCGCGTTGTCGACGAGGATCTCCTGGGCCGTGATGAAGACGCGGGCGGCGGCGCGGAAGCGCGCGACGTCGAACGAGCCGTCGGGCTTCTGGAACTTCCGGAGGTTGAGGCTGGCGAGGTTACATGCACTGTTATCTAGGTGCATGTACTCCGAGCAGTTGTGGACGGCCACGCCGTTGGCGACGAAGTGGCTCGTGGCCGGCTCGGTGAGGTCGTAGACGGGCTCCTCGCCTTCGAGCCTGAGACTCACGACCTCGTCCGTCATCCGCTCGCGGTAGACGCCGACGCGGGCGTTGAGGGCGTGGAGCCGGGCGGCCTTCTCGCTCTCGGGCATGAACCCGATCTCGAGCTCGAAGCGCGTCCGGCTGCTCCGCGTGATGCGGAGGCTGTGCATCTGCTCGACACGGTACTCCTTGAGCCCCCCCTGCCCGTCGGGCAGCAGCGCGCGGTCGGTGAGGCGGCGGTCGCGGTAGAGCTTGCTCTTGATGCCGAAGCCGAGGAGGAGTACTTGGACCTGCTTCAGGAGCGCCTCGCTGGTCGAGTCGAGGCCGACGTACTGGCTCTTGTCGCCGGAATCGACGACGGTGCCGTCGGCGGTGAAGAGGCCGCGGAGGAGGGCGGCGGTGGCGGTGCGGTCGAGGCGGAGGGCGCGGTCGGTGAGGCGCTTGGCGGCGCTGCCCTCGTCGAGGACGACGTAGCGGGCGAGCGTCTCGCGCGCGGCGGCCAGGCCGGTGGCGACGGTCGCGCTCGTGGCGCGCTCGGTGACGGCCACCGCGGCCGTGCCCTTCCGCCGCTCGAAGCGGTTGACGACCGACGCGGCCTTCTCGGCCACCGCCCACTCGAGCGCCTTGTCCATCGTGAGCTGGGCGACGCCGCCCGAGACGCAGCCGTCGCCCAGCATGAGGCCGGCGTACTCGGCCACGTCGGCGTCGAGCGCCTCGGGGCCGAAGGGGGAGGGGGTGAGGCGGACGAGGTCGCCCTTGACCAGCTCGGCGGCGGGCACATCGCCTCGATTCTCGGTCCAGACGCGGTGGTCGGCCGTGAGGCGGACCTCGTAGCCGGAGCGGGTGCGGAGGCGGTAGACCGGCCTGACGCCCGTCTCGACGACGCGGGTCGCCCGGTGCAGCCGCCCGTCGAGGCCGACGACGCGCGGGGTCTCGCCGAGCATGCTGTCGATGCGCCGGAGGCCGCCCTCGGTAGCGACGAGGGTGTCGCCGGTAACGCAGGGGTTACTCGAATTGATGGGCCCGCTGTTCGGCACCGTGTGCCAGCGCTGGATGGTGTCCTCGTATTGCACGCCGGGGTCGCCGCAGATCCACGTCCCCTCGGCCACCTGCATCAGCACGTCGCGGGCGTGGACCTCCTCGATGACCTCGCCCGTGGTGACGGCGCGGAGGGGGTAGAGGGCGTCGGCCTCGGCGGCCTCCATGAACGCGTCGTCGACACGGAGGCTCTGGTTGACGTTCTGGAAGGCGACGCTGCCGTAGGCGGGGCCGTTGAAGGAGCCGTCGTAGCCCTCCTCGATGAGCGCCCACGCCTTCCGCTCCTCCTCCTGCTTGGCGCGGACGAACTCGAGGACGTCCGGGTGCCAGCTCTTGAGCGTCTGCATGATCGCCGCGCGCCGCGTCTTCCCGCCGCTCTTGATGGTGCCGCCCGTGGCGTCCTGCACCTTCATGAACGAGACGGGCCCCGAGGGCGTCCCGCCGCCGGAGAGCTTCTCACGCGAGGAGCGGAGCTTCGACCAGTCGGCGCCGACGCCGCTGCCGAACTTGAACAGCCGCGCGCTCTCCTTCATCAGCTTCCAGATGTCGTCGATGGAGTCGTCGACGGCGATGATGAAGCAGGCCGAGGCCTGGGGGCGCTCGTAGGGGTCGACGTCCTCGACGGCACCCGTCTCGGCGTTCCAGCCCGAGATCGTCTTGCCGCCGGTGTCCCGCACGCCGTACTGGTGGTGGAGGCCGACGTTGAACCAGACGGGGCTGTTGAAGGCGCCGTACTGGTTGACGCACAGCCACGTGAGCTCGTCGTAGAACCGCTCGGCGTCGTCCTTCGTCGCGAAGTAGCCCTGCGCGTGGCCCCAGTCGGAGATGGTGCGGGTGACGCGGTGGACGAGCTGCTTGAGGGAGTACTCGCGCTTCCCCTCGGCCGGGCTGCCGTTGCCCTTCGCGAGGTCGCCGTAGAAGTACTTGCTCGCGACGACGTTGACGGCCAGCGGGCTCCAGTCCTTCGGGAACTCGACGCCCTCCTGTTCGAAGATCGCCTCGCCCTTGTGGTTCTTGATGGACGCCGTGCGCGTCTCCCAGGCGACGGAGTCGAAGGGGTGCTGGCCGTCGGTGGAGAAGACGCGCTCGACGTGGAGGCCGTCGGTGGGGGACGCCGCGCCGGCGTCGGGGAAGAGGGTAGCCTTTTTCGTAGCCATTACAGTGGTGGGGAGGGTGTCCGGGGGGACCCGTTCGGCTTGAACGGACGCACGCCGGTATACGTTCGCGGCGTGCGGAGGGCGCCAGCGCCTTCGTGCGGTGGGGTGAGGCCGACAGAAGGGAGGGACGTGAAGGCGCGGTGAACGCGAGGGTTAAGAAACCCGGCGCGCACGCCCCCCGCAAGGGCAAAATGCCCACACGTTATCCACCCGGAGGACCGCGACGTGCGTCGCGTTGTGCACCGTGCACCCGCAGAGCCGTCCCACCTGGCGGCGCGATGAGGGCGGTTCTGATGCCCGTTATCACAACGCTGTCCACACGCGGGATAACGTGTGGACAGCGCTACGGCGGACCCCAATGGCGGGTTAGCACTCTACGGCCGCGCATAACGGCAATCCGCCGGGTGCGACCGTTTTGCAGCCTCCAACCCGAGGCGGTGGCCGCGTGCTAGAAGTCCTCGTCCTCGAAGTCGAGGTCTTCGAGGTCCTCGTCGAGGTCCTCGCCCCCCTCGCCGTCGAGGTCGTCGAAGTCCTCGTCGAGGTCGTCGAGGTCTTCTTCGAGGTCCTCACCGAGGTCTTCTTCGAGATCCTCGTCGAGGTCGTCGAAGTCGCTGTCGAAGTCCTCGTCGTAGTCGTCGAAGTCGTCCGAGCCGGCGCGGATGGGGTCGAAGAGGAAAGTGGCGTCCATGATGGGCGGGGATGGGGAGGGTGGGTGAGTAGCGGTGGGGCTACGCGGCCGCAGCCGGCAGGTGGAAGTAAGGGGCAGAGCGGGGTCCGATGCAAGGGGGGCGCGCCCTTTTGGCGCCGCCGCGGTGCAGGGGCCGAACCCGTGGTGGGGCGAATTTACAAGTAAAGGGGAGCGGGGGGCACCCGCCCCCGGGACTCCGGGCCGGCGCGCGCGTACTTTCCGCGCCCTACTAACCGCACCCCCCATGTTCGACGCCGAGCGCAGCGCGTATCCCCACCCGGACGAGTTCAAGGTGATGCGCCCCGAGTACCTCGACCCCGACCCCGAGGAGGACGACGACGAGGTCATCGCCATCATCACGATCCCCCCGTTCCGCGTGACGGGCCGCAGCGTCACGCGCGCCGGCGCCCGCCGCGCCGCCCTCTACGAGGCCGCCAAGACCTACCGCAACTACCACCCGAGCTACCGCGTCGAGAGCCCCTTCCCCGACGAGTTCGAGGACGCCGAGGGCACCCGCTGGAAGCGGGTCCCCGAGCACCTCCGCCCCAAGCTCGGCGACTACACCTTCCGCCTCGAGGGCGAGGACGAGGAGGACTCCACCGACATCGAGCAGATGCTGATGTGGGACGTCCGCCCCGTCCCCGTCTACGAGGACGAGGAAGACGAGGGGTGATCCCACCGCCCTCGCCCGACGAACACGCCGCGCCCGGCTCGACCGGCGCGGCGTTTCTCTTTGTGACCGCAGACCGACGGCGGCGGACCGCCGCCCTGCCTCACCCCGCCCGCCGGGGTATTTCCGGTCAAGACCGACGTGAAAGGGGAAGAAGCGGCGGAAGCGCCGCTCCGGGCCGGACCCTCTGCGCCTGCACCCCGTAGGGGGAAGACGGCGCCGGCGTTCCGCAGCGGGCAGGAACCCGCGACGACCGGCGCCTCTACCAGCACACGACCCCATGGCCAAGCAGAAACCCATCAAGCAGGAGGGCACCGTCACCGAGGCCCTCCCCAACGCGCAGTTCCGCGTCGAGCTCGAGAACGGCCACACCATCCTCGGCCTGCTCTCGGGCAAGATGAGGAAGTTCTTCATCAAGATCCTCCCCGGCGACCGCGTCGACGTCGAGCTCTCGCCCTACGACCTCACGAAGGGGCGGATCGTCTACCGCTACAAGTAGTCTGCCGCTACAAGTAGCGGCGTCGGTCTACGACTTCGAGACGGCGCTGCCGGGGGTGCGGGCGCGGCGGTCCGGCGCCGTCACGTCGTCGCGGCGGCTCTCGCAGGCGTACGGGTTCACCGACCTCGACGGGCGGCAGCCGAACATCTGGCCCGCTGCCGAGGCGCACTTCGCCCGCGCGAAGGCGGCGCCCCACGCCGCGTACCAGTGGCGGCTCGCGGCCGACTGAGGCGGCGGGGCGATCTCCTTCCGGCATCCGGCGTTAACCTTGGGCGCCCCTCGCCCCTCCGCCCATGCTCCTCCGCTGGCTCTTCGCCGCCCTCCACCTCCTCGCCCTCGGCATCGGGCTCGGCGCCGTCTGGGCGCGCGCCCGCGCCCTCGGCGGCCCCCTCGACGACGCCGGCCTCCGCCGCGTCTTCGCGGCCGACACGTTCTGGGGCCTCGCCGCCGTGCTCTGGATCACGACCGGCCTCGCCCGGCTGTTCTCGACGATGGAGAAGGGGACGGCCTACTACGTCGCCAACCACGCCTTCTGGACGAAGATGGCGCTGCTCGGGCTCGTCCTCGCGCTGGAGGTCTGGCCCGCTGTGACGCTCGTCCGCTGGCGCCGCCAGCTCGCGCGGGGCGAGGCGCCCGACACCGCCCGCGCCCCGGCCTTCGCGACCATCAGCACCGTCCAGGCCCTCCTCGTCGTGGGGATGGTGCTGGCGGCGACGGCGATGGCGCGGGGGATCGGGATGTTAGGGCGGTGAACGCACCTCAGCCCCGCGGGCGAACCTCCACCTGCCCGTCGCGCACGCGCGTCTCGAACGCGAGCTGCGGGTGCGCCGAGGGGCCGTGCACGATGCGCCCGTCGCGGAGGTCGAACACGGAGTCGTGCCAGGGGCAGCGGACGGTGCAGCGGCCGTCGTCGCAGCCCTCGACCTCGCCCTCCTCGAGCGGCCCGCCGGCGTGGGCGCACACGGACCCGATGGCGTAGACCCGCTCACCGTCGCGGTAGAGGAGAACGGGGTAGCCCTCCACCTCGACGCGCGTCGGCGTGCGCTCCGCGAGGTCGGCCTCGGCGAGGGCGGGCTTCCAGCCGTCCCCCTCCGGCGCCTCCGGCCGATGGTCTACCCCCACCTTGTGGCGGTAGACGAGGTGGCCGCCGAGGTAGGCGCCGAGGCCGGCGGCGGCGACGCCAGCGAAGGCGAGGGCGGCCCCGGCCGCGTGGCGCCCCCGCCGCCGCTCCGCCAGCGAGGCCGCGTAGAGCGTGAGGCCGACCGTGTTGACCGCGGCGTGGAGCGTCGCCATGCCGGCGGCCGGCATCGGGACGGTCGAGTAGTCGGCCAGGCCGGTGACGGCCGTCGGGAGGGCCGAGGCGGTGCCGACGGCGGCCAGCGTGTCGCCCGCGCGGCGGCAGAACCGGTCGCCGGTGGCGAGCGCGACGGCGTCGTAGCAGACGCCGAGCACCCACGCGCCGACGGTGACGTCGGTCAGGACCGGGTGGAGGGGGTGGCCGAGCCACGTCCCGTGCAGCGCGTCCACGGCCTTGCGGACGGGCCGGCCGCCGGCGAGGACGGCGTCGTGGACGGCGCGGGAGAGGCGGAGGCCGGCCTCGGCCAGCCCGGGGACGCGTTCGGGGATTCGGTCGAGGGCGGTGCTCACGGCGAGAAGGGCTGGAGGGAGAGGGCCCCGTTCATAGCAGGCCCCGCCGCCCCGGGTTCCATCCGGCGCGGGCGGAGGACCGTAGGCGGAAGACGAGCGGGGCGGGGTAGCGGAGCCCGGCCTATTTTCCCCGTCCCCAGCCGCCGCCCCCATGCGCCGCACCCTCCGCCGAGCCCTCGCCGCCGTGCCCCCCGCCCTCCTCCTCGCCGCCGCCCCGTCGCTCCAGGCCCAGACGCCGCCCGACGTGGCGCAACGGCCCCACGAGATGACGCACCACGGCGTCACCCGGAGCGACCCCTACTACTGGCTCCGCGAGCGCGAGGACCCCGACGTCATCGCCTACCTCGAGGCCGAGAACGCTTACACCGACGCCGCCACGGCCCACCTCAAGGACCTCGAGGATGCCCTCTTCGACGAGATCGTCGGGCGCATCCAGCAGGACGAGGCCTCGGCGCCCACCTTCGACGACGGCTACTGGTACTACACCCGCTACGAGGAGGGGAAGGAGTACCCCATCTACGCCCGCCGCCGCGGCACCATGGACGCCCCCGAGGAGATCCTCCTCGACGCCAACGAGCGGGCCGAGGGCCACGGCTACTACGCCGTCGGCAGCTACGAGGTCAGCGAGGACGGCCGCCTCATGGCCTTCGCCGAGGACACCGTCGGCCGGCGCATCTACACCGTCCGGTTCAAGGACCTCCAGACGGGCGAGATCCTCCCCGACGTCCTCTTCCCGGCCACCCCCTCGATGGCCTGGGCCAACGACGGCCGCACCCTGTTCTTCGCGCGGCAGGACCTCGAGACCCTCCGCACCTACCAGATCCTCCGCCACCGCCTCGGCGACGCCCCCGAGGACGCCGCCGTCGCCTACCAGGAGGACGACCCCGAGTTCGCCGTCGCCGTCACCCGCTCGAAGTCCGACCGCTTCCTCCTCGTCGGCGCCTACCAGACCCTCTCCGACGAGTGGCGCTACCTCGACGCCGACGACCCCGAGGGCACCTTCACGGTCTTCCGCCCCCGCGAGCGGGGTCACGAGTATTCGGTCGAGCACGCGGGCGACCACTGGTACGTCCGCACCAACGCGGGCGGGGCGACGAACTTCAAGCTCGCCCGCGCCCCCACCGAGGCGCCCGACGCGTGGGAGGACCTCGTCCCCCACCGCGCCGACGTGCTCCTGGAGGACTTCGACGTGTTCGCGGGCGCCGTCGTGACGCAGGAGCGCGAGGGCGGGCTGAGCCGCCTCCGCGTCCGCACGAAGGACGGCGCGCTCGACCACGAGGTCGACTTCGGCGAGCCCGCCTACGCCGCCGCCCTCGGCTACACCCCCACCTACGACACCGCCGTCGTCCGCTACCACTACACCTCGATGACGACGCCGCAGTCGGTCTACGACTACGACCTCGGCACGCGCGAGGCCGCGCTCGTCAAGCGGACGCCCGTGCTGGGCGACTTCGACCCGGCGCGCTACGTCACGGAGCGGCTGTGGGCCACGGCCCGCGACGGCACGCGCGTCCCGATCTCGGTCGTCCGCCGCCGCGAGACGGCCGTCGACGGGACGGCCCCGCTGCTCCTCTACGGCTACGGCTCCTACGGCTACTCGTCGCCGGCGAGCTTCTCGACCCCGCGCCTGAGCCTGCTCGACCGCGGGTTCGCCTTCGCCATCGCCCACGTCCGCGGCGGGCAGGAGATGGGGCGGCAGTGGTACGAGGACGGCAAGCTCCTCCGCAAGATGAACACGTTCACCGACTTCATCGACGCGGCCGAGCACCTCGTGGCCGAGCGCTACGCCGAACCCGGCCGGCTCTACGCCCAGGGCGGGAGCGCCGGCGGCCTGCTGATGGGCGCCGTCGTCAACCTCCGCCCCGACCTCTGGGACGGCGTCGTCGCCAACGTCCCCTTCGTCGACGTCGTCACCACGATGCTCGACGAGACCATCCCGCTGACGACGTTCGAGTACGACGAGTGGGGCAACCCCAACGACGCGACGTACTTCCACTACATGCTCTCGTACTCCCCCTACGACAACGTCGAGCCGAAGGCCTACCCCCCGATGCTCGTGACGACGGGGCTCCACGATAGCCAGGTGCAGTACTGGGAGCCGGCGAAGTGGGTGGCCCGCCTGCGCGACCTCAAGACGGACGACGCCCCCCTCCTGCTCAAGACGAACATGGAGGCCGGCCACGGCGGCGCCTCGGGCCGCTTCCGGCGCTACCGCGAGATCGCCTTCGAGTACGCCTGGCTCCTCGACCAGGCCGGGCTGGCTGACCAGCCGTAGCCCCCGCCGACCCGTCCGTACCCGCCATGCTCCGCCTGCCCACGCTCCTGCCCGTGATGGCCGGGCTGCTCGCAGCCCTCCTCGCCGGTGGCGCGGCGGCGCAGCCCGGCGGCGGCCGCCCCAACGTCGTCGTCATCCTCGCCGACGACCTCGGCTACGGCGACCTCGGCGCCTACGGCAGCCCCGACGCCCTCACCCCCCACCTCGACGCCCTCGCCGACCGCGGCCTCCGGCTCACCGACTTCTACGCCGGCG
>DATGQT010000156.1:0-5819 GCA_035304085.1 Rubricoccaceae bacterium
CGGCGCAGCGAGGTCCATCCACCCCTCCTCGGGGTCGTCAACAGGGTCAGCATCAGGGTCGGCGTGGTTGAAGAAGATGTATACGTCCTCATCGCTCCACGTAGCGTTCACTGTGATGACGCCGCGGTCGTGCTCGGACGAGTAGTATCCACCGGGGATGGGCTGGCAGGGCACACAGCACCGGCCCTCCGAGCAGTGGTCGTTTCCCGTCGAGCCGGTGAGGATGGCGGCAGTGCCGAGGGCGTCGTCGAGCGCCTCAAAGAGTTCTCCGCAATCGTAGCTGCCATTGCCCGTGCCGCCGTCGGGGATACCGGGAGAGCAGTCGAAGATCGACCAACTCATGTTGAGGACGTCCACCGGATTGCACGAAAGCTGCCCGGGCATCCGGCACACGGCCTCGCGGATTCCTGCCGCCGTGTGGTGGTACGCTCGGAGGGCAACGGTCCACGCGAGGCTGGCGACGGAGCCAGTTGAGCCTAGGGAGCCGTTGTCGGTGAGTGCCCCGGCCGTGCCCGAGACGGCGGTGCCGTGCCAGTGGTACCCGCCGTCCACGGCGGAGGCGTCGAGGCGGTTGTGTCCGAGGAGAGGGTCGTAGCGGAGGTCCGGGTGGATGTAGTCCTCGGGATCCCCGACCGGCTCGAGCGTGAAGTTGTCCGCGAGCCCGATGGAGACGGGCAGCCCTTCCCCGACGAACCCGCGTGCGAGCGCCCATGCGTCAGCCGCCTTCACGATCGGGAGGCTCCACTGCGACGTGTATTCCCCGTCGTCGGGCGTGATCGGGTTGAGGTCCACGTTGAAGTGGTAGACGTAGGGCAGGTCCACGTACTCCACCTCCGGCAACGTCTTCAGCCGCGCCGCCACCTCGGCCAGCGGGACGGGGTCCTCGAAGTGGAGTTCGACCCACTGCGAGAGGTCGGCCACGACCACCTGCTGCTGCGTGAGCGGGTCCACGACGAGGGTGTCGCCCCACACCACGTCCGGGTAGCGCTTGACGAGGCCGATGCTCCCGTAGGTGCCCTCCAGCGCGAGAAGCGTGTCGCGGACGTGGGTGTAGGCGGGGAGGAGGTCGTTCAGCGTGAGGGCCTCCGTGCCGGACGTAACCGAGACGACTTCCTCGGAGAACTTCACCTTCACGAGGGCGGCGTGGAGGTCCCCCTCTGCGTCGAGGTAGACGGGCGCCTCGGATTCGATGTTCGGCCCCTCGATGAGCGTAAGCTGAGCGCGGGCAGGGAGGGCAGCGATTGCCAATGCTACGACGACAAAGAGCACTTGGAGATGGGAGCGTGTCATGGCGGAACCTGGGTGAAGTGGCATCGCCAAAATAGGAGATATGAACCAATTAGCCAAAGGGTTCATACCACCCGCCAGCTCAGCACTGCCACCCCTAACTCCCCCCTGACACCCTTGACATCCCTCTTGAGGAGAAGAGCGCAGGGTGACGGCGTGCGACCGAGACCAGCCGCTCTATGGCTTGGGTGGCCTCGGGTTGGAATAGCTGTGCCCGCCGGGCTACCGATCGCCGGCCTCTCCCGAGGGGCCGGCGATTTGCGTTCTCGCCTGTGAACCTCGTCACGAAGCGGCCCACCGAGACGCTCCTACGGGTCCGCACCGCGCTCCTCCGGAACGCACCTCGAGGGCGCGGGCGACGGCCTTGCGTAGGATCCGCCAGCGTCTGCGTCTCCCAGACGTGGTCAACTCCGCGGCTCAACCTGGACGTTGTACTCGGCCATCTCCACGATCAGGTTCTCCCGCACGACGTACTTCTGCGCCCACTCGTTGCGGAACGGCTGACCCGTCGCCCGCACCGTCCCCGCCTCGTGCCCGAAGACGGCGACGGTGTCCCCCTCCGCGACGAACTCGGCCGCTTCGAACGCCGTCATCTCCAGCCGCCGAAGGATCCCCTCGAAGAACCGCCGCACCTCCGCATGCCCGACGAGCTCCGCCCGCACGGGCCGGGGGTTCGCGCCGACGTAGGTCCACCGGGAGTCGGGGTGGACGGTCTCGAGGAGGGCGTCGAGGTCGCCGGCGCCGAAGGCGGCGAACATCCGCTGGACGGTGGTGGTCGGGGCGTTCGTGCTGGACATGGGTGGGCTCCGTGATGCCGGTCTGCGGGTCGGGACTGGCCACGCGGTAGGGCAGCGCGACCGGTCCGCGTGTAGCTCTGGCGCCCACCCGGAGGAGCGGAGGCATCGGGGATGGGCCGGCGGCTATAGGGCGAGGTAGCCGCCGCCGCCGTTGTAGAAGGCGCCGGTGGCGATGCCTTTCGTGCCCGGCCGTGGAACTCAGGCGGAAGGGGTGGATGGGTGGGGTTCACCCGAGGCATCCTCCCGGCTGCGCCGCCGGGGGGAGCCGACGCGGAGGGGCTGCCAGCTCGGGGGGTCGCTCGCCGGGAAACTCTCCTCGGAGGCCGCCTGCACGCGGTCGGTCACAGGGCTACCACCGACGGCCCCCGCGCTGCGCTCGGGGGAGCCGGACGGGGCGAGGCGTCGAGGGGCCATGGGGCTCTCATTGATTTGAGACGGCGGACGAGCGCGGGTGGGGAGGAGACCGGCCTGCCGAGCGCCCGGCCGCTCGGCAGGATACCCCCCCAGAGAGAAAGCGGATCCCCGGGGGCCCGGCGCGCTCGCGGGCCAGCCGGATCGCGGCCCCTCACGCCTCCATCCGCAGGGAACCGGCTGGGGGACCACCATCGGCCGAGGGGCCGCCGGGCGACGGTCACGTAGCCGGTGGCCTCGACGAAGCGCCCGAAGGCGGCGCTGGTCTCGGGGTGGGCGTCCACCCAGAACTCGTCCACCGCCACGCGGTGGGCCGGCCGCTCCTCGGGGGGAAACCGTCCGAGCCCATGAGGAATGTCCCGCCGGGCACCCACGCCACGCCGGGGGCGGGCGGACCAGGGGGAACCCCGGCCCGCTCCGGGTGTGTGATCGGGGGCGATGCGGCGTCACTCATCGCGCTTCCCGCTCGTAGGTTGCGGCGTGCACCGTACGCGCCGCGGCTCCGATCACGCCCCCCGCGGTCCGAGGGTTCTCGCAGCCACCCCGCCCTCAGCACCATAGCGCCGGGGACAACCGGACGAGCAGCCCCCACGACCATGACGACACCGAGACCGGAAGCGACACGGCGCAACGGGCGCGCCGACGGCCTCGCGAACGGGACCGACCCGGCCACGGTGTCGTACACGGTCTCCGAGCAGCAGGTCGCCGAGCGGAACGTCGAGGCCATCTTCAGCCGGGGCGAGCACGTAACCCGCCTGCTGACCGAGCACCGCGACGCGCTCGGACGCCTCGCCGCGGCGCTGCTCGAGCGCGGGACGCTCGACGAGCAGGAGATCCTCGAGGTCACCGGGCTGCCGCCGGCGCACGCCCTCGAGACGCACCGGCTGCCCGCCTGAGCGAGAAGCGATGGCCGAGCCGCAGCAGACCTCCCCCCGCCTCGGCATCGCCCTCGGCGGCGGCGCGGCCCGCGGCTGGGCCCACCTCGGCGTGCTCCGCGCCCTCGGCGAGCACGGCATCGAGCCCGAGGTCGTCTGCGGCACCTCCATCGGCGCGCTCGTCGGCGGCTTCTACGCGGCCGGCAAGCACGCCGAGCTCGAGGCCTGGGTGGCCGGCCTCACCCGGCGCGACGTGGTGGAGCTGCTCGACTTCACGATGGCGGGCGGCGGGGCGCTCGGCGGGCGCCGCCTGCTGGAGCTCTTCCGCGAGCACGTGGGGGAGGTCGCCATCGAGGCGCTGCCGCGCCGCTACGCCGCCGTGGCGACGGACCTGCACGCGGGCTCCGAGGTGTGGCTCCAGCGGGGCTCGCTGCTGACCGCCATCCGCGCCTCGATCTCGATCCCGGGCGTCTTCACGCCCGTCTACTCCGGCGGGCGCTGGCTCGTCGACGGCGGCCTCGTCAACCCCGTGCCGGTGAGCCTGTGCCGGGCGCTGGGGGCGGACCTCGTCGTCGGGGTGGACCTCCACGGCGGCCCGCTCGGCAGCCTGCAGCCGCGCGCCGAGGCCGAGCCGCAGCCCGCCGTGGTGCCGGACCGCCCCTGGCGCGCGATCCTGCCGTGGGTAGCCCGCGCCGAGGCCGGCGCTGAGGCCCCCGCCCCACCCGACGTCACGTGGGTCATCACGGAGGCCGTCACGATCATGGAGACGCGGATCAGCCGGAGCCGGCTGGCCGGCGACCCGCCGGACCTGCTGCTGATCCCGCAGGTGCGGGACGTCCCGCCGCTCGAGTTCTCCGGCGGGCGGCCGACCATCGAGGCGGGCTACGAGGTCGCCCAGCGGATGGCGCCCACGCTGCGGGACCTCCTGGGCCCCGACCGGGCGCCGTAGCGCGGGGCCCGGGCGGAACGGACGCGCCCCAGGGGTGTTCGCCGCCGAACGCCTGCAATCACAAGAGAGGCCGCTCCCTCGAGGACGTGGAGCCCCCTCCCCAGCCCGCCCCCACCATGAGCACCTACACCGTCGGCTACTTCGTGGGCAGCCTCTCCCGGGACTCGATCAACCGGAAGCTCGCCCGCGCCCTCATCCGCCTGGCGCCCAAGCGGCTCGCCTTCACCGAGATCGAGTACGCCGCGCTCCCGCTCTACAACCGCGACTACGACGCGGACTACCCCCCCGTCGCCCGCGCGTTCAAGGACGCCATCGCCGCCGCCGACGCCGTCCTCTTCGTCACCCCGGAGTACAACCGGTCCATCCCCGGCGCGCTCAAGAACGCGATCGACTGGGCGAGCCGGCCCTACGGGGAGAACGCGTTCACGCGGAAGCCCTCGGCCATCATCGGCGCCTCGCCCGGGAAGATCGGGACGGCGGTGGGACAGCAGCACCTCAGGAGCATCCTCGCCTTCTGCAACTCCCCGCTCATGAACGCGGTGGAGGCGTACATCCAGTTCACGCCGGGGCTGATCACGGACGACGGGGAGGTGACGGAACCCTCGACGGAGGCGTTCCTCCAGGACTACATGGACGAGGTCTGCGACTTCATCCAGCGGGTGTACACGGCGATCCCCGAGGCGCGCCCCCGCAGGGACGCGTAGGGCGTGTTATGAACCGGGGGTCGTGAGCGGAGGAGCGAGCGCCCATGAGCTCGCGCCCTCCCCAACGTCTCCGATGAGGAATGGGCCTCCGTCGCCCCCTTCCTCGCCCTGGTCACCCTCACGCGAGACGCCGCACTCTCAGCGGACGACGGTGAACCGGCGCGTGAGAGCCTCTCCCCCCGCGGTGAGACGGAGCGCGTACACGCCGGGGGCCAACGCCGAGCCGTCGAGAGGGAGGGGGTGCCGCCCGGCGGCGTGGACCCCCTCGGCCAGCACGGCCACCGCCCGACCTAGCACGTCGTGGACCGTGAGCCGGACGTGGGCCGGCAGCGCCAGCGTGAGCGTCACCGCCGCCCCATCGCGAAACGGGTTCGGCGCCACCTCCAGCCGCACCCCCGTCTCCTCCTGCGGCTCCGGCTCCGACGACACCGGCACCGCCTCCACCGTCCGGTACACCCCCCGGTCCGTCGCCGCGTACAGCCGACCGTCTCGACCGACGAGGAGCCGGAGCACGGCGTACCCCCCCCACCCGTGCGACGTGTCCGCCACGGCCACCCACGTCTGGCCCCCGTCGAACGACGCCGCCACCGTCCCGAGGTCCGGTGCCGTACCCCCGACCACCTGCTTGATCCCCACGTAGAGGGCGCCGCCCGCACGGTCGTCCACCCCCACCACGACCCAGTGCGGGGTGGCGACGCCGAAGTCACCCGGCCCGAACACCCGAACCTCCGTCCACGTCTGCCCTCCGTCGTCGCTCCGGTGGACGGCGATGCGCTCGCCGCCCCGGAGGTCGAGG
>DATGQT010000157.1:0-4083 GCA_035304085.1 Rubricoccaceae bacterium
CCGAGAGCCCGTTCCGCCCGCGCCCGTGGTTCTTCCCCGGCCCCTGGGGCGGCAAGTTCATGCAGGGCCACATGGGCCTCGACCCCGAGCAGCCCAACTTCGCGTGGTCCTTCGAGCTCATCACGCCCGAGAACGGGATCACGCTGGAGGCCGGCGGCGAGCGGCTGGAGTGCTCGTTCGACTGCCTGATGTTCCAGGAGCACCGGCGCGTCCTCGGCGAGGCCGCCCGCCAGTTCCGCTACGAGTGGCCGCTGCGGCTCGACTACCTCGACACCATCAGCGGCGGCAACCTCTCCGTGCAGTGCCACCCGCGGCCGGACTACATCCGCCGCGCGTTCGGCGAGGCGTTCACGCAGGACGAGACGTACTACATCTCCGCCGCCCAGGAGGGCGCCCGCGTCTACCTCGGCCTGCACGACGACGCCGACCCCGACGCCTTCCGCGCCGAGCTGGAGCGCTCCGCCGCCACCGGCGAGCCGGCCGACTTCGAGCGGTACGTCCACAGCATGCCCGCGAAGCCGCACGACCTCTTCCTCATCCCGAACGGCACCGTCCACTTCAGCGGGCGCGGCAACCTCGTCCTCGAGATCAGCGCGACGCCCTACATCTTCACGTTCAAGATCTACGACTACGTCCGCCGCGACCTCCAGGGCAAGATGCGGCCGATCAACCTCGACCGGGCGTGGGACAACCTCCGCTTCGAGCGGCGCGGGCAGTGGGTGCGCGAGAATCTCGTGGCCCGGCCGGAGGTGATCCGCGCGGGCGACGGCTGGCAGGAGGAGCGGCTGATGAACCGGCCCGAGTTCTTCTACGACATCCACCGCCTCACCTTCGAGGAGGAGGTCGAATACGCGACGGAGGGGCGGGCGCTGGCCGTCAACCTCGTCGAGGGCGACGAGGTCGAGGTGGTGGCCGAGAACGGGCGGCGGATGCCGCTGCGCTACCTGGAGTCGATGGTGGTGCCGGCGGCGGCCGGACGCGTGCGGTTCGCCAACCGCGGCGAGGGGCCGTGCAGGCTCGTGATCGTGTTCGTGCGCCCCGGCGTGGGCGCCGCGCTGCCGCTCAACGACCCCATCGAATAGGGGCGGCGGCGCGGCCGGACCCCCCGCCCGGCGCCCGGGGTACAATGCGGGCCCTTCTCACCTGCCCGTCATGCGTCCCCCGCCCCGCCTCGCGCGCCTGCTCCTGAGCGCCGTCGCCCTCCTCGCCGCCTGCGACACGGGCGAGCCGGACGACGGCGGCCCCCTCGTTCCGACCCCCGACGAGATCGTCGCGGGCGTCAACCTCACCGCGCTGTTCGAGCCGCCGACGCTGACGGAGCGGGAGACCGTCCGCGCCGCGTTCGCGGCGCGCGACCAGGGGCTCGCCGCCCGCTACACGTTCGAGTTCGTCGCGGCGCACGAGGGCGACGACGGCGCCGAGCTCCGGGTCTACCGCGCCCGCGACGCCGAGGGCGGCACCGTCCTCTTCCACGGCGTCGTGCGCCTGCCGCTACGGCCGCAGGGCGACAACCGCCTGCGCCCCCTCCTCCTCGTCCTCCCCGACGGCGACGGCGGCACCACGGACGCCCTCCTCGGCGCCCTCCCGATCGGGACCGCCGAGCGGGAGGAGTTCGTCTACGCGCTGCTCGCCTACCGTGGCGGGCCGCTCCTCGTCGCGGACACGACGTACACCTCGGACGCCGCGCCGAGCCCGTACGACCGCGACGTCGACGACGCGCTCGCCTTCCTCGCCCACGTCCGCAGCCTCGGGACGCAGGTGCTCGTGGACCCCGAGCGCGTGGGCGTCCTCGGGCTGGGGCGCGGCGGCAGCACGGCGCTCCTGACCGAGGCACGCACCCACCCCTACGACGTCGTCGTGGACCTCGCCGGGCCCACCGACCTCTTCCTCGACTCGTTCCGGTCACGCGTGCGCTCGCTGCTCCAGGGGCAGGACGGCGGGAGCTTTCCCGGCATCGAGGCACTCGCTGACGCGATCGTCTACCCCCTCCGCGACAGCGCGATGACGGTGGAGCAGGCGCGGATCGAGCTCCTCCGCCGCTCGCCACGCTTCTTCGCCGGCCCACCCCCGTTCATCCTCGTCGTCCACGGCGAACTCGACCCCGTGGTGCGGGTGGCGCACAGCCGCGTGCTCGACCTCCAGCGCTACGGGACCGGCAGCGGCTCCCCCGCCGTCTACCTGGAGCTGCCCGAGGACGACCACGTCTCCATCCTCACCGACTTCGAGGTCGTCAGCCTCGTGACCAGCCGGCTCCGTGAGCACCTCGACCTCTAGCCCCCGCGCCGCTGCACCGCCGCTCCGGGTCCGCCCGGTCGAGACGGAGGCGGACTGGGCCGAGGCGCGGCGCGTCCGCACGCACGTGTTCATCGAGGAGCAGGCGTGCCCGCCCGAGGAGGAGTGGGACGAACACGACGCACCCGAGGCGCGCGGCGTGACGGTGCACCACCTCCTCGGCGAGGCGGGCGGCGCGGTGGTAGCCGTGTCCCGCTGGCGCCCCGTCCTCTACGAGGGGGCGTCGGCGGCGAAGCTGGAGCGGTTCGCCGTGCTGCCCGAGGCGCGGGGACGCGGTTACGGCCGCGCGATGATCGCCCTCACCCTCGCCGAGGCCCGCGCAGCCGGGTTCGCGCGGTTCGTGCTCCACGCCCAGGCGCACCTCGAGCCCCTCTACGCGTCGTTCGGCTTCCGGCCGGTCGGCGGGCCGTTCGAAGAGGCGGGGATACCCCACGTGAAAATGGTCTTAACCGACCCGTAAGGGCCGGGCCCGCCCGTATCTTGTGGGCCTTGCGCGGGCGCGGGTGCCCGCCGGATGCCCGGTTCGTCTAGGGGTCCAGGACGCCGCCCTCTCACGGCGGTAACACGGGTTCGAATCCCGTACCGGGTACTTCGATGGATGGTACAGCCTGATGCCGGGCGATCCAGAGATCGCCCGGCATCATTCGTTTTCGGGGGACGCGTCAGCGGACGATGGAGAACCGGTGCGTCGCCACGCGCCCCCCCACCTCCAGCCGCGCGAGGTACAGCCCCGCCGGGAGATCGTGGCCCTCGAACGCGTACGCGTGCTCCCCGGCCCCGAGCCGCCCCTCCGCCAGCACCGCCACCTCCCGACCCAGCGCGTCGAGCACGCTGAGCCGGACCGACGACGACGCCTCCAGCGCGAACCCGACCGTGCTCCGCCCCCCCGACGGGTTCGGGTACACCGCGAGACGGCCCGGCGACGTCACGGCCGAAGCCGCTGGCGCTACGACCGCCTCGGCGTCGAAGAACGCCCCCTCGGCGACGAGCTCCACCGGCCCCTCCGCCCGCGCCGCGACGGCCGCCCCGGCCGCCCCCTTCTCGAACGTGAAGGCGTCGGAGGCCTCGACTCCCGAGGGGTACTCCCCCACGTTGAGGGTGAGGGTGTACGTCCCAGCGGGGGCGGCCCCGGGCACGCGGAGGCGGAGGGTCCGCTGGGCCGAGCCGCCGGCCGGGAGCGTGACCGAGAGGGGGCCGGCGACGGGGCCGTAGGGGCTCCCGTTGGGGAGGGTGGCCGTGATCCAGGCGTCGAAGGCGTGCGGGGCGTCGTCGCCGTTGGTGACGCGGGCGGTGTAGGCGAACGTGCCGCCGGCGGGGGGCACGACGACGGGCGGGCTCACCGGATCGAGCTGCGCCGTCAGCGACGGCCCCGGCAGGTCGTCGATGCGGAGGACCTGGAGCCCGTTGCCCATGTCGGAGGCGACGATCTTTCCCGACGGGAGGTGCGGGTTCACCGTCCAGATCGAGCCCATGCCCGGCTCGTCGTAGTACGCCACCTGCTCCGGGTTCACGGGGTCCGTGATGTCGAACACCCACACCCCCCGGCCGTAGTGCGCGATGTAGAGGAGGCCGTCCTTCGTGTGGCAGTTGTGCACCGTCGAGCCGGCGTCGATGATGATCTCCCCGACGAGTTCGACGTCGTGGGGGTCACGGACGTCGAAGATCCGGTACCACTGCCCCGACCCGATCTCGTCCCCCGCGTAGAGGTAGGTCCCGCTCGGGTCCGAGCAGAAGTTGTGCACCCCGCTCCCGGGGTAGTTGAACCGCGCGACCATCGACGGGGCGGCGCGG
>DATGQT010000158.1:0-9411 GCA_035304085.1 Rubricoccaceae bacterium
ACCCGGTCGCGGAACACCTTGAAGAAGCCGCGCCGAGAAGTCACCCAGTTGGCGGAGTGACGGGGGACACCTGCCTCGCGGTCGCTCCCCTTCGTCAAGCATTTGTAGATGGGCGCTTCCAAAGTCTGAAGGCTGTAGAACATTGTGGCGCTTCAGCCGCGCCGGGTGACTGGGCGTTTCGAGAGAGCAGTGTAGGCGCGGCCGGTGAACAAAGGCAAGAGCCGTCAGCCCGGCGTCGGCTGCGAGCGCGGGTTAGAACGCCGTTCAAGCGCCGATGCCCGGACGCGACCCTTCAACTAGATGGTAGGTGACGGAGCCGCCGAGAAGCACCAGTTGGCCCCCGCGAACGATAAGCGTGTCGCTGCTCTGGAAGAAGTGCTCCTCAACGGGGGAGATGCACCCCATCATGGCACTTTCGGGATACGTCGTCACGGAGTCGCATCCGGCTGTCTGCTGGCGGTCCAGTGCGTCGGCGTCGCTGGCGAGGAAGAGGGTATCTCCGCGGACGTCGGCCGAGCCGTAGCTATATCCGAAGGCGAGCCCATGATGGACGAGGAAGAAGGTGCCTTGCCCGCCCACCACATCGAGCGTGAGAAAGATCGGGCCGTGCTCGTACGAAGCGGCGTAGATGCCGCTGATCGGAGTGTCTGCGCCAGATGCCGCCATTCGCCCTGAGCCGCACGCTGCCGTCATGGCGACGGCGCAGGCGAAGAGGGATAGGTGGAGGAAGCGAAGCGGCACAGGTTGGAAGGCGTTCTAACAGCTTACGGCTCAGGCGCGGCACGCGCTGCAGCCGATGAACGAGGCAACGTAAGCGGCGACGGCTGAACGAGGCAAGGCCGTGGAGCGTGCCGTCGCCTGCAGCCGTGGGTTATGCCTCCTGGCGGGCGCGGCCTCCGAGCGCGGATCAATCAACACGGAGCGTATCCGCGAAGGTGTCATCAGCGCGGACGACAAGGCTCCGTCCTGAAGGCAGATACTCGAAGGTAGGTTCGGCTCGGAGCGGGAGGCTGCCCTCACGGTACGGGATGACCGAGTAGTAGCTCGTATCCGCAACGTTCCGCTCCAGCAGAGGGAGGAGGTCAAGCCGATCAAACACCGCAACGCGGAGCCCACGGTAGTCCGCGATCGCATTGCCGAGCGCGTACGTCTGGACGGCAAGGCCACCGCCAAGCGATTCCCGGCTCTTCGGCTCGACCTCGCCTATCGTAAGCGCGAGGCCGAGGAACCCGACGGACCCGAGGCATCCACCGAGCACAAGAGGGATAGCACCGAGCGCAACCACCCCGAAGCGAAGCACGCGAGGACGGAGGTTCAGCGCATGCCAGAAGAGGAAGCAGGCGGCGAGGTAAGCGACGGCCGCATACAGGGCGTTGAGGCCGGTGTAGACGAAGCTGACTCCGGTCACGAGAGCAAGGATGCCCAGCAAGCCCCAGCCGAAGGCGGCAAGCGAAAGCTGCCGGTCCAGCGTCGGTTTCCCTCTCACGAGGCGCCACCCCAGGTAGCCCACGAGCGGCCCTAGCACGAGCGCCGCAGCAGCGAGGTACACGTATGTCACGGCCGATCGGAGGGAGGCATAACCCGTAATTGGACGGCTGACGGACGTGTTGCATCGCGTCCGCTGGCCATATAGTACGCAGGGCCTCGATACCCGACAAGTTAGAAATCCCATCGCTGCCGTGTCTATTGGGGCGTATGGCCTCCCCTTCAGCCCCACCCCGCCATGACGCATCCCGTCCGCCGGCCGTCTAACGCGCAGCCCCCGCGGCTCCTCGACCGCGTCCGCACCGCCTGCCGCCTCCGGCACTACAGCTACCGCACCGAGCAGACCTACGTCTACTGGGCCCGGCGCTTCTGCCGCTTCCACCGCGACGCGGAAGGCCGCCCGCGTCACCCCGCGACGATGGCCGAGCCCGAGGTCGCCGCCTTCCTCTCCCACCTCGCCGAGGCGGGCGGCGTCGCGGCGTCCACGCAGAACCAGGCCCTCCACGCGCTGTGCTTCCTCTACGAGGCCGTCCTCGGCGCGCCGCTCGACCGCGTCGGGGGCGTCGTTCGGGCCCGCCGCCCGAAGCGGCTCCCCGTCGTGCTCACCCGCGCCGAGGTGGCGGCGCTGCTCGGCCGGCTGCAAGGGCGGCACCGCCTCATGGCCGCGGTGCTCTACGGCTCGGGCCTCCGGCTGCGCGAGTGCCTGCGGCTGCGCGTGCAGGACCTCGACCTCGACTACGCCCGGCTCACCGTCCGCGACGGCAAGGGGGGCCGGGACCGCGTCACGGTGCTGCCCGAGGCCCTCCACGCGCCGCTGCGGCGTCACCTCCACGTCGAGCGGGCGCGGTACGAGCAGGAGCTGGAAGAAGGCACGGCCGCCGTCAGCCTCCCCGGCGCCCTCGCCCGGAAGTACCCGGGGGCGGCCACGGAGTGGCGGTGGCGCTACGTCTTCCCGTCGCGGCGCCTCGCCGCCGATCCCCGGAGCGGGCGGCTCCTGCGGCACCACGCGAGCGAGAGCCCGCTCCAGAAGCGCATCCGGGCGGCGGCGCGGGCGGCGGGGATCACGAAGCGGGTGAGCTCCCACGCGCTCCGTCACTCGTTCGCCACCCACCTCCTCGAAGGGGGGTCCGACATCCGCACGGTCCAGGAGCTGCTCGGGCACAAGAGCGTGCGGACGACCCAGGTCTACACCCACGTCCTCAACCGCGGCGGCCTCGGCGTCGTCAGCCCGCTCGACCGGCTCCTGCCGGGGGGCGCTACACGTTGAACCGGAACAGCATCACGTCGCCGTCCTGGACGACGTAGTCCTTCCCCTCGCTCCGCATGGCGCCGGCCTCGCGGGCGGCGGCCTCGCTCCCGTAGCGCTCGTAGTCCGCGTACTTGATGGTCTCGGCGCGGATGAAGCCCCGCTCGAAGTCGGTGTGGATGACGCCGGCGGCGGCGGGGGCCTTCGTGCCGGCGCGGATGGTCCACGCGCGGGCCTCCTTGGGGCCGGCCGTGAAGTAGGTGATGAGGCCGAGGAGGCGGTAGGCGGCGTGGACGAGCTTCTCGAGCCCGCTCTCCGCCAGCCCCGCCGCCTCCAGGAAGTCGGCCCGCTCCTCGGGCGGCAGCGCGGCCACCTGCGCCTCGAACTCGGCCGAGATGACGACCACGGGCGGACGCGTCCGCCCGCCGGCGCCCTCGGCCTCGGCCCGCGCGCGCACCTGCTCGACGTACGCGTTGCCGTCGGGGAGGTCCGCCTCGGCGACGTTGGCGGCGTAGAGGATGGGCTTGGCCGAGAGGAGGAACAGCGGGCGGAGGAAGGCGGCCTCGGCGTCGGAGACCTCCAGCGAGCGGGCGGGCTTCCCGTCGCCGAGGTGCTGTTCGAGGCGGTCGAGGAAGGCGGCCTCGGCGCGGGCGTCCTTGTCGCCCACCTTCACCTGCTTCGCCACGCGCTCCTTCCGCTTCTGGACCGTGTCGAGGTCCTTCAGGAGCAGCTCCGTCTCGATGGTCTCGACGTCGCGGATCGGGTCCACGGCGCCCTCGACGTGGACGACGTTGGGGTCGTCGAAGCAGCGGACGACGTGGACGACGGCGTCGGTCTCGCGGATGTGGGCGAGGAACTGGTTGCCGAGCCCCTCCCCCTTCGAGGCGCCGGCGACGAGGCCGGCGATGTCCACGAACTCGACCGTCGCGGGGATCGTCTGCGCGCTGCCGGCCAGCGCGGCCAGGCGGTCGAGCCGGGCGTCCGGCACGGGCACGACGCCCACGTTCGGCTCGATGGTGCAGAACGGGTAGTTCGCCGCCTCCGCCGAGGCCGACGCGCACAGCGCGTTGAAGAGCGTGGACTTCCCGACGTTGGGGAGGCCGACGATGCCGACGCGGAGGGCCATGGAGATCGGGGGGTTGATGATCGGGCCATCGGGAGGGTGGCACCGATGACCGATGGGCCGATCTCCCGCTGGCCCGCTTCCTGGGGGCCGTAGATTCGGAGTCTAGCGCGCGTCTCCGCCGGAGGGCGCGCATTCCCTGCGAATAGCGCCTCCCTCGGGCCGTGCCCCGGCTGCTCCTCCTCGCCCTCCTCGTCCTCGCCCTCCTCGTCCTCGCCCTCCCGGCCTCGGCCCAGTCCGAGGGGGCCGACCTGGGCTCGGGGCCGCGCGTCAACCTCGGCGTGGGCGTCCTCCCCGGCACGGGCGTCTTCGTCGGCTACGCGGCGCCGCGGCTGGCGGTCTTCACCGTCGAGGGCGCGCTGTACGCGGACTACACCCCGCGCGTCGTCGGCGGCAGCGGGCGGCTCCTCACCGCCGTCGGCGTCGGCGGCGGCGTGCGCGCCCTCCGCCTCGCCGCCGCCGTGACGGACCTCGAGCCGGGGCCGCTCGACGTGGACCTCGGCCTCCGCCTCGGGCCCAGCTTCTACTCCGCCTTCTTCGAGCGGACGGCCGAGGAGGAGGCGCGCTCGTTCCGCGTCATGCTCGAGGCGTTCGCGCGGGGGACGCTCCAGCTCGGCAGCGGCCGCGTCGTCTTCGTCGAGCTCGGCGGCCAGGCGCCGAGCCTGCGCGGCGGCCTGTCGGTCGGTCTGTAGTCACAGGTCTGAAGGTCGGAGGTCAGGGTATGAGCCCCCGACCTCCAGACCTGCGACCTCGTTCAGACTTTCGACCTTCAACCCTCGTACGGTACCTGGATGAACGCGCGCTCGGGGAGGCGGACGGCCGTCAGCGTGCCGAAGCCGGGGAGGTGGTGGTAGACCGCGCCCGTGTCGATGTTGAGGAGGCGGGGGCGGTTGAGCGGCTCCGACGTGGGGGTGTGCCCGCACACGACGGGGCGCTCCCAGCGCGCGAGGTCGGCGTCGAGGTGGGCGCGCGTCCAGAGGAAGACGCGGGGGTCGGGCCGGGCGAGGTTCTCGGCGACGCTCCGCCGGGGGTCGAGGCCGGCGTGGACGAACACGAAGCCGTCGTCCTCGTGGACGAGCACCGTGCGCCGGAGGAAGGCGACGTGCTCCTCGGGGATCTGGAGGCGGCCGCCCGCCATGTAGCCGGCGAGCGTGGCGACGCCGCCGTTGATCCGCCACAGCTCGTAGGCGTCGGGGACGCCGTCCACGTAGTCCAGCATCATCTGGTCGTGGTTGCCGCGGAGGAAGACGCAGCGGGGGCCGGTGCCGGCGTCGGAGGCCGCCTCCATGCCGAGGAGGCGGTCGAGGACGGCCGGGCTGTCGGGCCCGCGGTCGATGTAGTCCCCGATGAAGACGACGCGGTCCTCGGGCGTGAGGGCGAGGCGGCCGAGGAGGCGCTCGAGGGTAGCCGCGCAGCCGTGGACGTCGCCGATCGCGTAGAGCGCCATGGGCCTCTCCGAACGGCCCTCAGGCGCCGCGCCGGGCACCCCCGGCGGCGCCGACGGAGCGCTCGACGAGCCCGCGGCCCGACTTCCTCAGCCGGCCGTCCTCCTGGAGCTCGCGGAGGACGGCGTCGAGGACGCCGTTGACGAAGGCGCCGCTCTTCTCGGTCGAGAACGCCTTGGCCACCTCGAGCGCCTCGTTGAGCGTGACCTTCGGCGGGATGTCCTCGAAGTAGAGGAGCTCGGCGATGGCCATGCGGAGGACGAGGCGGTCGGTGAGCGCGAGGCGGTCGAGCTCCCAGTTCTCGACGTGGCGCGCGATGAGGTCGTCGGCCTCGGCGCGGGCGTCGAGCGCGCGGAGGAACAGCTTCTCGGCGAAGCGGAGGTACGTCGGCTCCTCGGCGAAGGGGGGCTGGACGAGCGTGGCGAGGACGTGCTCGGCGTCGTCGCCGCTGAGCTCGTGGGCGTAGAGGGCCTGGAGGACGCGCTCGCGGACCTGGCGTCGTTTGCTCATCGCAGCAGAGAGCGAGCCGGGCGGGCCGGTGGGGGAGGCGGGAGCGCGCAAGATACCAAGGCGCGGCCTCGCTCCCCGCACGAAGCCTCGGCGAAGGGACAGAGGTCAGGGGACAGAAGTCAGAAGACAGGGGTCAGGGGAACTTCTCCTGCCCCTCCCGTCGCCCCACTGACCACTGACCACGCGGTGCGGATTTCAGGCGACGAGGGGTTATTTCTCGCTCCCCGTCGGTGTCTATGGGGGCATCCCGCCGACGTGCCGATGCCCCTCGCCCCGTCCCCGCCGCCCCTCCGCCCCTTCGCGCGACCCGCCCTCGCGGCGGCCGTCGGCGTCGGGGTGGGGGTCGTGGTGGCCGCGCGGGGGGTGTCGTTCGGGCCGTGGCTCGCCCTCCTCGGCGCCTGCTTCCTCGCCGCCGCGCTCGCCGCCTGGACAGCCCGCAGGCGCCTCGTGACGCTGCGGGGCCTCACGCTGGCCCTCGCCGCCGGCGGGGCCGCGGTGGCGGCCGGCGGCCTCCGCTACGCCGCCTGGGAAGCCCTCCCGCCCGACCACCTCGCCCACGCCGTCGCCGCCGCCGAGGCACGGGACGCCGACCTGGAGGTGACGCTGTGGGGGCACGTCGCCGCGCCGCCCGAGCGCCTCGACTACGGCACCCGCTTCACGCTCGCCGCCGACTCGGCCTCCGGCGGCGCGGGCGCCGTGCCGGTGCGCGGGCGCGTGCAGGTGCTCCTCGGGCAGCCCCGCTACCTCCGCGAGGGCGAGCAGGCGCCCGTCTACCCCGCCCTCGTCGCCGGCGACCGCGTCCGCCTCGACGGCGCCCTCCGCCCCCTCCCCCACCGCCGCAACCCCGCCGACTCCGACTTCGGCGCCTACCTCCGCCGCCAGGGCATCCACGCCGAGCTCCGCGTCTACCGCGGCGAGGCCGTCGCCTTCCTCGGCCCCGACGCCGGCCCGCTGCAGCAGCTCATCAACGGCGTGCGGCGGCACGTAGAGCGCGCGCTCGCGCGGCACGTGCGAACGGAGGACGCGCGCGCCATGCTCGCCGCGCTCATCCTCGCCGACCGCAGCGGCATCGAGCGAGGGACCCGGCAGGCGTTCGCGCGGACGGGGCTGACCCACCTCCTCTCGGTCTCGGGCCTGCACGTGTTCTTCGTCGGCCTCGTCCTCTACGGGCTGCTCAAGCCGCTCCTCGGCCGGCTCGGCTTCCGGTGGCGCGCGATGCAGTGGACACGCGCGGCGCTGACGCTCGCCGTGCTCCTGCTCTACATGCTCCTGACGGGCAGCCAGGTCCCCGTCCAGCGGGCCGTGGTGATGACGGCGGTGTGGATCCTCGCGACGGCGCTGCAGCGGCCGTCGGACGCGCTCAACACGCTGGGGGTGGCGGCCGTCGCCGTGCTGATGCTCCGCCCCGCGGCGCTCTTCGACGTGGGCGCGCAGCTCTCCTTCGCGGCCGTGGGCGCGCTCGTGACGCTGACGCCGCTGCTGGAGCGGCCGATCCCCGAGCGCTGGCGCCGGCGGCCCGTCGTCGGGCGGGTGGTGAGGGACGGCGCCGCCACGGTCGCAGCCACGCTCGGGACGGCGCCCCTCGTGCTCTACCACTTCGGGCAGCTCCCCCTCTCGGGGCTCGTCCTCAACCTCGCCGCGATCCCGCTCACGGGCGTGCTCCTCCTCGCCGGGCTCCTCTGCGTGCTCGCCGCGCCGCTCCCCCCCGCCGCCGACGCGTTCGCCGCGGTGGCTGAGTGGACGTGCGCGGGGCTCCTCGCCGTCGGCCGCGAGGGCGACGCCCGGCTCGGCTGGTCGCTCGTCGAGGGCTACGTGCGCGACCCGTGGCTGATGGCGGCGTTCGCCGCGGCGCTCCTCACCCTCGCCCTCGTGCAGCGGCCCCGCGCGCGCTGGCGCCTCTCGGCCGCGACGCTCGGCTGCTGCGCCCTCAGCATGTGGGGCGGCGTCCTCCGCGGCGACGCCCGCCCCCACCTCGACGTCGTGTTCCTCGACGTGAACCAGGGCGACGCCACCCTCCTCGCCCTCCCCAACGGCCGCGCCGTCCTCGTCGACGCCGGCCTCCGCGACCCCTACACCGACTGGGGGGAGCGGGCCGTCCTCCCCCACCTCCGGCGGTTTGGGATCGACCGCCTCGACGCCCTCGTCCTCACGCACCCCGACGCCGACCACGTCGGCGGGGCGCTTTCGGTACTGGAGGGGGTGCCGGTGGGACGCCTCGTCCACGCCGGGCCGGAGGACGACGGCGCGCTCTGGCAGGGGCTGCTGCGCGCGGCCGACTCCCTCGGCGTGCCCCGGCACGTCGTCGCCGCCGGCGACACGCTCGCGCTCGACCCGGCCGTGCGGCTGCGCGTGCTCCACCCGGCCGGACCCCCGCCGCCGTGGGTGGACCGGAACGAGGGCTCCGTCGTCCTCCGCGTCGAGCACGGCGCGGCGTCGTTCCTGCTCACGGGCGACGCCGAGGCGGGTGCCGAGAGCGCGCTCGTGGCCCGTTACGGCGACGCCCTCGCCAGCACCGTCGTGAAGGTGGGCCACCACGGCTCGCGCACGTCCTCGGCCGAGGCGTTCGTCGCCGCGGCCACCGACTCCACGACCGCGTTCGCCGTCGTGTCGGTGGCGAAGCGGAACCGGTACGGGCTGCCGGACGAGGAGCCGCTCGCCCGCTGGGCCGCCGCCGGCGCCGAGGTCCTCCTCACGTCCGAGGAGGGCGCCGTCTGGCTCCGCTCCGACGGCGAACACGTCAAGCGCGTGGACTGGCGGCGGTAACGGTCACAGGTCGAAGGTCCAAAAGTCGAAGGTCGGCTCCCAGACCTGCGACCTTCAGACCTGCGACCTTCGGACCTCCGAACTCAGTGACACAGGAACAGCGGGACGGGGCTGTGTTCGAGGAGGCCCTCCGTCGTCGAGCCGAAGAACAGCTTCTTCAGCCCCGAGGCGGAGTAGGCGCCGGCGACGATGAGGTCGGCGTCGGTCTCGGCGGCGTGGCGGAGGATGCGCTCGCGCACGGAGCCGTCCTCGACGCTCGTCGCCCGGACGCCGCGGTAGCCGTAGGCCTCGAGGTAGGCCCGCGCCCCCTGCACGTGCCGCTCGCTCTCCCGCGCCGACTCGTGGCTGCCGCGGACGTGCAGCACCTCCACGTCGAGGCCGGTCCCGAACGGGCTGAGGTGGGCGAACTCGTGCATCGTGCGGGCCGACGGCGGGCTCCCGTCGTAGGAGACGAGCACGCGGCGGATCGGACGGTACGCCGCCTCGACGACGAGCGTGGCCGCCACGCCCTGCTCGACGAGCTCGGCGAGCACGTGCGAGCGCCGCTCCGGGTCCGCGTAGAAGAAGTGCGACTCGTGCCCGGCCACGAGGAGGTCGTGCGTCTTCATGTCCTCCGTGATGGCCCGGACCACGTCGTCCTCCGCGACGTGGTCCTCGGTGTGCCGGGCGCCGGCGGCCTCGACCTCGGCGATGAACCGGTGGAGGAGCTGCTGTGCCTCGCTCCGAACCTCCTCGGTGAGGTCGCGCCGGAGCCGCTCCGCGAGGTGGTACCCCCCGATGCCGCTCCCCTTCGCGGCGGCGTCGATCCGCTTCCGGTCCACCAGCGCCAGCCCGGTCAC
>DATGQT010000159.1:0-5007 GCA_035304085.1 Rubricoccaceae bacterium
TCCGGGGCGCCCGTAGGTTTGTCGCTCCTTGACCATCCCCCCGGACGCATGACCCTCCCGAACACCCGCGGCATCCGCCGAACCCTGGGCCTCCTGCTGCCGCTCGCCGCTGCCCTGTCCGCCTCGGCGCAGGGGGGCGTAGAGGTCAGCGGCGAGCTCCGACGGTGGCACCCCGTCACGATCACGTTCGACGGGCCCTCCACGAGCGAGGACGCCCCGACGAATCCTTTCCTCGACTACCGCCTCAACGTCACCGTCACGGCGCCCAGTGGAGCCCGCCACGTCGTCCCCGGCTATTTCGCGGCCGACGGCGATGCGGGCAACACCTCGGCGACTAGCGGGAACGCTTGGCGCGCGCACTTCACGCCGTCGGAGACCGGCTCCCACACCTTCGTCGCCTCGTTCCGAACGGGCGCCGGCGTCGCCGTCAGCCTGGCTGCCGGCGCCGGCAGCCCCACCGGGTTCGACGGCACCGCGGGCTCGTTCACCGTTGCCGAGACGAACAAGGCGGCCCCGGACTTCCGGGGGCGCGGCGTGCTCCGCTACGTCGGCGAGCACTACCTCCGCTTCGACGACGGCTCGTACTTCGTGAAGGGGGGCGCCGGCAGCCCGGAGAATTTCCTCGGCTACTACGAGTTCGACGGCACCGAGGACCACGGCGGCGACAACGGGGACCTCCCCTCGGACGGGCTCCACCACTACGACCCCCACCTCGGCGACTGGCGCAGCGGCGACCCCACGTGGCAGGGCGGCAAGGGGAAGCGGATCATCGGCGCCGTGAACTACCTCGCCTCCGAGGGGGTCGACAGCCAGTACTTCCTGACGCTGACCGTCGGCGGCGACGGCCGAGACGTCTACCCCTTCACCGCCTACGACACCTCCTGCGACGGCGACGCATGCAGGCGCTACGACGTCTCGAAGCTGGCGCAGTGGGACGTCGTCTTCCGCCACATGCAGGCGAAGGGGATCCTCCTCCACGTCGTCACGCAGGAGACGGAGAACGACCACCTCCTCGACGACGGCGACCTCGGCACAGCGCGGAAGCTGTACTACCGCGAGCTCGTCGCCCGCTTCGGCTACCACCCCGCGCTCGTGTGGAACCTCGGCGAGGAGACCAGCAACACGGTTTCGCAACTGGAGGACTTCGCCGAGTACATCCGCGCCCTCGACCCCTACGACCACCCCATCGTCGTCCACACCTTCCCGGACGAACTCGAAGACTACTACGAGCCCCTCCTAGGGCACCCGGCCTTCATGGGAGCGTCGATCCAGCTCGACGCGTTCTACGACGGGTACGACAAGCCCGAAGAGTGGGTCCGCCGCTCGGCCGACGCCGGCCGCCCGTGGATCGTCACGACCGACGAGTCCGGCGGCGCCAGCGTCGGCTGCACCCCCGACGGCACCGGGAACAACCACGTCCGCTGCCGGAACGAGGTCCTCTGGGCCAACCTCTTCGCCGGAGGCGCGGGGGTAGAGTGGTACTTCGGCTATGGCAACCCCCACGGCGACCTCGACCTCGAGGACTTCCGCAGCCGGGATCGACTCTGGGACTACACCCGGTACGCCGTCGGGTTCGTGGAGGAGCACCTCCCCTTCACCGTGATGCACACGGTGGATGCGGTGGACCTCGGCGCCGACGACGAGACGTTCCTCTTCGTCGAGGACGCCACGGACGGGGGCTGGGCCCGGGCCGCGGCCTACATCGCCGACGGGACCGACAGCTTCGACATCCCGCCGGGGACGTACGAGCTGCGGTGGTTCGACCCCCGCAACGGCGGCGGCCTGCAGGTGGGGGAGACGAGCACGCTGGAAGGCGGCTCGGACGTGTCGCTCGGCGGTCCGCCCAACAGCCCCTCGGAGGACTGGGTCGCCCTCCTGACGCGCACGGACACATCCGACGAGCCGAACATCGACGCGTCGCCCTCCCCGCTCGACTTCGGCGCCGTCGTCTTGGGGGAGCAGGCGACGCGGGCGCTCCGCCTCCGCAACACGGGCTCGCAGCCCCTCACCGTCACCGACATCGACCTCACCGGCAACGCCGCCTTCTCGCTGGTCGCGCCGCCGGCCACGCCGTTCACGCTGGGCCCCGGTCAGGAGCGGTCGCTCAACGTCCGTTTCGCCCCCACGGCGCTCGGGTCGCACGCGGCGGCCCTCGCCGTCGACAGCAACGACCCGGATACGCCGACGCTGACGGTCCCGGTCAGCGGCACCGGCGTGGAGGAAGGCGGCGACGTGGCCGTCGTCGGCTTCACGCTCGTCGACGCGGACAGCGACGAGGACCTCGGGCCCCTCGTCGACGGCGCCACGCTCGACCTCAGCGTGCTGCCGCCCCACCTCAACGTGCGGGCCAACACGATCCCCGGGGAGGTGGGCAGCGTCCACTTCACGCTCAACGGCGAGAACTACGCGCTGGAGAACGATGCGCCGTACGCGCTGGCCGGGGACACGGACGGCGACTACCACGCGTGGTCGCTCGACCTCGGCGAGCACGTCTTGACCGCGACGCCGTACGGCGAGCCCGGGGGCGGCGGGGAGGCGGGGGTGCCGCTCTCCGTCGGCTTCTCGATCGTGCTCGCCACGCCTACGGAGCCCCCCACGCACTCCACGGGGCCGGCGTTGTACCCGATTAGCCCCAACCCGGCACGCGGGGACGCGACGCTCACGTTCGATCTGCCCGAGGCGAGCCCGGTGCGGGTGTCCCTCTTCAACGCACTCGGGGCGCAGGTCGCCGTGCTCGTCGACGCGCTCATGCCGCCCGGCCGCCACACGCTGACGTTGCCGTTGGGGAGGCTGGCCAGCGGGCTCTACGTGTGCCGGTTGGCAGCGGGCGAAGAGGTGCGCGTGGAGAAGGTGCTCGTCGTGCGCTAGCGCCGGCCACGCGTTCCTCGGCGCGCCCGTCCCACAGGGGCCCGTCCCACAGGGGCCCGTCCCACAGGGACGGGCGCGCGTGCCGCTCCGCCTACCGATTCGGTGCCTACGGTGATCGGGCCGTCCTTCAGGAGCGCCTCGGGAGGCCGGCTCAGCCGGCCCCCGCGCAGGCGCGCTCGACCGCGTCGATCACGCGGCCCTGGACGCCTTCGGGCATCCCGGGCCAGATCGGCAGGCTGAGCACCTCCCGGCTCAGCTGCTCGGACACTGGCAGGCGCCACGCCCGGTCCGCGTAGATGGGCAGCCGGTGGCACGGCACCGGGTAGTAGATCATCGTCTCGATCCCCTCCTCCTTCAGCGCCGCCTGCACGGCGTCGCGCCGGCCGCCGAGGACGCGGACGGTGTACTGGTGGAAGACGTGGCCGTCCACCACCTCGGGGACCACGAGCCCTTCGACGCCCCCCAGCGCCTCGTTGTACCGGCGGGCCACGGCGCGGCGCCCGGCGTTGTTGGCCTCGATGCGGGGGAGCTTCACGCGGAGGACGGCCGCCTGGAGGGCGTCGAGGCGGGAGTTGTAGCCGCAGACCTCGTTGTAGTACTTCCGCTTCGAGCCGTGCGTGCGGAGCATCCGAGCCGCCTCGGCCAGCGCGTCGTCGTCGGTCGCGATCAGGCCGCCGTCGCCGTAGGCCCCGAGGTTCTTCGAGGGGAAGAACGAGTAGGCGCCGAGCTCGCCGATCGTGCCGGTCATCCGCCCCTCGTAGCGTGCGCCGAACGACTGCGCGCAGTCCTCGACGACGGCGAGCCCGTGGCGCTCGGCGAGCCCCGTCAGGCGGGCCATGTCCACGGGGCGGCCGAAGAGGTGGACGGGGAGGAGGGCCTTCGTCCGCGGCGTCACGGCGGCCTCGGCCTGGTCGAGGTCGAGGTTGAACGTGTCCGGGTCCACGTCCACGAAGACGGGCTCGGCCCCCAGCCCGCTCACGGCCTCGGCCGTGGCGAAGAACGTGAACGGCGTCGTGACGACCTCGTCGCCGGGGCCGACGCCGAGCGCGCGGAGGGCGATGACGAGGGCGTCGGTGCCGGAGTTGACGCCGACGGCGTGTCGGGTGCCGAGGTAGGCGGCCACCTCCTCCTCGAAGGCGCGGACGGCGGGGCCCATGATGAACTGGCCCGAGCGGAGGACGTCCTGGATGGCCCCGTTGATCTCGTCCCAGAGGGCGTCGATCTCCGGCGCGAGGTCGAGCACGGGGACGCGCTCCTGCACCTGCGGTTGGGTCGCCTGCGGCGGGGTCGCCTGCGGCGGGGTTACCTGCTGCGTGTCTGCCTGCTGCATGTCGTCGATGGGGTTGGGGGAGGGCGGCGGGGGTTACGCCCGCCGCGGGGGTTACGCCCGCGGCGGGGCTTAGGCCCGCTGCAGAGCTTACGCCCGCGGCGGAGCTTACGCCGGGCGCCGCTCATCCAGAACGCGGGGGCTGCATGAACCTCCGGCGCAGAAGCCGCCCGCCTCCGCCGGGCCCGGCCCTATCCGGGGCCCGGCCCTATCCGGGCCCGGCCCTATCCGGCCTTGTAGTCGTCGTAGGTCCGCGCTCCCACGGCGAGGTCGGGCGGGAGCGGGGCGTCCTCGTCGAGGTCGAGGCAGCGGAGGCGGCCGTCGGTCTCCCGGTAGCGGTAGCCCGACTCCGGGCACACCATGACCCCGTCGGCGTCGGGCGCGCCGAGGCGGTGGCCGTGCCGGCTCATCCAGCCGCGCTGGCGCGCCGGGTTGCCGACGACGAGGGCGTAGTCCGGGACGTCCCGGGTCACGACGCTGCCGGCGGCCACGAAGCAGTAGCGGCCGAGCGTGACGCCGCAGACGACGGTGGCATTGGCGCCGACGGTGGCCCCGCGGCGGAACCGCGTCCGCTCGTAGAGCCGCTGGCGGTTCACCTGGCTCCGCGGGTTCGTCACGTTCGTCAGCACGCAGCTCGGCCCGAGGAACACGTCGTCCTCGACCTCGCACCCGGTGTAGATGGCGACGTTGTTCTGCACCTTCACGTTGTCCCCCATCACGACGTCGCCGCCGACGAAGACGTTCTGGCCGAGCACGCAGCGGCGGCCGATCCGGGCGCCGGCGGAGACGTGGCAGAAGTGCCAGACCTTCGT
>DATGQT010000160.1:0-9688 GCA_035304085.1 Rubricoccaceae bacterium
CCGGTCGGCCGGGCGCGTCTCGACGTAGGGCTCGGCCGGCGCGCTCGTCGGCTCGGCCTCGGCCGTGACGGTGATGCGGTACGGGCCGGGCGGCGTGTTGCCGTCGAGGGTGAGGTGGAGGACGGCGGCGGTGTCGGCCGGCGTGAGCGTGACGCTGTCGTGGCCGATGGAGCCCGCGCGCCCCCCTTCCTGCATGAGGTCGAGCGAGACGCGGACGCGCTCGGTGGCCGGGTCGTAGGTCCGCACCCGCACCGGGATCGCGTTGTCCCCCATCGTCAGCCGGACCGGCGCCGGGTCGAGGTCCACGACGACGGGCGGGGCGACCTCGACGGGGTACAGGGAGACGGTGCCGTCGGGGTTCGCCCGGTGCTGGGAGGGTTGACGCGAGGTGGCGTGGTCGTACTGGAAGCGGTGGAGCGGGTGCGTGAGCGGGGCGTCCGGCGGGACGCTGAGCGTGTCCCCCGGCCACGCGACACGCTGCCCCCGCACCGCGACGATGTCGGCAGAGGCGGAGCCCGACGGGCGCGCCGGAGCCACGCGCCCGCTGGCGATGAGGTACCCGAGCGGGGCGCCGGCGGCGTGGGGGTTCGGCGGGAGGCCGGCGGCGAGGTCGGTGGCGCCCTCGGGGAGCGGGGGCACGCCCGGCGCGCTCCGGTAGAGCACGAAGTAGGTCGTGTCCCGCCGGAAGCGCTCGGCGAACTTGTCGAAGCCCTGGGAGACGTGCTGGGCGGCGGCCTGCACGGCGAGGTCGGCGCAGGTGGGCGCGGCCTGGAGGGCTCGCCCGGTGGGGCAGGGGTCGCTCACGGGCACGGCCACGTCGTGCGCGCCGCCGCGGGTGCGGACGAAGAGGCGGCTCGGCTGCCAGAGGTCGACGCCGTCCTCTTCGAGCTGCTCGGGGTGGTACGCCGGGTCGGCCGCCTTCTCGAACGCCTCCCACGCGGCGATGCCGACGACCTGGTGGTGGCCGTGCTGCGCGTTCGGCCACGCCGTCGTCGTGTCGTGGTTGGTGAAGAGGACGTCTGGCTTGAGGCGGCGGATGAGGTGGACGAGGCGGGCGGTGGCGGTGTCGCGGCCGGCGGCCTCGGAGACGGGCGGGATGTCGGTGTCCCAGAAACCGTGGCGGGGGCGGCTCCATTCGCGGAACGTCTCCGCGGCGTGCTTCGAGAACCCGAAATCGTAGAAGTTGAGGTAGTAGACCTGCGTGCCGAGGATGCGCGCGGCGCGCTCGGTCTCGGCGGTGCGGATGGCGCCGAGGCGTTCGTAGAGCTCGGGCCCGGCCTCGTTCTGCCCGCCCTCGCCGCGCGTGAAGAGGACGGAGTAGGCGACGGCGTCCTTCGCGTGGCGGTAGTACGTGAGCGTGAAGCCGTCCTCGTCGTCCGGGTGCGCGGCGAGGTTCATCACGACGAGGGGCGCGGGCTCGTCCACCTGCGCGGCGGCGGCGAGGGGGAAGAGGAGAACGAAGAGGCCGAGGAGGCGCATCGGGCAGGGCATCAGCGGGTAGCTTTCGGGGCGGTCGCGGCAGCAGACCGCCGACGCCCGCGCCCCGTTCCCCACCGCGATGTACGATCCGACCCCCTCATGTTCTCCGACGCCGACCGCGCCTTCCTCTTCGACCTCCTGAAGACGCCCAGCCCGACGGGCTTCGAGGCCGAGGGCCAGCGCGTCTGGGGCGCCTACGTCCGCCCCCTCGCCGACCGCGTCGAGGCCGACGCCTACGGCAACGCCTGGGCCACCCTCGACGGGGCCGACCCCGAGGCCCCCCGCCTCATGCTCGAGGCCCACGCCGACGAGATCGGCTTCACGGTCAAGTACGTCACCGACGACGGGTTCCTCCACGTGGACCGCATCGGCGGCACCGACCACGCCGTCGCCCGCGGCAAGCGGCTCGTCATCCTCGGGTCGAAGGGGCCCGTCCTCGGCGTCGTCGGCAACACGGCCATCCACCTCCGCGAGCGGGGCGCCGAGGAGAAGGCGCCGAAGGTGGAGGAGCTGTTCGTGGACGTCGGCGCCGCCAGCCGCGACGAGGTGGCCGCCCGCGGCATCCGCGTGGGGCACCCCGCCGTCTACGCCGAGGGCGTCGAGGCGCTGACGGAGCGGCGGCTCATCGGGCGGGCGCTCGACAACCGCCTCGGCGGGTTCGTCCTCGCGATGGTGCTGCGGCAGCTCGCCGGCGAGGGCGGCCGGCCGGCGGCCACCGTCCACGCCGTCAACGCCGTGCAGGAGGAGATCGGCGGCAACGGCGCGCGCATGGCCGCCTACCGCCTCCACCCCGACCTCGCCCTCGTCCTCGACGTCACGCACGCCACGGACTCCCCCGGCATCGAGAAGGCGAAGCACGGCGAGGTGAAGCTCGGCGCCGGGCCGACCGTCACGCACGGGACCGTCAACCACCCCGCCCTCGTCGCGCGGCTCGTCGAGGTGGCCGAGGCCGAGGGCATCCCGCTCCAGCACGAGTCGAGCAGCCGCTACTCGGGGACGGACACCGACGTCATCTTCACCACGCGCGCCGGCATCCCGAGCGCGCTCGTCTCGATCCCCATGCGCTACATGCACTCGACCGTCGAGACGGTGGACCTCGGCGACGTCGAGCACGCGGTCCGGCTGCTGGCCGCGTTCGTGCGCGCCATCGGGCCGGGCGAGCGCTTCGCCACCCCCCTGTTCTGAGACGAAGCGACGCGGCCCCCCCTCTCTCCATTCTCCCTCTCTCAGCCGAGCCCGTAGAGCGCGCCGAACTTCGCCCGGGCGTAGGCCAGCCACGGCTCGGCCGTGAGCGGGCGGCCCGTCGCCGCCTCCAGGATCTGGCGGGCCGAGCGGACGCGGCCCCAGCGGTGGACGTGCTCCCGCAACCAGCCGAGCAGCGGGCGGTACGTGCCCCGGGCGAGGGCGTCGTCGAGCGTCTGCCCTGAGCCGGTCGAGGGGTCCCCGAGGTCGCGGCGGGCGGCGTCGAGGAGCTGCACGCTCATGAGGGTGCCGAGGGTGTAGGTGGGGAAGTAGCCGAGGGCGCCGAGGGCCCAGTGGATGTCCTGCAGGCAGCCCTCCGCGTCCGTCGGCGGGGTGAGGCCGAGGAGCGCCTCCATCCGGGCGTTCCAGGCGTCGGGCACGTCGGCCACGGCCAGCCGGCCGGCGACCAGCGCGCGCTCGATCTCGAACCGGAGGAGGATGTGGAGGTGGTACGTCAGCTCGTCGGCCTCGACGCGGATGAGGCTCGGGGCGACGCGGTTGACGGCGCGGTACATCGCCTCGGCGTCGACGCCGCCGAGGGCCTCGGGGAAGTGCGCCTGCGCCCGCGGGAGCCAGTGCGCCCAGAACGCCCGGCTCCGCCCGACGAGGTTCTCCCACAGCCGCGACTGGCTCTCGTGCATGCCGAGCGAGGTGCCGTCGGCCAGCGGCGTGCGGTCGAGGGCGGGGTCCACGCCCTGCTCGTAGAGCGCGTGGCCGACCTCGTGGATGGTCCCGAAGAAGGCCGACGGGAAGAACGCCTCGTCCAGCCGCGTCGTGATGCGGACGTCGGTGGTGGCGAAGGCGGTGGTGAAGGGGTGGGCCGAGCGGTCCTGCCGCCCCCGGTCGAGGTCGTACCCGAGGGCGCGCGCGACCTCCAGGCCGAAGGCCCACTGCGCGCCCTCGGGGTAGTGCCGCCGGAGCACGGCGTCGTCCACCGGCGGCCGCCCGGCGACGGCCTCGACGAGCGGGACGAGGTGCTCGGAGAGGGCGTCGAAGACGAGGGCGACCTCGGACGTGGTGGCGCCGGGCTCGTACTCGTCGAGGAGGGCGTCGTAGAGGGGCTCGTCGCTGAGCGCCGTGCCCGCCGCCGCGCGCTCCTCGGCGAGGAGGGGGACGAGCCGCTCGGCCTTCTCGCGCTGGAGGTCGAGGATGCGCTGGAGGTGCGGCGCGAAGGCGGCGTAGTCGTCGTCGGCGCGGGCGGCCTTCCACGCTTCGAGGGCGTGCCCCTTCGCCTCGGCCAGCGCCGCCACCAGCGCCGACGGCAGCCGCGTCGCCCGCGCGTGGTCCCGGCGCGTGACGCGGACGAGCGCGCGGTCGTAGTCGTCCTCGTCCAGCCCCGCCGTCTCCCGCTCGGCCGCGTCGAGCCAGGCGGCGACGGCGTCGTCGGTGAAGCGCTCGTGGGCGAGGCGGCGGAGCGTGGCGACCTGCGCGGCGCGCGCCTCGGCGCCGCCGGGCGGCATGTACGTCTCCTGGTCCCACTCGAGCACGGCGGCGGCGCGGTGGAGGTCGAAGACCTCGGCGAGGCGCTCGCGGAGGGGGGTGAGGGCGTGGCCGTCGTGGAGCTGGCTGTCGGGCATCGGGGAAGGGAGGCTGGGGGAGGGGCCGGAAGCTAGCCGAGGCGAGCGGGCTTACGAGGGATGGAGGCGACGTGGGCAGCGTTCACGATGTTTTCCCCGCGCCGGCTTGGCGGCGCGGGGCGGCTCGGTGTAAGTTTCCGGCCTGCCTCGCGCAGCGCCAACGTAGCTCAGGGGTAGAGCAGCTCACTCGTAATGAGCAGGTCGTCGGTTCAAATCCGACCGTTGGCTCACACGAAAAGCGGCCCAGATGACGCGGAAACGCCGATTTTGGGCCGCTTTCGTTTTGCTCCGGCGCGTGGACTGTAAACCCCGTGGACTAAGGGTGGACTGAGGCCGCCCGAAACCGCGTGAATCGTAGTTGTAACTCCGAGCTACTGGAATACCTATGACCGTACCGCGATTATGGCTGTTCACTCCAGAGCGTAAGGCAGGCGCTGCGCCTACTGGCCGCTAGCCCTTCCGAAGCAGCCGAGGTCAGCGCGGGGCAGCCTTCGCGGTGCTGACGGACGTACCGCCCCGGCCGCGCTCTGCGAAGCGAGACAGCGGCGGGAGCGGACGGGTGCCGTAGCTCCCGGCAAGCTCCGGCGCGATTCGGCCGAAGGCAGCGCGGCCGGCGAGGGCGCGGCGAGGACCGGGAGCGGACTTCATCGGGGCTTAGGTGCGGAGGTGGCGAGGCGCTTCCATGCGATAAGCACGCCGTTGCTGCAGCCGGGCGGTGGAGGCAGCGGGCGGAGGCGGCGTGATCTAAGACAGTGTAACTTCCCCATCGCGGCCTGCAGCGTACCCACGTATCACACCCCTCGCTTCCGGATCTCAATGCGTCGTTTGCTCCTGTTCTTGGCACTTGTTACACCTGCTGTTCTCCATGCCCAGGCGCCACCACTCATCCTTGGCAGTCCCAACGAAGAGAACGGCGGTCACTTCGGATTCTCGGTGTCGGGCGTACCGGACGTGAGCGGCGACGGACGCGGCGATCTCGTCGTCAGTGCTCCCGCGGAAACCGTAAACGGAGAGGCCAATGTAGGCCGGGCGTATCTATACAACGGGGCGACCGGCGACCTGCGGGCGACGTTGATTAGCCCCAACGCCGAGCCAGACGGCTACTTTGGTCGCAACGTCGCGGGGATACCGGACGTCGATGGTGACGACCGCGGCGATGTCTTGGTGGGTGCCAGGGTAGAGGACGGGGGCGCTGTGGATGCCGGTCGAGCCTACCTCTTCAGCGGTAGTACGGGCGCGTTGATACGCACCTTCGAAAGCCCTAACCCTGAGGAGGGGGGTGGTTTTGGCGTCAGCGTAGCAGGGGTGGCTGATACCGACGGCGACGGGCGCAGCGAGGTCCTCATAGGCGCATTCAGCGAGGATGGCGGGGAGGTGAACGCCGGGCGGGCTTACCTCTTCAGCGGAGCCACCGGCGCACTGCTCCGCGTGTTTACCAGCCCCAACCCCGAACCGGACGGCAGCTTCGGGCTCATGCTGGCAGGGGTGCCGAACGGCGACGGGCCGGGCCATGTCTTCATCGGTGCAATGATGGAGAGTGGTGGGGAAGATCACTCCGGTCGGGCATACCTCTTCAGCGCGATTACGGGCGAACTCCTCCTGACGCTCACGAGCCCAGACCCCGTAGAGGACGGCAACTTCGGTCGTTCCGTCGCAGGCGTGATCGACGTGAGCGGGGATGGGCAAGGTGACCTCCTCGTAGGGGCCTATCAAGAAGCATTCGCTGAGGCTGGACGGGCGTACCTGTTCAACGGGTCCACGGGGGAGTTGCTTCACACCCTCAACTCTCCTGACCCTGAGTCTCTAGGCAACTTTGGTACATCGGTTTCGGGGGTGCCAGACACTGACGGCGACGGGAAGAGCGACCTGCTCATTGGTGCCTGGGAGTCCTTCATGGTGAACGGCTCCGGGCGCGCGTATCTATTTAGCGGTGCTACGGGCGAGGTGCTCCGCACGATCAACACGGCTGATCCTGCATTCAACGGGTTCTTCGGTTGCTCCGTATCGGGTGTAGCCGACGCCGATGGCGATGGGCTTGGTGACCTTCTTATCGGTGCCCGGTCGGAACGCTTTGGAAGCTCTTACTCCGGTCGAGCCTACCTTTTCAGTGGGTCGCCGACTGTCGCTTCTGAGCCCGATCCCGAGACGCCCTCACTCGGCGCCGTCATCACACCCAACCCCGCTTTCGGTCGAGCAACGCTTACGCTGTCGCTGCCGACCTCGGGCTCGGTACGTCTGTCAGTTCACGATGTCTTGGGCCGCGAGGTGGCCGTCATCTTGGACCGGCCGATGGCGGCGGGTCGGCATGAGGTGTACTTCGATGGCTCCTCGCTCCCATCGGGGACGTACCTCATACGGATAGAGGCTGGCCGATCGATGCTGACGCGGCAGGTCACCCTCGCGGAGTGAGAGCGGAAGAATCACGGCAAGGGGGTGCGTTAGCGTGCGCTTTCGTTCTGACGATCCTGCGTTTTTGGGCTGCTAGGGTCTGTTTTCTCTGTGTTACCTACTCTTTGGTCGCACTCTGAGCAGGTCGTCGGTTCAAATCCGACCGTTGGCTCCCCTCAGCAGGCCCGGAACCCCTCGGAATGGGTGTTCCGGGCCGCTGTCGTTCGGGGCCTTTCGCGGCGAAGGCAGGAGGCATGGGCCGGCGTGGCCGACGAGGGGCCGGTGGGACGGAGCCTGAGACGCCCAGGAGGGTGTAACCGCTCGGCCTGCCACACGTGACGGCGTGGAACCCGCCGCTGAGCCCATGCCCGACCACGAGCACCACCACGCGCACGGTGCGTCCCCGCGACCCGGCGGCGGCGAGAAGCAGGCCGAGCTGGAGGAAGCCGCCCACGAGGCGCTGAGGGAGAGCGCCGGGGATTTGCACATCGGGCACGGCCACGCGGGCCACCACGGCCACGCCGGTCACGACGAGCACGCCGGCCACGGCCCCGAGATGTTCCGGCGGCGGTTCTGGCTCAGCCTCGCGCTCACCGTCGGCACGCTCGCCTTCGATGCCCACTTCCTCTCGCTCCTCGGGCTGCGCCCGCCCGCGCTCCCGTTCACGCCGTGGGTGCCGCCCGTGCTCGGGGCGGTCCTCTACGCTTACGGCGGGTGGCCCTTCCTCCAGGGCGCCGTGCGCGAGCTCCGCGACCGCGCCATAGGTATGATGACGCTGATCGCGCTCGCCATCACCGTCGCCTTCGCCTACAGCCTCGCCGTCACGCTCGGGCTCGTCTCGGGGATGGCGCTGTGGTGGGAGCTCGCCACCCTCATCACGGTCATGGTGCTCGGGCACTGGATCGAGATGGCGAGCGTGCAGGGGGCGAGCCGGGCGCTGGAGCACCTCGCGTCCCTCGTCCCGCCGGTGGCCCACCGGCTCGTCGGGGCGGGGCCGGCCGTCGAGGACGTGCCCGTGGCCGCGCTCCGCGTGGGCGACCGGGTGCTCGTTCGCCCCGGCGAGCAGGTGCCGGCCGACGGGGAGGTCGTCGAGGGGGCGTCTTCGATGAACGAGGCGTTCCTGACGGGGGAGTCGCGGCCCGTCCCGAAGGCCGTCGGCGACGAGGCCGTCGCGGGCGCCGTCAACGGGGAGGGCGCGCTCACGGTGGAGGTGCGGCGGACGGGCGAGGCGACGACGCTCTCGCAGATCCGGCGGCTCGTGGCGGAGGCGCAGGCCTCGCGCGGGCGGTTCCAGCACCTCGCCGACCGCGCCGCGGCCTGGCTCACGTTCATCGCCATCGGGGCGGGGAGCGCCACGCTCGCCGCGTGGCTCGCCCTCGGGTTCACGCTCGACTTCGCCGTCGTCCGCAGCGTGACGGTCCTCGTCATGGCCTGCCCCCACGCCCTCGGCCTCGCCATCCCCCTCGTCGTCGTCAACGCGACGGCGCTCTCGGCGCGGCACGGCATCCTCGTGCGGAACCGGGAGGCCTTCGAGCGCGCCCGCGACGTCCGCGTCGTCGCCTTCGACAAGACGGGGACGCTGACGGAGGGGCGCCACGTCGTCCGTGCGATCTACACCGACGGGCTCGGGGAGGACGAGGCGCTCCGGCGGGCGGCGGCGCTGGAGGCCCGTAGCGAGCACCCCCTCGCCGCGGCCGTCGTCGAGGCGGCGCGGGGGCGGGGGCTGGCGGTGCCGGCCGTCGAGGGGTTCGAGGTTGCGGCGGGGAGGGGCGTCGCGGGGACGGTCGAGGGCACGGCGTACCGGATCGGGCGGCCGGACTGGGCCGCCGATGGGGCGCTGCCCGAGGCCCTCCGGCGCGGGCTGGCCGAGGCCGAGGGGCGCGGGGAGAGCGTGATCGCGATGGGGGAGGGGGGCCGCGCCGTCGCGCTGTTCGCCTTCGCCGACCGCGTCCGCCCCGGCGCCCGCGCGGCGGTGGCGGCGCTGAAGGCGGCCGGCGTCGAGCCCGTCATGATCACGGGCGACGCCGAGGCCGTCGCGCGGACGGTGGCGGCCGACCTCGGCATCGCGCGGTTCCACGCCCGCGTGCTGCCCCAGGACAAGGCCGCGCTCGTCCGCTCCCTCCGCGAGGGCGGCCCGACGGCCTTCATCGGCGACGGCATCAACGACGCGCCGGCGCTGCTGGAGGCCGACCTCGGCGTCGCCATCGGCGCCGGGACCAACGTCGCCATCGAGTCGGCCGACCTCGTGCTCGTCGAGGACGACCCCGGCGACGTCGTCCGCGCGCTGGCGCTCTCGCGGGCGACGTACCGGAAGATGCTCCAGAACCTGTTCTGGGCCACCGCCTACAACGCCGTCGCGCTGCCGCTGGCGGCGGGCGTGCTCTACGGCCTCGGCGTCGTCCTCTCGCCCGCCGTCGGCGCCGTGTTCATGAGCGCCTCGACGGTGATCGTGGCCGTGAACGCGATGCTCCTCCGACGGGTGGACCTCGACGCGGCGCGCTGAGGCTCACGGCGCCCGGCGCCGCGCCCGCTCTTCGAGCACCCGCTCCCGCGTGGGCACCCGCAGCCCCACGTACCCGACGCCGACGAGGCCGAGCCCGACGACGGCCGCGCGGACGGCCCACGAGCCGAGGGCGAACGCGCTGAGCGTGACGGCGACGGCGATGGCGGCGATGGCCGCGACCTTCGCCCGGCGCGGCATCCCGAGCCCGCTCCGGTAGTCCCGCACGAGGGGGCCGACGTGGGGGAGCCCCAGCACCCACCGCTCCAGGCGCGGGCTCGACCGCGCGAAGCACGCCGCCGCGCCGATGAAGAAGACGGTCGTCGGCAGGCCGGGCACCACGGCCCCGAGCGTGCCCAGCCCGACGAGGGACAGCCCCGCGCCCTGCCACGCCCAGCGGGTGAGCGGGCGGCGGGCGGGGGGCTCCGGCACGGGCGGGGCCTCCTCCTTCGTCCTGAGAACCTCGGGTGCGGGCATCTCCGGGTGCGGCGGAGCCTGGGGG
>DATGQT010000161.1:0-13074 GCA_035304085.1 Rubricoccaceae bacterium
GAAGTACGACGGGCCGATGCCCTACTGGCTCGTCAGGACCGGTCCCGAGGACCAGCCCGGCATCGACGGCGGGCTGCTCCAGCGCCAGGCCCCCCTCGACGGCGAGGGCATCGCCGCCTACGTCTGCACCGTGGACGTGCCCGACCTCGACGCCGCCCTCGAGACCGTGACAGGGGCCGGCGCCCACGTCGTCTGGCCGAAGAACCCCATCCCGGGCGTCGGCTGGCTCGCCTACGCGAAGGACCCCGAAGGCAACGTGTTCGGGATGCTGCAGGAGGACCCCGAGGCGCCCATGCCGGAGGGCTTCGAGGAGTCGGCGAGTCAGGCCTAGCTCCCGCGCGGCCCCAGCCCGGGCTGGGGCCGCGTTCGTACGCGACCGGGGGCCTCAGCGCTTGAGGGCGGAGAGGCCGGCGAGGAGGAACAGCGGCAGCCAGAGGTACCACGGCGCGCCGACGCTCGCGGCGACGGTGCCGGAGACGAGGGCCGACCCGCTCAGGAGCGCCCCCTTGATCCCCGCCAGCGGGTTCGGCGCCGGGTGCCGCATCCGCTGCTCGACGAACCGGAGCGTCTCCGCCGCCAGCGACGGGCTCTTGATCAGCAGGTCCACCAGCTCGGGCGCGTTGCGGAAGCTCTCCTTCAGGAGCGTGACGGGGTTGAACTGGCTGCGGAACAGCCGGCTGACGTGGCGCTGGCTCACCTTCGCCACGTCGATTCCCGGCAGGAGCGCCTGCCCCACGCCCTCGAACGTCACCAGCGCCTTCGTCATCAGCACGAGCTCGATGGGGAAGTACATCCGGTACTGCCCGCCGAGGCTCACGCTCTCCATGATGAGCTGGGCGATGGAGAACTCGCCGTACTGGCTGGCGCGGTAGAACCGCCGGCAGATCTCGGCGACGGCGCGCTTGAACCCCTGCGGGTCGCTCTTCAGCCCCGCCTGCGCCACGCTCGTGAGGTAGCGTGCGGCCCCCTCGGCGTCGCCGGTGACGAGGGAGAAGTAGTAGTACATCAGCGTCCGCCGCAGCTCCCCGTCGAAGAAGCCGACCATGCCGAGGTCGATGAACCCGATCCTGGGGTGGACGTGCCCGTGCTCGTCCGGCTCGGCGTCGAGGATGAAGAGGTTGCCCGGGTGGAGGTCGGCGTGGAAGAAGCCGTCGTGGTAGAGCATCCGGATGATGGCCTCGGCGCCGAGGTCGACGAGGTGCTCGCGGGCTTCGAGGGGGAGCGCGCGGGCCTCGGGGCTGTCCGGCCGGAGGCCGGTGAACCGCTCCATCGTGAGGACGAGGCGGCTGGAGCAGGCGCGGTAGATCCGCGGGAAGCGGATGTCCTTCTCGTCGGCGAAGTTGAGGGCGAACTGCTCGGCGTTGTCGGCTTCGCGCCGGAGGTCCACCTCGCGGAGGGTGAACTCGGTGAACTCGTCGATGAGCCGCTTGGGCTGGTAGCGCGAGAAGAACACCTGGAGGAAGGAGCCGAGGAGGCCGAGGAGCCGGGCGTCGCGCTTGAGGACGACGTAGATGTGGGGCTTGACGACCTTCAGGATCACCTCCTCGCCCGTGACCAGCCGCGCCGCGTGGATCTGCCCGATGGAGGCGCTCCCGAGGGGGATCGGGTCCACGAACGCGAACAGCTCGTCCACCGGCCGCCCGAGCCCCTGCTCGACGCGGTGGAGGAACATCTCGAACGGCATCACGGGGAGCCGGTCGAGGAGGTTCTTCAACTCCTCGGTGACGAACGAAGGCAGGAGGTCCTCGCGGAGGGCGAGGACCTGCCCGAGCTTGATGTAGGTGGGCCCGAGGAGCTCGAGGCGGCGGCGGAGCTGGACCTGCAGCGGGAGGTCGCGGAGGTCCTTCCGCACGAGGGGGCGGACGAAGAACGCGGCGACCTTGATGAGGAACAGCGCGAAGCCGCGCACCCACGGGAACTGCTCGCGGTCGCGCGCGACGGCCACGGCGGCGCCGTAGACGAGCCCCGTCGCGTGGCGGTAGACGGTGAGGAAGCGGCGGACGAGCCCCGGCGGCTTCTGCGCCACCGGCATCTCCTCGTACCCCGCCCGCTCGGCCGGGCTCGGCTCGTGCGGCGCCGGTGCCGCCCGGTGCGCGCGCCAGCGGGCGACGAGGCTGTCCACCAGCGCCCGCTCGCTCTCCGGATCGCGGAGTGCGGAGTGCGGAGTGCGGAGTGAGCGCGGTTCCGCCGGGGGTGACGCGTCGGCGTGCGCCGTCGCCGTCGGGCCGGCTTCGAGGGAGGTGGCGAGGGCCGGCTCCGGGGCCTGTTCCGGCGGGACCGCGTCGCCCTCAGGCTCCGGGCGCGGCGGCTCCGCCCCGGGCGCCGTCTCGGAGAACGGCACCGGCTCGGGCGGGTCGCGGCGGGGGTCGTCGGGGCGGGGCATGGGGATGACTACGTGATTACGTGATCACGTGACCGCGCGTAGGGCGAGCGCCCTCACGTAATCACGTCCATCGCGTAATCACTACCGGTTACGGCCGTACCTCTCGTGGCTCGACACCCAGTCGTTGGCCGAGATCGCGCTGCCGAGGGAGATCTCGCCGGCGAGCACGACGCCGGCCACGATCTCGGCGAGCTTGTTGACGCTGCCGCGGCCGGTGCAGCCGAGGAGCCGGAGGCACTCCTGCTGCGTCGCCAGCCCGGTGCCGCCGCCGTGCGTGGCCACGATCAGGCTCGGGATCGTGATGCTCATGTAGAAGTCGCCCTCCTTCGTGAGCTCGGTGTAGAGGAGCGCCGCGCTGGACTCCGAGACGTTCGCCACGTCCTGCCCCGTGGCGATGAACATGGCCGTGATGCCGTTGGGGGAGTGGAGCCCGTTGTTGTTGACGCCGGCGAGGGTGGAGCCGATCTGGGCGATGCCGTAGTGGTAGTAGAGGCTCTCGGGCTCGACGCGCATGTGCTCGCGGAGCACGTCGGCCTTGATGGTGCACTCGGCGGTCACGCGCTTGCCGCGCGTCCGCATGATGTTGACCATCGAGGCCTTCTTGTCGGTCGCGAAGTTGGACTCGAGGTAGAAGCGGCGGATGGTGTCGTTGTTCTCGAGGATCCACGAGCACGCGGCGAACGTGGCGCGCCCGACCATGTTCTGCCCGGCGGCGTCGCCCGTCGTGAAGTTGAAGCGGCAGAAGGCGAACTTGTTCGAGAGGTAGGTGTCGACGTACTTCAGCCTGCCGACGCTCGTCGTGCTCTCGGCGGCCTGCCGGATGGGCTCCATGTGGTCGTGGAGCCACGCCTTGAAGTCGCGCGCCTCGCGGGCGCTCTCGAACACGAACACCGGCGCGCGCTGCATCTGGTCGTCGACGACGGTGCAGGTGACGCCGCCGGATAGGTTGAGCACCTTCATCCCGCGGTTGTAGCTCGCCACGAGGGTGCCCTCGGTGGTGGCGAGGGGGATGAGGAAGTCGCCCTTCGCGTGCTCGCCGTGGATCGTCAGCGGCCCGGCGATGCCGACGGGCACCTGGGCCACGCCCACGAACGACTCGACGTTGCCCGCGAGGATGTGGGGGTCGAACGAGTAGCGGAAGAGGTGCCTGACGTCCTGCCCCGTGAACTGCTGGAGGAACCGCTGCCGCTCGGCGATGGCCGCCTCGGCGTAGTCGTCCTCCTGCCGGGGGATCTTCACGCGGTCGGCCTGGGGCTCTGCGATGGCGTCCTTCACGCGGAACCCGAGCCGGCCCATCCCCTCGATCTCGAAGCTCAGCCCGACCTCGTGCATGCCGCGCTCGACGTGCACGCCGGGGACGTGGACGTGGACCACCTGCCGCAGCGGGAACGCCACGGGGTTCGACGACGAGATCTCGGCCGCGCGGAGGGTGGTGCCGCCGTCGAGCGTGAGGGAGAGGCGCTCGGCGGGGACCGCCTGGCCGTCCACCGTCACCTCGTGGAGCCCGGTCAGCTTCGCGTCCACGAGCCGGTTCTTGAGGCTGAAGCGGACGCCGTCGTCGGTGGGGGTGAGGCTGCCGTTGGTGTAGAGCTGCCGGAGGACGAGGGAGGGGATCTTCATGGATCGGAGGATCGGAGGACCGGGCCATCGGGGAACCGAGGGTTCCGCAGGAGGTCGCGGAGCCGGAGCGGGCAATCTACGCCGCGGCCGGAGGGTGGCTTCCGTACGGTGCGATCCTCCCGCAAGGCCGTCCCTGGCCCTTCACACCTCGCGCCACATCACGTAGTGCGGCCCGATCCCCGCGATGTCGAACTCCGGCCCGATGGTCTCCAGCCCCATCCGCCGGTAGAAGCCGAGGGCGCCGACGCGGGCGTTGCACCACAGCACGCGGGCGCCGTGGGCACGGGCGTGCGCGAAGCAGGCTTCGAGGAGCTCGCGCCCGTGGCCGCCGCCGCGCACCTCGGGGACCGTCGCCATGCCGCGGAGGCGAAAGGCGCCGCCGGGGATCGCGTCGCGGTACGCCTCGGGTGGTGGCTCGGGGGCGACCGTCGCGATCCCCACCAGCCGCCCGTCCTCGAAGGCGCCGACGTGGAGGGCCTGCGGGTGCTCGTCACCTGCGTAGACCAGCGCCTCGGGCGGCTGGCCGGGGCGGAGGACGGCGGCGCGTAGCGGGCGCGTCTCGGCGGCGGTGATGGGACGAACCATGAGAACGGCGAACGTCGAACGGGGAGCGACGAGCGAGGGCAGCGCATCAGGCTCGCCGTTCGGCGCCCGTCATCCGTCCTCCCGCAAAATACCGTAGCCGCTTCTCGACCACCGCCTCCCACGAGAACGTGAGGGCGACGGCGAGGGCGCGCTCGCGCAGCGCCCGGTAGTCCGCCTCGGGCATCGCGAGCACGGCCTCGACGGCGTCGGCGAGGGCGGCGGGGTCCTCGGGCGGGATCAATGGACCGACGCTGTACGAGTCGGGCCCGCCGAGGCGGGTGACGACGACGGGGAGCCCGCACCCCATCGCCTCCAGCGCCGCCAGCCCGAACCCCTCGCTCCGCGACGGCATCACGCTGAGGCGGGCGACGGCGTGGAAGTCGCTCACGACCTCGTAGGACTGGTGGCCGAGGAGGTGGCAGCCCTCGCGCGCGTAGGCCTCGGGGCGTGCGGGGTCGAGCGCCTCGTCGAGGTTGCCGGAGCCGAAGAGGATGAAGTGGGGCGGGTTCTCCAGCCGCTCCCTGAGGAGCCGGTTCGCCTCCAGGATGAGGTCCACCCCCTTCGTCCGCGAGAGCTTGCCGGCGAAGGTGACGAGCGGGGCGCCGTCAGGGACGTCGAGGCCGAAGGCGGCGAGGAGGGCCGGGCGGTCCACGTCCTTCGGGTGGAAGACCGCGCGGTCGTACCCGTTCCCCATCACAACGACGTGCTCCGGGGGGACGCCGTAGAGGGCGAGGATCTCGTCGCGGTTGGCGTTCGTGAGGGCGAAGACCTTCTCGGCGCGGCGCGCGGCCTCCGTCGCCAGCGGGCGCATGCGCGGGTCCCGGTGGAAGGCCATCTGGTCCGAGTGGTGCGCCATCACGAAGTACGGCAGCCCGAGGCGCGCCACGGCGTACGGCATCGCCCAGATGTGCTGGCACTCGACGACGTCGGGCCGGAAGGCCGCTACGACCTCCCGCACCCGCGTCTGGAACGAGCGGACGAAGAGGTCGAGCTGGGCGTCGGAGAGGTCGGCGTAGGTCCAGGCCCGGTCGAAGTTGGCCGGGTTGGGGTCCGGGATCATCAGGGGGAACGTGTACAGCTCGGTCTCGCCTTCGCGGATGGGGAACGTCCACAGGAAGTGCTCGGCCTCGGGGGCGGGCACGTCGCCCACGTCCGGCGCCCCGCGCGTGTCCGGGTAGAGGACGGCGACCTCGTGGCCGAGGGCGTGGAGGCGGTCGGCGAGCGCGGCGACGACGGTGCCGCTGCCGGTGCCCCAGCCGCCGGTCATGGTGAAGAGGATCCGCACGGGTCAAAGGAAGGGGGAGAAAGCCGTCAACTGCAAGCAGTGCTCACGCCGGCAAAGGCGAGGGTGTAGAAGACGACGACGCCCGCCGTGCCGATCCCCAGCGCGCGGAGGGCCAGTCGCCCGCGCCCTCGCACGAGGAGGATGGGGGGTGCGGCGCAGGCCGCGACGATGGCGACGAGCCCACCGAGGAGCAGGAGATCCACGGCCGCGCGACCGGCGCAGTCGCCGCTGCGGAGGACGAGGCCGGCCGTGCCGTACGCGAAGGCGAGCCAGCCGACCGCCCCCAGCCCCGCGAGGAGGGCCGCCGCGAGGAGCACGCGCCGACCTCGCGGCATCGGCGGCGAGCCGGCCACGCGTCAGCCCTGGTTGAGGGAGGCGAAGAGGACGACGAGCAGGAGGACGGCGAGCACGGCGAGGGCGATCTTTACGGCGCTCCACGGCCGCTCGCCCTGCACCTGCCCCGTCCGCGCGTCTACGACGAACCGGTAAGGCTTGTCCTTGTACCGGTACGTGCTCAGCCACAGCGGCACGAGGATGTGCTTGAAGGTGACGTCGCTGTAGCGGGTGTCCTTGTGGAGGATCCGCTGCTCGTCGCCGCCGATGTCCGACCGGATGGCGCGGTCGATTTCGGGCTGCATGTGGTCCGTCGCCGCGCGGAAGCCGTCCTCGAGGCCGACGGTGTAGTGCTCGGTGCGGAAGCCGGAGAGGTAGGCGTCGGAGAAGGGGACGAGCTCCTTGAGCTCGGGCGGGCCGAGGCGGGGGCGGTAGACGGCCGGCAGCGTCTCGCTCGCGCACACGAGCACGTCGTCGAAGGCGACGTGGACGCGGCCGGCGGCGGGGCTCCACGAGGTGTGGCGGACCTGCCGCGTGCGCGTGACGGGCTTCCCGTTCTCGGTGGCGGTGTACGTCTCGGTGGTGTAGTAGTACGTCCCGCGCTGGCCCGTGTAGCGGGTGTCGGTGCTGGCGTCGTAGGTCCAGTGGGGGATGTAGAGGCCGGCGAGGCGGTGGGTGGTGCCGGAGTGCCGCTTGAGGTCGTTGGGCGCGAACCAGAGGCCCTTGAGCCACTTCCGGAAGGCCTCCTGCGCCTCGGCCTCGGTGACCTTGAACGGCAGCAGGCTCTGCGGCTTGATGAGCCGCGTCGAGGCGCCTTCGAGGACGAGCGCGGCGCCGCAGAACGCGCACACGTCGGCCGTGACGTTGGGGTCGAGCGTGGTCTCGGCCCCGCAGTTCGAGCACTTCGCCGTGACGACCTCCATCGTGACGGCGCTCCCCGCCAGCTCCCGCACCGCCGCCTCGAAGTCGAGCTCCTCGATCACCACCTCGGCCGTGGCGATCTCGTTCTCGGTGCCGCAGTAGGGGCAGACGAGGTGGTTGGTGCCCGGCGCGAACTGGAGGTCGGCCCCGCAGCTCTTGCACGGGTACTGCTGCATGCCCGTGGCGGGTGGTGCGAGCTCCATCGCGTCAGGGGTTGGAGGGGATGGGGGAATCAAGGAGAGGGGGAAAGGGAGAAGGGGAGAAAGGAGGAGTGCCCCCTCTCTCCCTCTCCCCCTTTCTCCCTCTCAAACCTCAGGGCGTCGGGCCGCTCGACTCGGGCGGGGGCGGCGCCGCGAGGGGTGGGGGCGGCGGCACGGCAGCGAAGAGGCCCTGGAGCGCATCGACCTGCCCGGCGGGCTGCCAGCCCTCCATACCCTGGCTCCAGACCATCGTCTCGCGCGTGAGCGTGCCGCTCTGGATCTGGCCGCGGATCGTCTGCATGTCGTAGGGGCCGCGCGTCTGGCCGCCCTCGGCGACGTGGAACTGCTGGCCGGGCGGGGGCGGCGGAGGGCCGCCCCCCTGCTGGGCCATCGCGCCGCCCATCTGGTTGGCCATCGCGAAGCCCATCCCCATGCCCATGCCGCCCGCGGCCATCCCGCCGGGGTTCTCGGCCGCCTTCTCCATCGCCTGCGCCGCCTGGAACTGCGTGTAGGCCCCGAGGTCGCCGACGATCCCCATGCTCGTCCGCTTGTCGAGGATCTGCTCGACCTCCGGCGGCAGCGAGACGTTCTCGACGAGCATCGACGTGATGGCGATGCCGTAGCCGTCGAACTCGTCCTCGATCCGCTTGCGGACGAACTCGCCGAGCTCGTCGTAGTTGGCGGCGAGGTCGAGCGCGGCCAGCTTGCTCTCGGCGAGCACGTCGGTGAACCGGGCGACGATGAGGTTGCGGAGCTGGTTCGAGATGTCGTCCGAGCGGAAGTGGCCGTCGGTGCCGACGACCTCGCGGATGAGCGTGGCGGGGTCGCTGGCGCGGAAGGCGTAGGTGCCGAAGGCGCGGAGGCGGAGCGGCCCGAACTCGGGGTCGCGGAGCATGATGGGGTTCTTCGTGCCCCACTTCTGGTCCGTGAACTGGCGGGTGTTGACGAAGTAGACCTCGGCCTTGAACGGGCTCTCGAACCCGTACTTCCACCCCTGCAGCGTCGAGAGGATGGGGACGTTGGCCGTCTCGAGGGTGTACGTCCCCGGCGGGAAGACGTCGGCGAGCTTGCCCTCGTCCACGAACACGGCCTCCTGGCCCTCGCGGACGACGAGCTTCGCGCCGTACTTGATCTCGTTGTTGTAGCGCTCGAACCGGTAGACGAGCGTGTCCGAGGAGGCGTCGGTCCACTCGACGATGTCGATGAACTCGCCCTTGATCTTGTCCCAGAGGCCCATGGTCGTGGAAGGGGTTGCGGGGGGGGAGGAGCGGCACGATACGGCTTGCCGCGCCGACGTGCGAGAAAAAGCGCGGCGGGCTGCCACCGCGCCGTCGGTCCGGGAAAATAGCCGTCTCTCTGGAAACGACGTAGGGACACGGCGCGCCGTGTCCCTACGAGCGAAGGTGAGGCGTGTGCGGCGTCAGTCCGTCCCCGCCGTCTCGGCCGGGGCGAGCTGGAGCGGCTTCCGGGGGAGCTTCTCGTCGCGCTGCGCCGTGTGGTAGGCGAACGTGGCGATGAGGGCGGCGGCCTGCTCGAGGTCGTCCTCGACGAGGTGATCGAAGGTGTCCATCGAGCCGTGCCACGTCTGGCCGAAGTAGGCGACGGGGTCCTGGATGAACTGGAAGGCGGGGATGCCGGCGGCGTCGAAGGGCACGTGGTCGGTGCCGCCGGTGTTGCCGAGGGAGAGGGTCTGGGCCGTCGAGTCGGCGAAGGCGGTCAGCCACGCGCGGAAGATGGGGGCGACGGCGGGGTTGCCCTGGAGGTAGACGCCGCGGATGCGGCCGGTGCCGTTGTCGAGGTTGTAGTAGGCGGAGTGGCGGGCGTGGCCCTCGCGCAGCGCCGTCGGCGGCTCGCCGTAGCCGGCGGTCTCGGCGATGTGCTCGTTGACGTAGGCGCGGGAGCCGTGGAGCCCCTGCTCCTCGCCGCTCCACAGCGCGAAGCGGATCGTCCGGCGCGGCCGGGTGCCGGCCTGGTCGAAGTAGGCGTCGAGGAGGCGGGCCGTCTCCATGACGACGGACGAGCCGGCGGCGTTGTCGGTGGCGCCGGTGCCGCCGTGCCACGAGTCCACGTGCGCCCCCACCATCACGATCTCGTCGGCGAGGTCGGTGCCGGGGATCTCGGCGATCACGTTGTACTCGACGGGGTCGTCGGTCCAGGCCGCCTCGAAGTCGAGGTCCACCGCCACGTCCTGCCCGGCCTCGACGAGGCGGAGGAGCCGGTTGTAGTGCTCCGTCAGCACGACGAACTGGGGGACGGTCTCGACGCCCTCGGCCCAGGGCTGCGGGCGGTCCAGGTACGTCCCGCCCTCGGGGACGGGGACGGCGGCGGCCATGGCGCGGATGGAGCCGGAGCCGCCGAGGCCGGAGGGTTCGAGGATGGCCAGCGGCGCCTCGGCGAACAGCGCGGCCAGCCGCCGCTGCTGCGCCATGAAGCGCTCGAGCGTCTCGCGGCTGTAGCGCCGCGTGGTGGCGTCGGGCGTGGCGGCGTTGGCGAGGTCGAGGAGCCCCTGCGCGTCGCGCCGGCTCGCGATGGGCTCGAAGCCGACCTCGACCTCCTCGGGCTCGCCCGTCAGCAGGACGACCTTGTCGCGGAGCTGCCCGCGGTAGCGCTCGAGCGCCGCCTCGTCGTCGCGGTCGATGACGACGACGGGGGCGGTGACGTGGCCGGTGCTGGGGCTCCACGCCTTCGGCACGGCCGTCAGCGCGAACGCCTGCGGCGCCACGTCGGGCCCGCCCACGCGGGCGTTGAGGGCGAAGCGGGCGACGCTCCATCCGCGCCCGAACTCGCCCCACGGCACGAGCTCGGCCGAGAGGCCCCACGAGCGGAAGCGCTCGGCGGCCCACCGCTGCGCCGCCTCGAGCTGCGGCGAGCCCGTCAGGCGGGGGCCGTGGACGTCGGTGAGCCAGCGGGCGTGGTCCATGACCTGGCCGCGCTCGGTGGCCTCGGCCTTGAGGAAGGCGACGGCGGCGGAGTCGGCCGGCTCGGCGACCGGCTGGGCCGCGGCCGGGAAGGCGAGGAAGGCGAGGAGGAGGAAGCAGAGACGCATGACGATGAAGTTGAGGAACCGTAGTGCGCGGCGGTCTGCCGTCGGCCGTCCGCGGTCTGACCCGTGGTGCTAAAAATTACGCACCCGGAGGGGGGAGCGCACGCGCCGCGTCGGCCTCGGCCTCCCATTCTTCGAAAGCGCGCACGTCGGTCTGGATCGCGCGGAGGACGTAGGCGATGACGGCGGCGTCGTCGAGGAAGCCGAGGACGGGGATGAAGTCGGGGACGGCGTCGGCGGGGGCGAGGAAGTAGAGGAGGCCGGCGACGAGGAGGACGAGGCTCTTCCAGGGGATCGCCCGGTAGTCGCCGCGGGCCCAGGCGCGGGCGAGGCGGAGGAGGACGGGGAGGTCGTCGCGGAGGGTGCCGAGCTGGTCGCGGTGCTCGCGGAGCTTCGCGCCCGCGCGGCGGGCGATGGAGCGGACACGGCCGGGCCGCTTCGCCTCCCGCTGCGCGCGGTGGCGGTACCGGCTGAGGAGGCGGGCGGGGGAGTCGAGTTCGGTCATGGTGGGGGACGTAGTTTCAGGTGTCCAGCGATGAGGCCTCCGCAGACTCCAGCGTGAGTTCTCCCCCTGGACAGGGGGAGCCCCCGGAGGGGGAGGGGGTGGACCCGATGCTGAGGAAGCACATCGGATCGACCACCCCTGGCCCCTCCCGTCCAGGAGGGGAAGTCCTTCCTCGGCTCCAAAGTAACAAGCACCGCCGCTTCCTGGTCCCGACCCCATGCGACTCCGCTACGCCGTCCTCCTCACCCTCCTCGCAGCCCCCGCCGCCTTCGCCCAGATGGCGTCCGACGGCGCCCCCGAGCGCTCGGGCGACGACGCCCTCCACGCCGTCAACCCCGTCCCGCCGACGCCGGGCGCCGAGCGGGCGGGCGCCTACGACCAGCGGAGGGCGCTCCAGGCGCGCTCGCTCGTGGGCAACGTCCCGTTCCGGAGCGTCGGGCCGCGCGTGATGAGCGGGCGCGTGGCCGACCTCGAGGCCTCGCCGACGGACCCCGCCACGTTCTACGTCGCCTACGCCTCGGGCGGGCTGTGGAAGACGACCTCCAACGGCACCGCCTTCGAGCCGCTCTTCGACACCCTCGCCGTCATGACCATCGGCGACCTCGCGGTGGACTGGACCGACCCCGAGGGCGACGGTGAGACGATCTGGCTCGGCACCGGCGAGAGCAACTCCTCCCGCTCCTCCTACGCCGGCGACGGCGTCTACCGCTCGACCGACGGCGGCCGGACGTGGACGCACCTCGGCCTCGGCGAGACCCACCACGTCGGCCGCGTCCTCGTCCACCCGGATGACCCGAACACCGTCTGGGTCGCCGCCCTCGGCCACCTCTACTCGCCCAACCCCGAGCGCGGGGTCTACCGCACCACCGACGGCGGCGCGACCTGGGAGAAGACGCTGTACGTGGACGAGAACACCGGCGCGACCGACCTCGTGCTCGACCCGTCGAACCCGGACGTGCTCTACGCCGCGACGTGGACGCGCGCCCGCCGCGCCTGGGATTTCTCCGAGGCCGGCGAAGGCTCCGGCATCTACCGCTCCGACGACGGCGGCGCCACGTGGACGCTCCTGACCACGCCGGGCAACGGCTTCCCGACGGGCGAGACCGCCGGCCGCATCGGCCTCGCCGTGGCGGCGAACGGGCGGCTCTACGCCGTCGTGGACAACCAGGCGCGGCGGCCGGAGGACCCGGACGAGGAGCGGCCGGCGCTCACGCGCGAGGACCTCGAAACCATGACCCGCGAGCAGTTCCTCGAGGTGGCCGAGGAGGCGCTCAACGACTTCCTCGACCGCAACGGCTTCCCGCTCTCCTACACCGCCGAGTCCATCCTCGAGATGGTGCGCGAGGGGACGCTGGAGCCCATCGACCTCGTCCACTACCTCGAGGACGCCAACCAGCAGCTCTTCGACACCCCCGTCGTCGGCGCCGAGGTGTACCGCTCCGACGACGGCGGCCGGACGTGGGCGCGCACGCACGAGGGCTACCTCGACGACCTCTTCTTCAGCTACGGCTACTACTTCGGCCAGCTCCGCGTGGCGCCGCACGACCCGGACCGCCTCTACCTCCTCGGGGTCCCCCTCATCGCCTCCTCCGACGGCGGCGCCACGTGGGAGGCGATAGACGCGCCGCACGTCCACGTGGACCACCACGCCCTCTACGTCAGCCCCACGCGGCCGGGTCACCTCATCAGCGGCAACGACGGCGGCGTCAACGTGTCGTTCGACGACGGCGCCTCGTGGTCCAAGGCCAACGTGCCGGCCGTCGGGCAGTTCTACGCCGTCGCCTACGACATGGCCGAGCCATACCACGTCTACGGCGGGCTCCAGGACAACGGCGTCTGGGTGGGCCCGAGCACCTACGAGGCCGACGAGGACTGGCTCGGCGAGGGCGACTACCCCTGGAAGCGCCTCCTCGGCGGCGACGGGATGCAGGTGGCCGTAGACCCCCGCACGAACCGCCTCGTCTACACCGGCTTCCAGTTCGGCAACTACTTCCGCCTCGACCGCGACGCCGAGGGCGGCGCCCGGGCCGAGCGCATCACGCCGCGCCACGAACTCGGCGAGCGCCCGCTCCGCTTCAACTGGCAGAGCCCCATCCACCTCTCGACCCACAACCCGGACATCCTCTACCTCGGCTCCAACAAGGTCCACCGCTCGCTCGACGGCGGGAAGACGTGGCAGGCCCTCTCCGGCGACCTCAC